>JAQGMO010000180.1 GCA_028292315.1 Herminiimonas sp. | reverse complement strand
CGTGCTTGCCGGGGACCGGGCTGGCCCGCGTAGCGGTCATGTTTTCCCCGGCCTCGATCATGCTGCTGAATATCTCGAACTTTTGCATCGGCGAAAGCGAGCTATCGTTCAGATAACTGGGCTCCGTGCTGTCGATGAAACCGGCGCTGATTTCATCCCTGTCGCTGCCTGAAAGTGTCGGGTCGTCGATATAGGTTTGCACGTTGTCTCCTGTATTGCCGTTCGACTGGTTGACACTGGCGCCCTGTCGTAGCAGCCACAGCACTACCGCCCACTTGCCGGCGCGTGCCGCGGCGACGACAGGCGGGTTGCCATGGCAGTCGTGCTGGCGCAGATTGGCGCCCATTGCATGCAACCGCTGGACTGCGGCCAGGTTCCCTGTCGTGGCAGCCTGGGTCAACAGGGACAAGCCATTTACCTGCCAGGAATCGATCCGGCCTTTCAAACTGTCGATTTGTTCCTGAAAACGCTTTATGATCGATTGCGCGTCGGCGGTGAGGGCTTGCAATTGCGCCTCCTTGAAAACCATGGTGGTATCGAGACCGGCCTGCCCCAGGGCGATTTTTCTCGCGACCGCTGCTTTCAATGAAGTATTATTTTTTCGTTCTGATTCGAAGCGCTTCAGGACAGCCTCTTTTTCTTCATTTTTGCCAGCAAAGAAGCGTGCAAGAGCGGGATCATCGGAGGCCAGGGTTTGCGCGATGCCGCTCACGAGCCACCAGTCGTCGGTTGCCAGGTTCGGCGCGGCGATACGATCTCTGTGGGCGCGAAGGATTTGCATGATGTTTTCCGAGGCGCCCCGTCGGATTATTGCTCCCCAATCATCCGCTCCGGCCGCCAGAAGCAGCCTAACGATTTCCGAATGCTCATCTGC
Source organism: Herminiimonas sp. (assembly GCA_028292315.1). Classification (GTDB taxonomy): domain Bacteria; phylum Pseudomonadota; class Gammaproteobacteria; order Burkholderiales; family Burkholderiaceae_D; genus JAQGMO01. The sequence continues at coordinate 7,981 of JAQGMO010000180.1, read as the reverse complement.
CGCTGCGAACCGCAGCGGAATGAACCGGGGGAGCCGTGGATTGACATCGACGCCCAGCTCCAGGCATAGCTTCATCATTGCGGTGTGGCCGGATCCGGCCGCACAGAGCGCCGCCGCGTCGATCAGACGGCCGGCCTTCAGCAGAAGGCGGGCAAGATCGGGGTCGCCGCCGTCTGCTGCGGCAAACGCCGCATTCACTACGAGCGGTGCGTCAACTTCGGCGCCGTGACAGACCAGCTGGCGCGCCATCGAAAAATGGCCGCCGGAGAGTGTGGCACATAGTGCCCGCCGGCTCGGGACCAGGCCGAGCTTCAGCAAAATATCGAGCTTCTCGGCACTGTTCGTAGCGCTCGCTTCAAAAACAAGTCTGTCCTCGTCAACGCCTTCGACATCCGCCGTCCTGATGCGCGACTTGATATCGCCGATCGACTGGATTTTTTGGTGCTGCTCCGAAAGCGTGCGTGCTGCGTCAAAACAACTATCCATTATCAGAAAGTGAACCGTTGATTTCAGCCTGTCGAAATCGACTTTTTCGAGTTTCTCATCATCCGTTTCCGCGATGAATGCCATCGCCGCTCCGTGCAGCCAGAAGCTCAGGGTGGAGAACTCCCTGGCGCTGTGCAGCAGCTTGATCCCGATGAAGCCGAGCTGTTCCAGGGTTTCATAAGCGACCGCCCTGTACCGGTCGGTCGCGGGCTCGGCGGACATGGCTGCGTTGGAAACGCCTTCCGGATCCCGCGCTTCGCCGTTGTGGATAATCCGGCTGGTTACCTGCGGTTCGCTGGCCGTCAGATCGGCCGGGCCCGATAACTCAGGAATCAGTGCGGGGCGCGGAGCGGGAGCGCCGATCACGATGGCGGCGGCCGGTCCGGATGTTTCGGACTGCCCGATTGTTGCTTCCGGCACATGCGGTATGGGGGGAGCGCTCGATGTGCCGGGAACGTGAGGCCGGAGATGCTGATGTACGGTGTTACTCATGGCGCAAGCTTTCCAGGTGGGTTGCAGGGGCACGCCACAATGAGATTGTGCAGACCACCCTGAGTAACAGGAGCGCCTTATCGGTTCCCTGGCTGGAAAACTGTTAGAAATCCGGTGAGGCGCAAACCGCTGTTATGTCAGGAAGCCTATGCGCTTTGTCGATAACCGGGGCAGGTCAGCGAGACTTATCCTTACAATCCGAACGGCTCGCCGCAGGGAGTCACCTCGGTGACGACGCCGGACGGCCGGTTCACGGTGCTGATGCCGCATGCGGAGCGGGTGTTCCGAACAGTGCAGCAGTCGTGGCATCCGGCCGAATGGGGCGAGGATTCGCCGTGGATGCGGATGTTCCGCAATGCGCGGAAATCGATAGGATAGGTCGCTCAGGCTATGTTAAGGCCGTATGCATCTCCGCCGCCGGGTTGGTATGCGTAGCGGCCATGCGTTCCGCGGCCTCTACCCTGATTGCAAAACGTCCGAATTTTTCCACGGCGGAGAGCGTCTCATCTTCCAGGTAACTGCTGCGCGCGGAGTCGATGACATGCGCAAGGATTTCTTCCCTGGCACGCCCTGAAAGTGCCGGATCCCCGGTATAGATCTGCACCCTGTCGCCAGTATTGCCATTTGACTGGTTGACACTGGCGCCTTTTCGCAGCAGCCAAAGCACGATAGCCCACTGTCCGGCGCGTGCCGCTGCGAAGATCGGCGGGTCGCCATGCGCGTCATGCTGGCGCAGATTGGCACCCATCGCATCCAGGCGAATGACCGCGTCGAGATTTCCGGTCGATGCAGCCTGGCTCAACAAGGAAAGGCCGTTCGCCTGCCACGAATTTATCCTGGTTTTCAGTCGTTGGATCTGTTCCTCCAATTCGCCCACCATCGCACGTGCATCCGCGGGAAGGCATTCCAGCTGCTTCTCGCCGAAGTCCATGACGGTATCGTAACCGGACTGCGCCATGGCGATACTTCTTGCAACCCCGGCTTTGAGCGAACTATTTTGTAGCGCCGGATATTTTTTAAATGCTTTCGCAAATGACGCGGTTGCGCCCCATCGCCTTGGCCTGATACAGTGCCGCATCGGCGCGCCGCATCAATTCGCGGAACGAGTCCGTGCCGCGCAAGGTTGCCACGCCGATGCTGACGGTATAAGCCGCAGCCTGTCCGCCCGCTTTCGAGCGATCCAGCGCCGCGCGCAGACGCTCGGCAATCATCAGTGCTGCCGGACGGTCGGTATCCGGCAGCAGTACCGCAAATTCCTCGCCGCCAACGCGAGAAAAATAGTCGATGCTGCGGGTCACGGTTTCTACCCGCAGCGCCATGTCCACCAATACTTCATCGCCAACCTGATGGCCGAGAGTATCGTTAATCGATTTGAAATGGTCGATGTCGATGGCCAGCAGCGCAATCGCGTGAGCGCCGCGCCGTGCCCGTGCGAGCTCGCGCTCCGCCAGTTCGAAAAAGGCGCGCCGCGACCAGGCGCCGGTCAGGAAGTCACGGTTTGCGGCATGTTCGGCTTTTGCCATCATCCGATCGTGCACCATCATGATGGCGCCCAGCGTCAGTGCGGGCAGCATGACCGTGCCGAGCGAAAGAAAGACCACATTCCACATGGATGGCTGCAACAGCGATGTCAGCTCGCTTGAATTGGTCACGTGCACCACGCCGCGCGCCCCGTGTCCCAGCGCCACGATCAATGCCATGGACAGCGTGAAATAGGTCGGGTACCGCGAGCGTGAAATCTGACGCGCCCGGAATACGGTCAACCCGATCGCCAGACATACCGCCACCTGGAACGTGGATACCGCCTGCGTGCGCAGCATGAACGAATCCAGCGCATAGTGAAAAACGGCGATCGCGATGGTCAGAAGGACGATCCCGGCGGCCACCGCCTTGATCGAGGTTTCGCGCCCGAGAAATCGCTGGAAGCCGATCAGGACGGAAGCCGACGCAGCCGCGTAAGTCGCATTGGCCAATTCATAGGCGATCAGCGGCGGCAACGATTTCCCAAATGCGAAAAGAAGAAACGCCACCACGCCGAGTCCGTTCGCCACCGACCATTCCCTGACACCGCGAATCCCGCTGCGCAGAAGAGAACACCAGACCAGCAGCATGACGACGCAAAAAAACGCCGAAATCAAGAAGACGTTAAGGGTACTCAGCATGAGTTCAATCAATAAAAAAGGCGCTCCGAGGAGCGCCAATTTGAAGCGGCGAAATTACTGGACCTTTGCTTTCTTGCGCAGTTCCTGCTGATAGGCCTGGAGCTTTTGCTGCTGGAGCTGTTCCGCGATCTGCGGCTTTACTTCTTCGAACGCCGGAATCTTGGCCGCGCGCACGTCTTCGAGTTTGATCACGTGATAGCCGAACTGGGTCTTGACCGGGGTTTCGGTGACCTGGCCTTTTTGCAACGCGACCATTGCGTCGGAAAACGGTTTTACGAATTGTGCGGGACCGTTCCAGTCCAGGTCGCCGCCGTTGGCTGCGGAACCGGTGTCCTTCGACTGCTTCGCCAGTTCTTCGAATTTGGCGCCGCCCTTGAGCTTGGCGATGATGGCTTTCGCATCGTCTTCCTTTTCAACCAGGATGTGACGGGCGCGATATTCCTTGTCGCCGGCCTGCGCCTTGAACTTGTCATATTCCGCTTTCAGGTCCGCATCCTTCACCGGGTTTTTCTGAACGTAGTCGGCCACCAGCGCGCGAATCACAATCGACTGACGCGCGATTTCCATCTGGTTCTTGACTTCCGGGGAAGCGCCAAGGCCAAGCTTGTCTGCTTCCTGCATCAGGATTTCACGGTTGATCAATTCTTCCTTCACCATCGCCCGCAGTTGCGGCGAGTCTTGCTGGCCCTGGGAAGCCATTTGCTTGATCATCAGGTCCGCGCGCGACGACGGCACGGGTTTGCCATTGACGACGGCGAGATTTTGCGCGAATGCAGGGATGGCGGCGGTTGCCAGAATGAGCAGCAACAGGCGAGCGGGTTGTAAGGTCATTGTTTATTCCTAAAGATTGGAAAAAAAGTTAACAAGGATGAAATTAATCAGAAAATAAGCGGTAAAAAAGCGGTAGTAATAAGCAGTGAACAAGCGATGAATAAGCGATGAAATATTGTCGTTTTGAATTGGTTTCGATTTAGCCGGAAGTCGCCGAGGAAAGTTCGGATGGCGCTACGGCATTAATGGCGATTGCATGAATTTCGGTTTGCATAAGGTCCAACAGACAATCATACACCAGTCGGTGCCGGTCTACCCGTTTTTGCCCTTCAAATAACGCCGAAACGAGGTGTAAACGATAATGTCCGCCACCCGACGCGGCACCCGCATGTCCGGCATGAAGGGCGGATTCATCCTCGAGCCGGCACTCGAGCGGAGCAAAGCCGGCGATCAGGCGCTGCCTGATCTTTTCCTGTCGATCAGTCATCCGGGATCCTTCATGTATTTGGACAGTATCAGGCTTTGGCAAATCACAAAGGCGAACATCAGTCCCGTGAAACCGAACAGCTTGAAATTGACCCACGCATTGGTTGAAAAATTGTAAGCAACAAACAGGTTCACCACGCCCATTGCCGCAAAAAAACCGGCCCAGGCCAGGTTAAGGCGGTCCCATATCATGTCGGGTAAACTGAATTGCTTTGCCATCATGACGCGTATGAAGTTCTTTTGGAATACAAACTGGCCCGCGATCAGCGCGGCCGCGAAGAACCAGTACAGGACGGTGGGCTTCCACTTGATAAACGTCTCGTTGTTGAAATAGATCGTCGCGCCGCCGAAGACCGTGATAATGGCCAGCGAAATCCACAGCATGGTATCGACTTTTTTCCGCCTCGCCAGAAGATAGCCGATTTGCCCCAGCGTGGCGATGATAGCCACAGCGGTGGCAAGCAGGATCGGGGCCTGGGTGGCGCTGACGGCGCCGCCCGAAATGAAACCGGACAGATACTGGCCGATCAGTGTTTGTGCGGCATCGGGGTTGTTTTCACCCCATTTGAACACGCCGAAAAAAAGTATGACCGGGAAGAGATCGAACAAGAACTTCATTTTGGCGGCGTCTCTTTCGTCTCGGGTTGGGCTTCAAAGCGCAAGGAAGCGGAATTGATGCAATAACGTAGTCCGGTCGGCGGCGGGCCGTCCGGAAACACATGGCCCAGGTGGGCATCGCAGACATTGCAAATGATCTCGGTGCGGACCATGCCGTGGGCGCGGTCGATTTTCTCGGTAACGTTGGCCGGATCCAGCGGCTTGAAATAGCTGGGCCAGCCGCAGCCGGACTCGAATTTTGCATCGGACTCGAACAGCGGCGTATTGCAGCATACGCAGACATAAATGCCGTGTTCATGGTGATCCCAATAGCGTCCGGTGAAGGCGCGCTCGGTGGCCGCATGGCGCGTGACCTGGTAGTCGAGCGGGTCCAGCATCTCCCGCCATTCCGCATCGGATTTTGTGATTTTTTCTATAGTCATGTTTTCGGGCTCGTCGGGCACGAACGTGTCGCGCAATTTATCAAACAGGCTGAACCTGCGGGTAGGCGTTCAGGAGGAGCAGCTTACTTCCAGGTGTGCAGCCCAATCGGGCGGCAACGCCGCATACCGCTCATTTTCCGGCTGTTCGTCATACGGCCGTTCCAGTACCTGCAGCAAGCGTTGCACCTCGCTAAAATCCTTTTCCTGCGCTTTATCAATGGCAACTTGCGCAAGGTAGTTGCGCAGCACGTATTTGGGGTTAACTCTGTGCATTGCAAGCCGGCGTGGTGCATCCTGGCTATTTTCACGTTTCAGCCGCGATCGGTATTGTACAGCCCATGTATCGAATGCGGCGCGATCGATGAACAGGTCGCGCAACGGTGCATCCGCCGTAGCATCGTCTAGCCGTAGATCGCCCAATTTTCGGAAAAACTGTGGAAAGTCGACATGGCTTGCTTGCATTATTGAAAACATTGCATCGAATAAGGAACTGTCTTCCGGTTCGCTCGTTTGCAAGCCGAGCTTTGCCTGCAGGAGTGCATTCAGCTTCGCTTTGTATTCCGGTTGATAGATTTCAAGCGCGGCCTGCGCATCCTCGACTGCGCCGATCAGCGGGAGTAAGGCCTGGCCCAGAGCATAGCAGTTCCAATGTGCAATTTGCGGTTGCATGCTGTAGGCATAACGGCCCTGCTGGTCGGTATGGTTGCAAATATGCTGTGCATCGAATGCTTCCATGAATCCAAACGGGCCGTAATCCAGCGTCAAGCCGAGGATCGACATGTTGTCGGTATTCATCACACCATGCATGAAACCGACCGCTTGCCATTGCGCGATCATATGCGCGGTGCGGCGGGTTACTTCCGATAGCAGGGACTGATAAGGGTTTTTGTCATCACGCAATTCTGGATAGCAACGGTCGATGACATGATCCGCCAAAATCTTCAGTTCATCTTTCCTGCCATTGTAAAACCAGTGTTCAAACGAACCAAATCGCACAAAACTGGGCGCCATTCGCGTCGCCACCGCGCTGGTTTCCGGCATTTCGCGCATTACGCGCTGGTCCGAACCGGTCACGCACAAGGCTCGCGAGGTCGGAATGCCGAGGGCGGCCATCGCTTCGGAACAGAGGAATTCCCGAATCGAGGACCGCAGCACGGCGCGCCCGTCGCCCATGCGTGAATAAGGCGTCATGCCGGCGCCTTTCAACTGCAATTCCAGCGTGCCGGGCGGCGTTCCGGGCGCTTCGACTTCCCCGAGCAGGATGGCGCGCCCATCGCCGAGCTGCCCGGCCCAGACCCCGAACTGGTGGCCGGAATAGACCGCGGCGATCGGCGTCGAGCCGGGCAGGGCGCGGTTGCCGCTGAACGTTTCAACGAACTCGCGTGAAGAAAATTCCGCCGGGTCGAGATCGATCAGTCCCGCCGCCGCGGCGCTGCCGCACACGAGATACGGATCGGGCAAAGGGGTCGGCTGCAGCCGGGTATAAAACGCCGGCGGCAGTTCGGCAAAGGAATTCCTGATCGGTAATTCATCGAGCCGGAGCGTGTTGCGGGCTGGGCGGTCGGGGGCATTCATGTCGTTTCCTTTCGTGGCGGTGCGGCGTCCGTAACTTGTCGGGCGCCGGACGGCGCCGGGTAGATGGACAGCGCGGCGCGGAAATACTATCCTGCGGCTATAACTTATATTTTGACAGAGAAGAGACGAATCGATATGAACGCAGCTGAAAACCTGGTGATTCCCTCAAAGCGCGACCTGGTCTCGCCGGAAGAATGGCGGACCCGCGTGGACCTCGCAGCATGTTATCGGCTGGTCGCCGACTTCGGCTGGAGCGACCTGGTCTTTACCCACATTACCGCACGGGTGCCGGGCACCGAGGATCAGTTCCTGATCAACCCATACGGCATGATGTTCGATGAAATTACCGCATCGTCGCTGATCAGGATAGACATCGAGGGCAACCAGCTCGACGATTCACCGTTTCCGGTCAACCCGGCCGGTTTTACCATTCACTCCGCAATCCACACGGCGCGCCATGACGCGCAGTGCGTGCTGCATGTGCATAGCGTGAACGGCGTCGCGGTCTCGGCGCAAAAGGACGGCGTGCTGCCGCTGTCGCAACAGTCGATCTTCGTGCTGTCCAGCCTGGCTTACCATGATTACGAAGGCGTGGCCTTATATGAAGAAGAGAAGCCGCGGCTGGTGGCCGACATGGGCAGGAGCACCTATCTGATGCTGCGTAATCATGGGTTGCTTACAGTGGGACGAACTATTGCCGACGCCTTTTTGAACATGTACATTTTCGAAGCCGCGTGCACGATACAGATACGCGCGCAAGCCGGTGGCGGCGAGCTGGTCAGAATTCCCCAGGCGGTGATAGACGGCGCGAAGCAGCAAGCGAAATCGGTTACGAAATCACAGGGCGGCATGCTCGCATGGCCGGGTCTGTTACGGCGCCTGGACCGGCGCGACATGTCGTACCGGACCTGAACCGAGGCGACGATTTCGCGTTCCGCGGCCGTGATCGGGCGCGGCCTGGTCCACTGA
>JAQGMO010000151.1 GCA_028292315.1 Herminiimonas sp. | reverse complement strand
TGCAAAACCATGACCAGATCGGCAATCGGGCGTTCGGGGAAAGGCTGACCCTGCTGGCCGATCCGCGGGCATTGCGCGCGGCGAGCGCGCTGCTGCTGCTATCGCCGCAGATCCCGATGCTGTTCATGGGAGAGGAGTGCGGCTCGACCCAGCCGTTCCTGTATTTCACCAGCCATCCCGATGCGGCTCTGGCGGATGCGGTGCGGGAAGGAAGACGCCAGGAATTCGCACGGTTTCCGGCATTTTCAGATCCGCAAACGCGCGCGCAGATTCCCGATCCGAATGAGGAGCACACATTTGACGGATCGATTCCGGATCTTGATGCGCCCTCGGACTGGCGCGCGTGGACGTCGCGTCTGCTTGCGGCCAGACATGCGCATATCATTCCGCGGCTGGCCGGCGCGGCGGCCCTCGGCGCACAGGTGATCGGGCCGGCGGCGGTGATTGCGCGCTGGCGAATGGGCGATGGCGCGGTGCTGCTGATCGCCGTCAACCTCGGACCGGATGCGCTGCCGGTGCAACTGGATATGATCGCCAATCCTTCCGGCGCCGACTTGCTGTTCGAGACCGAAGACGGATTGGCGCAACTGGATAAGGGCCGGCTGCCGGCCCATGGATTGGTAGCACTGCTGGAGCCTTCCGCATGAACGACGCCGACATTTTCAAGCTGGCGCGCGCGGCCGGTATCGCCATCGAATGGACCGACGCTTACGGCAAGCCGCAAAGCGTGACGCCGGACACCCTGCGCACGATCCTGAAAGCGCTTGAACTGCCGTGCAGCACCGACACGGAATGCACGGAGAGCGCCGCGCGCCTTGAAAGGAACAATGCCGGTTCGGGCTTGCCCGCCCTGTTGATCGCCGACCTCGGACATCCACTGCGGCTGCAGTTGCGACAAGGCGATGGCTTGCATGGGCAAGCATACCGGATCGAACTGGAAGACGGGGGCAGCATCGAAGGGCGGTTTTCAGCCGATCCTTCCATGCCGCCGGAGATTGTTGCGATCGACCGCCATGGCTACCACCGACTAGTGGTCGGTGATCTCGAGGCCACGCTGGCGGTCGCGCCATCACGCTGTTTCGGGGTTGGCGACGCCTTGCAGGCGGCCGGCAAGGCAAACGGGCGGGCCTGGGGCCTGGCCGTGCAACTCTATTCATTGCGGCGCGACGGCGACGGCGGCGTCGGCGACTTCAGCGCGCTGGCCCAAATGGCCGGTGCTGCGGCGGCGCACGGCGCGGCCGCGCTTGCCATCAGCCCGGTGCACGCCGGGTTCAGCGCGAGTTACATGAATTTCAGCCCGTACAGTCCTTCCAGCCGGCTGTTCCTGAATGTATTGCATATCGATCCGGCCCAGGTTGCCGGTGCCGCCGCGATGGCGGCGGCAATCGCCGGCAGCGGCGCCGAGTTCGGACGGCTCGAACAGCTGGACCTGGTCGACTGGCCTGCCGCGGCGGCTTCCCGGCTCACTATCCTGAGGCGCCTCTATCAACGCCATTTTGCCGGCAAACACAATGCGGATTTCGACGCGTTCCGCACGCGCGGCGGTGAAGCACTCGAAGATCATGCCCGCTTCGAAGCGCTGCATGAGCACTTGATCGCAAGCGGCCACAGCGGCGACTGGCGCACCTGGCCAGCCGAATATCGCGATCCGCGCGGCGCGGCGGTCGAGGCTTTCGCAGGCAAGAATGCGGAGCAGGTCGGGTTCCATGCTTTCCTGCAGTGGCAGGCCGCAAGCGGCCTGGCCGCGGCGCAGCAGAAGGCGCGCGATGCCGGAATGCCGATCGGCCTGATTACCGACCTTGCGGTCGGCGCTGAAAGCGGCGGCAGCCAGGCCTGGAGCCGGCAGGGCGAAATCATTAACGGCTTGTCGGTCGGCGCGCCGCCCGATGTGATGAACGTGCATGGTCAAAGCTGGGGCCTCGGCGCCTTTTCGCCATTGGCCTTGAAGCGGACCGGGTACCGTGCCTATATCGAGATGCTGCGCGCGGCGTTCGCCAATGCCGGCGGGGTACGGATCGATCATGTGCTCGGACTGGCGCGCCTGTGGCTGGTGCCGGACGGCGCATCGGCGCTGCAGGGCGCCTACCTGCATTATCCGATGGAAGACTTGCTGCGGCTGGTTGCGCTTGAATCATGGCGCCATCGGGCGATCGTCATCGGCGAAGATCTCGGCACCATACCGGAGGGCTTCGGCGACCGGCTGGCGCGCGCGGGGCTGCTCGGCATCCGCGTCCTATGGTTCCAGCGCGACGGGTCGCGTTTCCTGGCGCCGGCGGAATGGTCGTCGCAGGCCATGGCAACCACCACCACGCATGACTTGCCGACGTTTGCCGGCTGGTGGGAGGGGCGCGACATCGCGTGGCGCACGCGGCTCGATCTGCTCGCGCCTGGCGGTTCCGAGGCCGAAGAACATCGGCTCAGGGACCAGGACCGCGCGGCGCTGTGGCAGGGGCTCAGGGCATCCGGCTGTGCGCACGGCGAGATTCCGGCGGCAACGCCCGAACAGGCGCCCGTGACCGAAGCGCTGGCATTTCTCGGCGCCACGCCGGCCCCGCTTGCAATGGTGCCGATCGAAGACGTGCTTTGCCTCCCTGAACAGCCGAATGTTCCGGGCACCGTCGATAGCCACCCGAACTGGCGACGCAGGCTGGGGCAACCGGTAGGACGCTTGCTGGACGAGCCGCAGGTTGCCGCGCGGCTGGCGGCCCTGGACCGGGCGCGGCATAACGGTAATGGAAACGGATCGGAAACGGCATGAGCATTCCACGCGCAACCGCAAGGCTGCAATTTCACAAGGATTTCACGCTCGACGATGCGGCGGGCGTGGTCGACTATTATGCCGGACTGGGCATTACCCACTTGTACGCGTCGCCAATACTTACCGCGCGCCCGGGCTCGATGCATGGATATGATGTGGTCGATCCGACCCGGCTCAATCCGGAAGTCGGCGGCGAGCCGGCCTTGCGGCGCCTGGTGGCGCGCCTGCGCGAAGCGGGCATGGGGCTGATTGCCGACATCGTGCCCAATCATATGGGTGTCGGCCCGGACAACCCGTGGTGGCAGGATGTGTTCGAGTGGGGGCCTGATAGCCGCTACGCCGGATGGTTCGATATCGAGTGGCATTCGACCGACCCCGCGCTCGAAGGCAAAATCCTGGCGCCGTTCCTCGGACAACCCTATGGCGATGCATTGCGCGCGGGCGAGATCAGGCTGGAATTCGATAAGGCCAGCGGCAAACTTTTTGCATGCTATTTCAACCACCGTTTCCCGCTTGCGCCATCCACTTATGCGATGGTGCTGCGCGATGACGTTGAAATCAGTGATGCGCTAAGCCGTTTTTCCGCTGAAACCGCCGATGGGGTGGAAGCCCTGCACCGGTTGCTGGAACGCCAGCATTACCGGCTGACCTGGTGGCGGAATGCAGCGGAAGAAATCAATTGGCGGCGGTTTTTCGAAGTCAGCGACCTGGCCGGCGTCAGGGTGGAAAAGGATGAAGTTTTCGAGGCGACCCATGCACTGATTTTTCGGCTGTATGCGGAAGGCCTGATCGATGGGGTGCGCATCGACCATGTCGATGGCCTGGCCAATCCGGGCGCTTATTGCCGCCGGCTTAGACAGCGTCTCGAGGAGCTGGCTCCCGGCCGCCCGGCCGGCGCTCCGCAAACCGCGCCCTACATCATCGTCGAAAAAATTCTGGCGGCCGGCGAGCAGTTGCGCCCGGACTGGGGCG
>JAQGMO010000118.1 GCA_028292315.1 Herminiimonas sp. | reverse complement strand
CTGGCCGCGGGAGCTGGCCGCGCGGCGGTCAAGCAGGGCGGCGATACCTGGTATTTCCTCACCTCGGACTATGCGTTCGGTCACTCGCTGGAGCGCGACACCGCGGCATTCGTGACCGCGGCAGGAGGCAAGGTGCTGGGCAGTGCGCGTCATCCGCTCAACAGCTCCGATCTGTCGGCATTCCTGTTGCAGGCGCAGTCCAGTAAGGCCAAGGTGATCGGGCTGGCGAACTCCGGCGGAGACCTGGTCAACACGGTGAAGCAAGCCGCCGAGTTCGGCATCACGGCGAGCGGGAAGCAGAAGCTGGCCGCACTGCTGATCTTCATCAACGACATCCACGCGCTGGGTCTGCACACCGCGCAGGGAATGATGCTGACCTCGGCTTTTTACTGGGATCAGAACGAGGAGACGCGCAAGTTTTCAGAGCGCTTCCAGCAACGTATGGGGGGCCGCATGCCGACCATGGTCCACGCCGGCAACTACGGCGCGATGATGCATTACCTGAAGGCGATCAAGGCGGCCGGTACAACCGACGCCGGGAAGGTGATCGGCGCGATGAAGAAAATGCCGATCAACGACTTCATGACCAAGAACGGCAGCATCCGCGAAGATGGACGCGTGTTGCGCGACATGTACCTGTTCGAGGTGAAAAAGCCGAACGAGTCCAAGGGGCCATGGGACTATTACAAGCAGCTCGCGGTGATCAGCTCCGCCGATTCGGTCCGGCCGCTGTCCGAGAGTGCGTGCCCGCTAGTGAAGAAGTAGCAGGCTTTGCTGCCGGCCGCCAACAAGACCAAGGCAAAGGAAAGCTTGCGCATTTTCTAATTAAGAAATTACAAGGGCATGGCCAGTTTCTTGAAAACCACTACCTCGATATTGATTAAATAATCGTCAATGTGAAAACCAGCGCACTAGGGCCAGCCCGCAGATAATCCCCGCTGACAGACTAGCTATCAAGATAGTGGTCATGGCACGCTTGGGATTGCTGAAGTGATTTTTTAACCATGTGGTCATTGCGTTTCCTGATCGGATTATGAGTTTAGCAGCCCGTAGTGTAACTGCGTATAGGCACAGCCCGCTAGAGCCGTCAAAAAAACTGAGGTTGCCAAAGCCTGCAACTCTTCCGGGAAGTGCATTCTTCAGCCGGCAGTAAAAAACGATATGCTTGGTGGCAAAAGGATGCGATTTCCAGTCGACGTTATTTTGGTCGAAGCACGCCATTGCCGAGGGCAGAACGGTCTCAGAAACATTAGTCCCGACCGCTAGCGCAAGTAGCGGCTGACTGCCTTGCGGCGACCGGCTGGCCTACACCAGAAAGTTGTGGCTGTCTTCAGTGCTCATCTCATTTTCGCTTCGACATAGCAATAGAACAGGCCCTCCTCTCTGTAACAGTGTGAAGGGCCTGTGAAACGTGCCCTGACCCCGTCCATCGAGCTGTTCGCCGCGTCCCGTCGGCTATTCCATTTTCAGATGAAGTGCTTTAATCGACGCGCCCCATTTTTCAATATCGCGACTGACAATTTCAGAAAACTGCTCGCGTGTCATCTTTTGAACGTCGAGCCCTTGCTGGCCGAGCTTTTCAACGGTTTCCGGATCATTCAGGACCTTGTTTACCGCGGCATGCAACTTTTTCACTACCTGAGGCGGTGTGCCGCTCGGGGCAAACAGGCCATACCATGGCGAGTAGTCGAATCCTCTGATTCCCGCTTCCTGCAGGGTAGGCAGATTCGGCAATACCGGGGAACGCGTCTTGCCGGAGGTTGCAATTGCACGTACCTTGCCCGCCTGGATATATGGCATGACGGCCGGGACGGTCTGCAGCATGGCCTGGATATGGCCTGATACCAGATCGGTCATTGCTGGGGTAGCGCCCCGGTACGGTACGTGAATCATCCGGATGCCGGTCGCGGACTCCAGCACAGCCATCGGAAGGTGCCCCGCGCTTCCGATTCCTCCGGAGCCGTAATTGATTTCACCGGGTTTCGACTTTGCCAGCCTGATGAAATCATCGACCGTGCGGATCGACAGATTGTTGTTTGTAACGAGGACGTTGGGCGTTGTCCCGATGTGAGCCACTGGCAGTATGTCGCGTGCGGTGTCGAAGGTAGACTTTTCATACAGGGCGGCATTGAATGCAAGGCCCATATGTTGCGCCAGCAAAGTGTGGCCGTCGGGATTCGAATGTGCCAGTATGCCGGTGGCAATCGTGCCGCCCGCGCCGGTACGATTATCAATGATTACGCTCTGGCCGAGCTCGGCGCCCAGCTTCTGCCCAATGATCCGCGCAACGATATCGACCGTGCCTCCGGGAGAGAACGGTACAAGGATTGTAATCGGCCTGGTCGGCCAGTCCGTTGCGGCTGCGGCAGGCAATGCCGCTGCGGAAAAGAAAATGGCAAGGACCGCCGAAACAAACGATTGTCTTTTTATTTTCATGATAGCTTCCTTAAACGGTTGCGAGATAGCGCTGGATTTTTTCATCGCTGAGTTCCACGCCTAGCCCCGGGCCGCAGGGCAGGGCGATTCGGCCTGCACCGAGGTCCAGTTTGGCCGTGACGATATCGTCCGCAGTCTTCAGAGGGCCGACACATTCGAGTCCGGGAAGTACATTGGAACTGGTGCTGGCCAACATGATTTCGGCAACCGTGTTCACTCCCAACCCGAAGCCATGACCGATCACGACCCTCATTCCCGCCGCCGTCGCGGTTTCCAGCATGCGCCGGCATTTCAGAAAGCCGCCCTGTTTCATTACCTTCAGCTTGACGATGTCCGCGCTGCCGGCACGAATCACGTCGATCAGGCTTTCATGGTCCGTGATCGATTCGTCTGCCATGACCGGTATGCCGATTGACCGGCGAACTTTCGCCATGCCAGCCAGATCCTTGTCGGCTACCGGTTGCTCGAGTAATTGCAGATCGAACGGCTCCAGCAAACGGCCGAGTGCAATCGCCTCGTCAACGCTATAGCCGGCATTTGCGTCCGCCCGCAAAGTCATGCCCGGGCCGACGGCATCGCGCACGGCCTTGATGCGATCGCGATCCGCTTCAATACCGCCGCCAACCTTGATCTTGGCTGAGAGAAAGCCGCGCTCATGCCACTTGCGCGCCTCGGCTGCCGCCTCATCCGGCGACACGATGCCGATCCAGGCGTTGAAGCTGACATTCTCGGTCACCGCGCCGCCGAGATATTGATGCACCGGGATCCCGAGACGGCGCGCGAGCAGATCCACGCAAGCCATTTCAATTGCAGCTTTTGCATCCAGATAGTTGGGCAGGTCGTCATCCATAGCCTGCATGATCCGGTGCGGATTACCCGCGTCCTGTCCCTGGATCAGCGGAGCAAGGCGTTCCCGAATCGCCGCCAGCGACTGCCCAATCGTCTCTGCCGAATAACCGGGCGATGGATCGATGTTGCCGAGGCCGATCGATCCATCGTCAGCGGTCAGGCGGACCAGCGCGCTCTTCTGTATGGTCTTCGTCGTATAGGCATTGCGAAAGCCGGTGCCGACCAGCGGCACCGCCACGCAGAAAACCTCGATGCGACGGATGGGAAGTCTGATTCCGGTCATGGTCATACTCCGGGGACGAGCGCAGTTCCCTTGATCTGGGTGCGATGCATGATGCGCCGCGCGACGGCGTCAAATGCATCGCGGCGATGCAGCGTGCAGCGGTTATCCCAAAGGACCAGATCGTGGAGCTGCCATTCCTGCCTGAACGTGAACTCGGGCCTGGTCGCATGTTCCCAAAGCGCGTCCAGCAGCGATTCGCTTTCGCTCAGATCCATGCCGATGATGTAGCTGTTGCGGCGACGGCCCAGGAACAGTGCCGGCCGATCGGTATCGGGATGGCGGATTACCAGCGGATGCCGCGCGCCGGGGGCTTCACGCGGATCGTTTATTTCCTTCATGCCTTTGCGCATGATGCCGGCGCTGTTATAAGTTGCGTCATGAATTACGCGGCGGCCAGCAAGCTTGTTTTTTAATTCCGTCGGCAGGGTCTCGTAGGCGAGATACATGTTCGACCAATACGTATCGCCGCCGCCTTGCGGCAGTTCAAGTGCATGCAGCAATGCAGCGCGCGGCGGATTGTCGATGTAAGTCATGTCGCAATGCCACGCTGCCTCGCCGTCGCCAAGGTTGCCAATCGGTTGGCCGTCGACCTTGACGTTCGAAATAACATTAATTTCGGGGAAGTCGCTTAGAAATGGCTTGCCATAGGGGTTCGGCCCTGGCGGGTCAAGTTCGCCGAACTGGCGGCTTAGCGCAAGCAATTGCGGGTCACTTAGTTGCTGACCGCGAAAGCGCAGCACCAGATACTGATCCCACGCGCTTCGGATTTCAGAAAAGGCTTGGATATCGATCGGCCGGTGCAGGTCGATGCCTGACACCTCGGCGCCCAGTGCCGGTGAAAGGGGCGTTACAGTGATATGCGACATTAGGATTGTTCCTCTTCTCTTCAATTCTGAAGAGAAACCATAGCAAGGCGCCTGCCGTCGAGTAAAAGACTATTGCCGCATGACGTTATACTGTGCCGCCTGGTAATGTTATGCGGATTTCACCTAAGCTGATGGCTTAGCTTCGAATTGGCTGGCGCCAATCATGCACAGGCGAGAATGACTGCTATG
>JAQGMO010000090.1 GCA_028292315.1 Herminiimonas sp. | reverse complement strand
AAGTTCAGCAACTGATCTTCGGTCAGGCGGCCTTCGAGGAAGGCGCGGGCATAAACGCCCGGTGAGGAATGGCCTTGTATATAGAGCAGATCGCCGCCGTGGTCTTCGGTCGGTGCGTGCCAGAAATGATTCTGGCCGATGCCGAGCATATTGGCGAGCGAGGCAAAGCTGGACAAGTGACCGCCCAGGCTGCTGTCGACACGATTGGCCTTGACCACCATTGCCATCGCGTTCCAGCGCATCCATGAACGCAGGCGCTCTTCATATTCGAGATTGCCGGGACAGTGCTCGCCGAGGTGGTTGGGAATCGTATTGACGTAAGCGGTGTTGCTGGAAAACGGGATATGGGCTCCACGGCGGCGCGCCAGGTCAACCATGCGTTCCATCAGATAATGCGCGCGTTCCGGACCTTCTCTTTCAATCACGGCTTCGAGCGCATCGAGCCATTCGCGCGTTTCCATTACATCGGGGTCATTGGCTGCTTGCGCCATGACCAAGTCTAACTGGGCTGACATTGTTGCGTCTCCTGAGTTCGCCTATCTCGATTGGACATCGCTTTCGGCATTTTGGTCCAATTTACAATTATTTTGTTGTACAAAACCGAATTATTTTAACAGCATCCTTTTTATTTTTCAAATTACGATACGTCATTTTATAATGTGAAATATTGATCGAGGACCATCGTCTGCACCTCCCGTGTGGCTTGTCGTGGTTTTTGCACAATAAGGATTTGCACGGCATCCCGGCCCGCACGATTTATAATCTCGGTTTCAACCGTCTTCCGCTTCCCGCCTGCCATGTCTGCACAAATCATCAATGGAACTCAGCTCTCTCAAAAATTGCGCGCCGATGTTGCCGCGCGCGCGGCGCAACTGACCGCCCGGGGCAAGCAGCCCGGCCTCGCCGTGATCCTGGTCGGCGACAGTCCGGCATCGCAGGTTTATGTCCGCAACAAGGTCAAGGCCTGTGAAGATAATGGCATCCATTCGGTGTTCGAGAAATATGACGCCGCCCTGACCGAAGCGGATTTGCTGGGGCGGATCGCGGCGCTGAATGCCGATCCCGCTATCCACGGCATCCTGGTGCAATTGCCGCTGCCACCACATATTGACGCGCACAAGGTGATCGAAGCGATCGCCGCTGAAAAAGACGTAGACGGTTTTCATATCAGCAACGCCGGCTTGCTCATGACAGGCCAGCCGCTGTTTCGTCCGTGTACGCCCTATGGCGTGATGAAAATGCTGGAATCGATTGCGTATCCGGTCCGCGGCGCCCATGCGGTAATCGTCGGCGCTTCGAATATCGTCGGCAAACCGCAATCGATGCTGCTCTTGCAAGCGGGCGCCACTGTCACCATCTGCAACTCCAAGACCCGCGATCTAGGTCTCCACACACGTCAGGCCGACATCCTGGTGGTGGCGACCGGCAAGCGGAACATTGTCACAGCGGACATGATCAAACCGGGCGCGGTTGTAATCGATGTCGGCATGAATCGTGACGATGAAGGAAAACTGTGCGGTGATGTCGATTTTGCCAATGCCAAGGAAGTGGCCGGCTATATTACGCCAGTGCCGGGCGGCGTCGGCCCGATGACAATCACCATGTTGCTGGTTAACACGATTGAAGCCGCCGAAAGAACTTTATAAATGAATGTTTCCCTGAATCCCCTGCTTGATTTTTCCGACTTGCCGCGTTTCGATGCGATCCGTCCGGAGCATGTTACGCCGGCGATCGATGCACTGCTGGATGAAAACCGCGCCGTCGTCGCACGGCTGGAAGCGCCGCTGCCACAGGTAACCTGGAGCAATTTTGTCGAGCCGCTCGAACAGGCAACTGAAAAACTTGGCCGCGCATGGGGCATCGTCGGGCATATGAATGCGGTGGTCGATACGCCTGAACTGCGCGCCGCCTATAACGAAAACCTGCCCAAGGTCACCGAATTCTGGACCGCGCTTGCGCAAAACCTGGCCTTGTTCGAAAAGTATAAGGCCCTGCGGTCCGCCGCTGAGTACGAAACGCTCTCCCCGACCCGCAAAAAGATCGTCGAAAATGCCCTGCGCGATTTCAGGCTTGGCGGCGCCGAACTGCCCGAACACAAGAAGCCGCGGTTTGCTGAAATCCAGGAAAAGCAGGCAGAGCTGACGACCCGGTTTTCCGAAAATGTACTGGACGCCACCAACGCATATGAACTGATCGTCGAGGATGAAGCTGACCTGGCCGGCTTGCCCGACGATGTACGGCAGGCAGCGCGCGCGGCGGCGGAAAAGGCAGGCAAGGCAGGCTACCGGTTTACCCTGCACTTCCCATCCTACTTTCCGATTCTGCAGTATGCCGACAAGCGCTCGTTGCGTGAAACGATATACCGGGCCAATGCGACCAAGGCATCGGAACTGGGAAGCAACCCGCAGTGGGACAACACGCAAAACATCGCGGAGCTGTTGAAGCTGCGCGATGAAGAAGCCAAGCTGCTCGGCTATCAGAATTTCGCCGAAGTGTCGCTGGTGCCGAAAATGGCGCAGACGCCCGAACAAGTGATCCAGTTCCTGGAAGACCTGGCGCGCCGCGCGCGGCCGTTCGCGGAAAAGGACCTTGCGGAACTGCGCGCCTTTGCGAAAACATCGCTCGGGATCGAGACCATCGAAGCCTGGGACCTGGCCTATGCCTCGGAAAAACTGCGCGAGCAGCGTTATGCGTTTTCCGAACAGGAAGTGAAACAATACTTTCCCGAGCCGAAGGTCGTCGGCGGCCTGTTCCAGCTGGTGCAAAAGCTGTTTTCAGTGGAAATCAAGCCGGATAGCGCCGCTGCCTGGCATCCCGACGTCAGGTTTTATCGGATTGAAAAGAATGGTCAGCTGGTCGGCCAGTTCTATCTCGATCTGTACGCGCGCAGCGGCAAACGCAGCGGCGCCTGGATGGATGATGCGCGCGGCCGCCGCCGTGCAAGCGACGGCATCCAGACGCCCGTGGCGTACCTGACCTGCAATTTCACCGAACCGGCAGTAGTGGACGGCAAGGCAAAACCGGCGCTGTTCACCCATGATGAAGTCAACACGCTGTTCCATGAATTCGGGCATGGCCTGCATCACATGCTGACCCAGGTCGATGAACTGGGCGTCTCCGGCATCTCGGGCGTGGAATGGGACGCGGTCGAACTGCCTTCGCAGTTCATGGAAAACTTTTGCTGGGAATGGGATGTCTTGCAAAACATGACAGCCCATGTCGATACCGGCGAACCGCTGCCACGCGCGCTGTTTGACAAGATGACCGCGGCAAAAAATTTCCAGTCAGGCTTGCAAACCTTGCGCCAAGTGGAATTTTCACTGTTCGACATGCATCTGCACTTCGACCACGATCCCTATGGCGGCAAGAGCGTGCAGGAAGTGGTGAATGAAGTGCGGCGCCAGTTCGCGGTGATGATGCCGCCGGCGTTCAACCGCTTCCAGCATTCATTCGGCCATATCTTTGCCGGCGGCTATGCGGCAGGTTACTATAGCTACAAATGGGCCGAGGTATTGTCCGCCGATGCGTACAGCGCATTCGAAGAAGCGGCTGCCGCCAGCGATCCCGTGTTGTTGGCCGAGACCGGCTTGAAATTTCAGCGGGAAATCCTTGCGGTCGGCGGGTCCCGCCCGGCGATCGAGTCCTTCATGGCATTCCGCGGCCGCGAGCCGAATATCGACGCCTTGCTGCGCCATAGCGGCATGACGGCTTGAACAACCACAACAGGGAGAAAATGGTATGACGCGTATGTCAAGCTTACCGCCAGGCCTGCTATCGGCATCGAGCCTCGCACTTCGCCTCACACATGGCCTCACACATGGGCTCGCACTTGGCCTGGCACTTGGCCTGTTCGCCGCAGCGAATGTTCATGCCGAGTTATACAAGTGGGTCGGGCCGGACGGCAAGGTTACTTACAGCGATGTGCCGCCCCCCTCCACTGCAAAGCAGGTTGAGCGCAAGGCGATCAGCGCGGCCGAGTCGCGCGCCGCCGACCTGCCCTATGAACTGGCCGAGGCGGCGAAAGCCAACCCGGTAACGCTGTATACGGCGCCGAAGTGCGTGCCCTGCAACCAGGGACGCACGCTGCTCAATACCCGCGGCATACCGTTTTCTGAAAAGACCGTTACCAGCAATGACGATATCGAGCGCCTGCGCCAGGCGGGCGGCGATACGCAGTTGCCCTTGCTGCTGATCGGCAGCAGCAAGCAACAGGGATACGCGCCTGATGCCTGGTCCGCGGCCCTGAGCAATGCCGGCTATCCTGAAACCAGTAAGTTGCCGCGAACTTACCGTCAGCCGCCGGCGGCCGCGGCGGCGCCAAGGCCGACTGCGGCCGCCAGGCCTTCGGCGGAAGAACAGGCCGCCGGGTCACCCGGCGATCTTCCGCCGCCGACCGGCAATGCGCCGCCCGGGTTTCGCTTTTGAATACACAGGATGGCGCGATCCAGACCGCAGACGGGTCCGCGCCGGGTATTTCACCGATTTCAGCAATGACCCGTATTGATTTTTACAGCGATGTGCCCGACAAGATCGCTTATGCCTGCCGCCTGGTGCGTAAGGCGCGGGCTGCGAAATCGCAGATCGTGATGTATACGCCGGACCTGCAGCTGCTGGCCGCGCTGGATGAAGCGCTCTGGACGTTTTCCGACCTGGATTTCCTGCCCCATGTGCGCGCCGGCGATGCGCTCGCCGCGCAAACCCCGGTGATACTCGCGCATGACGACAGCGCCGACCTTCCGCACCATGACGTGCTGATCAATTTGTCTGGCCAGACGCCGCCCTCGTTTGCCCGCTTCGGGCGCATGCTGGAAATCATTTCAAACGATGACGCTGACAAGCTTGCCGGACGTGAGCGCTACCGGTTTTACAAGCAGCGCGGCTATCCGCTTAGCCACTTCATCGTGGAAAAAAAGGGAGATTGACCGGGGATGAATACTTCTTCGCGTGACGCCGGCATTCCAGTCCTGACCGAGATCATTGAACCGCCATCCGGCGAAATCGCCGGGCCTGAGGCGCCAGCGGTGGTATTGCCGCCACCCGAGCCCCCCAGCATCGAGGCGATGGAGGCGCATGCGGCGGCCACCTGGAGCGATGAAGAATGGAATCGCCTGGAGCGCAAGATCCGCGAACGCATCCTGCGCCAGATACTGGGACGTATCGATACGCTCCTTGAGCAGCGGGTCCGCGACACCCTGGCCGACGTGCTGCAGACGGCGGTGGAAAAACTGGCTAACGATATCAAGGGCGGATTGCATCAAAGCCTGGAAGATATCGTTTCGCGCGCGATCGCGCAGGAAATCACGCGCTTGCAGATTCCAAAAAAATAAATATTTCCTAAAATTTTTTCATTTATAAACATCATCCCGCAATTTTCATGCATTAATAAAATTAAATAGCAGAGAATTGAATACCCAGGGAATCGATTACTTTTTACAATGTCCCTATTGAAAAAGGGAGAGCTGCATGAAAGTCATCGTACTGGGTTCCGGCATTATCGGCACGGCGTCAGCATGGTTTTTGAACAAGTCCGGCCATGAAGTGACTGTCATCGATCGCGAGCCGGGCGCCGCGCAGGAAACCAGTTTCGCCAACGGTTGCCAGATTTCCGTTTCTCACGCCGAGCCATGGGCAAATCCCGCCGCGCCGATGAAAGTCTTGAAATGGCTGGGCCAGGAAGACGCCCCACTGCTATTTCGCCTGCGCCCGGAATGGCTGCAGTGGAAATGGGGCATGCATTTTCTGCGTGAATGCACCGCAGCGCGCACGGCGCACAATATCCGCCAGATCGTCGCCATTGCCGAATACAGCCGCCAGACCCTGCAGGCAGTACGGGCCGAAACCGCGGTTGACTATCATTGCGAAACCCGCGGCATCCTGCATTTCTACACCGACCAGAAGGAATTCGATCAATCGTTGCCGGCCGCGCGCCTGATGCGCGAGCTTGGTTGCGAGCGCATATCGATCGGCGCCGATGAAGTGATAAAAATCGAACCGGCGCTGGCAAGTATCCGGAACAAGATCGTCGGCGGCGACTTTACCGCGACCGATGAATCGGGCGACATTTACAAATTCACGACCGGGCTGGCCGCGAAGGCAAAACAGGCCGGCGTCGACTTCCTCTTCAATACCAATGTGACGCGCCTGATAACGGAAGGAACCGGAGCGTCCGCCAGGATCACCGGCGTCGAAGTGATCAGTGCGGAAGGCCGTCACCAGGTGTTGCGCGCCGATGCCTTTGTGCTGGCCATGGGCAGTTTCTCGGTGCCGCTGGTGAAGCCGCTCGGCATCGACCTGATGATTTATCCGGGCAAGGGATATTCCGCGACTTATACGGTGACCAATCCCGAGGCGGCGCCTTCCGTATCGCTGACCGACGATGGTTACAAACTGGTGGTGTCGCGGCTGGGCGACCGGCTGCGGGTAGCGGGCACCTGCGAATTGAACGGCTATGGACGCGCGCTGAACCCGGTTCGCTGCGAAGCGATCACCCGGCGCACGCGCGAATTGTTCCCGGATGCCTGCGATTATGACAACCCGGCTTACTGGGCCGGTCTACGCCCGCTCACGCCATCGAATGTTCCCTACATCGGTAAGACCAGGTTCAGTAACCTGTTCCTGAATACGGGCCATGGCACGCTGGGCTGGACCATGGGCTGCGGCTCGGGCCGCGCGATCGCCGACATTGTGTCCGGCCGCCAGCCGGAAGTCGATTTCGAATTCACCGGGATGCCGCACCGCAGTCCGAATCATCCTGTCAGCAACCGGACTGTCCGGGCCTGATCGATTGGATCGACCAGGTCGATCCAATCGATCATGAAGCGAAACAATGGCGTCGGCGTGGTGACGCCATTGTTTCGTCGTTCTTATTTCGCCACACGCACATCAACGACTGCCGCTTTTTCATCGAAGGCGATGCGGGTGGAAAATTTCGCGCGTTTCATTGGAAAACGCGACTGGAAATGTCGCACATTTCCAGAGCCGGAAATCACCCGCCGCACAAACTGGTAATACGCATCCATATCGATCACGTGCACCACCAGGAAATAATCATAATCGCCGGACACGAAATAGCATTGCATGACTTCCGGCTCCCGCGCCATGCGGGCTTCGAATTCCTGCATATGTTCGTCGGCCTGATTGTTCAGCGATACTTCCAGAAAAGCCAGCATGCCATAGCCTAATGCGAATGGATCGACCATCGCCACATCGGCGCTGATGATGCCGGCCTCGCGCAAATCACGGATACGGCGCAGGCAGGTAGGCTGGGAAACATGCACTTTTTCCGCTAATGTACGGGTTGGAATCTGGTTATCTTTTTGCAAGATGTTTAATATTTTGCGATCAACCTTATCCAGAGCGTGGTGTTTAGGCATATAAAGTCAGTTAGGGAACATAAAACGCTGCATAATTATTCTTGCCTAATTTCGTAGGTGTTGTAACGTCGGGGCTGTTGGAAATCACCAATCGTGAGTGTTGCAGTAACCATGTCGTTTTTCAATCCTTAGGAGGATATTTATGTGGTCTAGTTTCAGAATGATTCCATTGGCCGGCGCCATTGCCCTGGCCCTGGCAGGTTCGGCCTATGCGCAAGAGATGGTCGTCAAGTTGGGCCATATTGCACCAATGTCGGGCGGTCAGGCGCATTATGGCCGCGACAATGCCAATGGTGCGATCCTGGCTGTGGAAGACCTGAACGCCAAGGGAATCACGATCGGCGGCAAAAAAGTCAAATTCGAGCTTCTGTCGGAAGACGATGCAGCGGATCCCAAGCAAGGCGCGGCAGTTGCGCAAAAGCTGGTCGATGCCAAGGTAAACGGCATTATCGGCCATCTGAACTCGAGCACCACGATCCCTGCCTCGAGAATTTATCATGATGCCGGCATTCCCCAGATTTCCCCCTCCTCCACCAATCCAAAATATACCCAGCAGGGATACAAAACCGCATTCCGCGTGGTTGCCAACGACAATCAACTTGGCGGCACGCTCGGGAAGTATGCAGTGGAAACGCTGAAAGGCAAGCAGATTGCGGTGATCGACGACCGCAGCGCTTATGGGCAGGGCGTCGCGGAACAATTCATCAAGGGTGCAAAAGCCAAATCGTCGTCAGTGCAGATCGTGCAGCAATACACGAACGACAAGGCAACCGACTTCAATGCGATCCTGACCTCAATCAAGGCGAAAAAGCCGGAGATCGTATTTTTTGGCGGGATGGACAATGTCGGCGGCCCCATGCTGCGCCAGATGAAGCAACTCGGGATCAATGCCAAGTTCATGGGCGGCGACGGCATCTGCACGACGGAACTGGTCAAGCTGGCCGGCGACGGGCTCAGCGATAACCAGGTTGTTTGCGCTGAAGCGGGCGGCGTGACCGGGGCCAAGGAAAAACAAATGGATGAGTTTGTTGCGCGTTACAAGAAGCGCTTCAATCTTGACGTCCAACTCTACGCGCCGTATGTGTATGACGCCGTGATGGTCATGGCGACGGCAATGCAGAATGCGAAGTCGGCCGAGCCGGCGAAATACCTGCCTGAGCTGG
>JAQGMO010000027.1 GCA_028292315.1 Herminiimonas sp. | reverse complement strand
TGGCTGTCTCCACCCGGAGACACACGCGAGTTCGAACTCCATCATTCTCCCTCACCTGAATTAATATTTGCCAGTCATGGGACCTTTGCCGCTGCTCGATGAAAAGCTTCGTGTTCGGTCGGATACCGGACACCGAATAGTCTCCGACGAGAGTCCAGCGGCCTTCGTCTGCGGGAACTCTCCGAATACCTTGAAAGTGCCCCGCCCCAATCAGCGCGGCCGCTCATGGGCAACGCTTGAACGTCCGCATCAGGAAAAGTTGTATGTCCGCTCAGAGTCGATAGCGCCACCTGGACGCAGGTCACTTTCCGGCCACGAGCCGGTGGCTTGCCTTGCAAGATTTAATATTTTTTCATCGCCACAGATAGCGCTTCACGCTGCATGCGCCAGGCCGGCAACGAGGCGAGCGCCAGGCCAACCGCAAGAATCATCAATGCGGTCAGCAGCTCGGTCTGGCCCAGGGTCGGCTGCAGGGCAACCCCGGTCAGGCGCGCCAGCCAGGCGCTGATCGCAAATGAAAGCGCGTAGCCGCCTGCCAAGCCCAGAGCCACGCCAATCCCGACCAGCAATGCGGTAAACCCCCATGCAATCGCAAACACATACCCGCGCGGTGCGCCCAGCGCGCGCAGCGTTACAAATTGCGGCATCAGCAGCCGGAACAGTATCCAGACGCTGGCGGTGATGGACAACAGCACCAGTGCCTGCGTCACGACCGCCAGGAGGGTCATTAATTGCCGCATGTCGCCAAGAATGGCGTACAGCTGGATCAATGCTTCGGCCGGAAAGAACGCCATTGATTCGCTGCCGGTGTATGCGCGGCGCAGCTTGTAGGCATTTGCCAGGTTGCCGGCGCGGACTACCGCGGCCGGAATCCCGGGCGTATATGCGGCATCGAAGGGCGGGCCCAGCTGCGCCGATTGCGGCGCGTGCCCCGTCGGCAAGTCATGCATGGCCCAGACCAGTTCCACCGGCACCGCAATGGCCCGGTCCCAGGGCGATCCGGTCGGCTTCATGCGCCCGACCACGGTCAGCGTGACGCCATGGGCATCATGTCCGTGATCGTCGTCACCCGCACGCTGGTGCGTGCCATGGGCCGGATGAAATTTCTGGCCCACCTTCAAGGGCGAAACGGCGCCGATCACCGCTTCGTCACGACCGGCGAACAGGCGCCCCTCGGCCAGTCCACCGGATAAATGGTCGACCAATGCGCCCACCACGCCGACCACGGGCGCCCCGCGGTAACTATCGCCAAAAGCAAGCGGCGACACGAAGCCCGCCCTGCTGTCGTTGAGAAGCGACGCGGTCAGCCCTGGCTTCATCAACTGGCTGGCGCCAGGGCGCAGAAAGACGCCGGTCAGCAACGCATCGGTGCGGCTGCCTGGCGCGGCAACGATCAGGTCGAACCGGTCGGCGGCACGCGCGCTTCCACTGCGCAGCGCCCGCTCCTGCGAAACGATCGCCACCGACAGGCTGGCGCCGGCCGCCACCAGCAATACAAAAGCGAGCGCGCTGAAACGATAGCGGACCAGCGCCGCGCGAATCACGGGCCACGGATTCATTCGGAAACGCCCGGTCTGGCGACAGTCTCGATCAACTGTCCGGATTTCATGGTCAACACCGTGTCGGCCAGCGCCGCCAGCCGCTCGTCATGGGTGACCGCGACCACTGTCTTGCCGGACCGCGCCAGCGCCCTGAGCGCGTCGGCGATGCGTTGCGCATTTTCGCGATCAAGGCTCGCCGTCGGCTCGTCCGCCAGGATCACGGGCGGATCGAGCAGCAAGGCGCGCGCCAGCGCGACGCGCTGCTGCTCGCCGCGCGACAGCGCCTTGACCGGGCCCGCGCGCAATGGCAGGCCGAAGCCTGCCAATAGCTCCCTGGCGCGCTCGCGCAAGCCGTCCGGCAAGCGGGCACGGCGAAATTGCGCCGGTAGCAGCGTATTGGAAAGCGGATCAAGTTCATCGATCAGCCGAAAATCCTGAAACACCATGCCGCAATGGGCCAGGCGCCACGTATCGCGCTGCCGTTCGTTCAGCCGGCTGATTACGGTCGAACCGAAGGCGATCTCGCCGTGCTGCGGCACCAGGATGCCGGCCAGGGCATGGATCAGACTGGTTTTTCCCGAGCCGGACGGGCCGACGATGGCCGTCAGGTGGCCTGACGGAAAATTGGCGCTGACATTGTCGAGCGCATGAATAATTGCGCTGCCCGCATCGGCAAAATCGGCGCGCACCTGTCGCGCGCACAGCACCGGACTGGGTGCGGTCGCGGTCGCCGTTACGGTCATAGAAGCTTGTAGGTCGCGTCGAGCAGCCGGACCCGGCTTACAAATCCGGTTGCCGCATCGGTCTGCGGGCCGATCTCCAGCCGCCCTTCCACCTGGATCAGGTCGCCCGGTTTGGCGGCTTCCTGGCGCTTTTTCATGCGCACGAAAATAATACTGTCCATCCATTGATCTTCCGATTCGCAAAATGGACAGGTATCGACCGGCGTATTCGACAGCACGAAGAAATCCGACTCCACCTTGAGATGCGGCGCCATGAATCCCTGCATGCTGACGCGTTTTCCATTCAGCCGTTTCGCCGTGTCGGAAAAATCCAGTCGTTCCCGATATAGTTCGAACATGCGGATGCGCGGCACGTCGGCCAGCGCCGCCGGTGCCGCCGCAAGCAGAGCCGCGGAGACCATGAACTGGCGACGCTTCATCCCGGTTCTCCTTGCGTGGCGCGGTGCATTGACTACTCCATTCCGGTGACCGAGAGTATGATCGACAGGCTGGTGGCCATCGCCTTTACCATAGGCTCTTTTTCGACATCGATCCACTCGTCGAGCGAATGCGAGCGTCCACTCTTGCCCGGCGCCATGCGACCGATCGTCAGCGCCGGAATGCCCAGGCTCATCGGCAGGTTCGAGTCGGTCGAACTCCAGTTATAACTGACCTTGTAGCCGCTGGCCTCGATTGCCGCCTTGGCGAACTGCACCATATCGGTCTTGTCGCTGGTATTTCCCGCCGGCCGGTCGCCGATTAGTTTGGATTCCACCGTGATCTTGCCTTCCTTGGTGGAACGCGCGAAGTTCTCGCCATCGGCCGCTTCATTGACGATTTTCAGCATCCGGTCTTCAACCCGTTTAAGCTCGGATAGCGACTCGGAACGCATGTCGACCTCCATCCAGCCGCTGAGCGGAATCGAATTGACCGACGTGCCGCCGCCGATCAGGCCGATGCTATAGGTGGTTTTGGGTGCGGCCGGAACCTGTATCCGTGCAAACTCGGCGGATGCCTGGCCCAGCGCAAACATGGGATTGACCAGGCCGAACGCGCCGAAGCTATGCCCGCCGGGTCCCTTGAATGTTATGCGATAACGCTTGGAGCCGACGCCGCCGTTGGTGATCTGATCGACACCGCCCGATTCGAGCGAGAAAAAGCTCTTGAGCTTGTCCTTGTAGGCGCCCTTGGTGAATAAATGCCGGACGCCGCGCAGATCCCCGGGGCCTTCTTCGCCCACCGTGCCGACGAACAGGATATCGTCGCGTGTCTTGATGTCGGCTTCCTTCATGGCGCGAATAAAACCGAGCAGCACCGACAAGCTCAACGTATCGTCGCCGATGCCGGGCGCATACAGTTTGGTACCTTCACGTTTTACCTTGACGTCGGTCCCGGCAGGAAATACCGTGTCGAGGTGGGCCGATACGACTACGAATTTTCCGTCGCTTTTGGCGCCCTTGCGCACGCCGAGAACATTGCCTTCCTCATCGATCTTGACATCGGCAAGCCCGGCTTCCCGAAACATTTTTTCATACGCCTTGGCGCGCGCTTCTTCCTTGAATGGCGGCGCCGGAATTTCAGTCAGCTTGATGCCGTCTTCGACGATGCGCCCATGTTCCTTATCGAGAACGGCGGCCGCAGCCTTGAATGCGGGGCTTGCCAGTATGCGCTGAATATCGGCAGCATGCGGGGCAGTCTGCGCGACCGCAGCGGAGCCCATGAATGCAACGCCCAAAGCGAGCGTCAGAGTGGAAATACGGACCGCAGCTTGCATGTTGTTCCTATTATTAATTAATTTAATTTATGTCTTTGCAAAACGCTGCCGATGCTAGCACATTTCTCCAGCCAAATAAATCATGACATTTTTTTCGTGCACGAGAAGACTGCCAGGACGCGAAAATTTATTAGGCCTTGGTGAAGCGTCAGTGCCTGCCCGTCTTATTACCGGTCGCAGCTTGTCAGTGCCTGCTCTTCTTATTACCGGTCGCAGCTTGTTTGAGTTTCCTGTTCCACTGCGATATAACGATATAATCGTGGAATTATGTGTGCCGTGAAATGGGCACCGAAAGTGGCGCAGATTCGCTAGAGCAGGACCAGAACGGGTGTTCATGCGGATAGCGGCATGAACTACTAGCCCCTGCTTTTTTCGATTTTGATTGCACCCGCATATGACCAGAGTTTTACAGCGTACAAACTTTCACAGTTCAAAACTCGTTCGTTGTCTCGCTGACATGGCCATCGTGGATGCTGTCGAGCCCGGGGATGCGTTTGCAGAAAAACTGGGCCTGTGGATTCACTATACCGACGCAATCACCCTCTCTGCCGTGCACAACGACAGCATTGCAAGCCTGCCAAAAATGCAGCCCGAAGCGCAATTCGTTCCCCGTGCTGCCGTCGGCATCGAATTCGACCGGATACAGGCTGGCCTGATCAATTCGATCATTAAGGGTTGCTCGCCGAACCTGGGCAAGACGCACATCGAGCTGTCCACGCTAAAACCTGAGCTGCCGATGGACATCGCGGCGGCTTACGCGCCATATCGCCGGCTCTATGATACGCATCAACGCGACATGGAATTGCGCATTCAGCCCCTGCGAGCCAATGTCCGGGAAGCGCTTGCGAAGGCGTCACCAAGGCTCAGGAAACTCGCCGATCTGGACGCGGCGCTCGAGAGAATACTGCGCGATCGCGAAAGCAAACTGCTTTCGAAGGTGCCGGTACTGCTTAAGAAACGTTTTGAGCAACTGTTCACAGCACATCTTCAGACACTTGCCGATACTCGGCAGGCAGACAACCCAGCCGGTTGGACGCAACCGGGAGCGTGGCTGGCGCGCTTTTGCAATGACATGCAAATGCTGCTGCTGGCTGAAGTGGAGCTTCGCCTGCAACCAACGGTAGGGCTCATTGAAGCACTCAATAACAAGACACGCAATGAATAGACTTTTATTTACAGTTGCCTTCTTCCTGGGCGCAGCCGGGGTTGTTTGGGTGGGCGCCGGATTTATCGACGACAGTTTGCTGGCTCTGCTGATGACGGCCGTCATTGGCGCAGTCTATGCGTTTGGTGCGCTCGAACTACATCAGTTTCGTCAGGCGACATCCACATTGACATCAGCGATGGCGGCGATTCCGGAAAACCTGCCGGAACTCGGCGGCTGGCTCGGCAGCGTGCATGCTTCGCTGCAAAATCCCGTGCGTTTGCGCATCGAGGGCGAGCGTGTCGGCTTGCCCGGCCCCACCCTCACGCCTTATCTGGTCGGGTTGCTGGTGATGCTGGGAATGCTGGGCACGTTTTTGGGAATGGTTGTCACCCTCAACGGTGCAGTATTTGCATTGGAAAAAACGACTGATCTTCAGGCGATCCGCTCCGCACTTGCCGTGCCGGTCAAGGGATTGGGCCTCGCGTTTGGCACCTCGGTGGCAGGGGTTGCCGCATCCGCGATGCTGGGGCTGATGTCGGCGCTCTGCCGACGCGAAAGAATGCTGGCCGCGCAACTACTGGACACCAGGATAGCGACGGTATTGCGCCGCTTTTCACTCACACATCAGCGTCAGGAAACCTTCAAGGCGCTGCAGTTGCAATCTCGGGCCCTACCTGAAGTGGGCGATAAATTGCAGGCGAGGATGGCGCAGAGGGAGGGCATGAGCCAGCAGTTGAATCAGCGCCTGCTCAGCAATCAGGAGGGCTTTCACAGCGATGTCAAGGGCGTATATACCGAACTGGCATGCGCAATAGATAAATCCCTGCGCGAGAGCCTGAGCCAAAGCGCTCATGCTGCCGGCGAAAGTATCAAACCCGTGGTCGAGGCTGCGATGACGGGGGTCGCACGGGAAGCGACGTTGATGCACGAACGGATGGCCGATACGGTGCAGAGGCAACTCGACGGGCTTTCTGCGACGTTCAGCACTGCCGCTGCCACCGTGGCCGATACCTGGACAGCGGCACTCAGCAGCCAGGAACAGGCAAGCAGGAGCATCGTCACCGGTGTGGGCCGCTCCCTGGATGCATTCAACGAAACATTCGAGCAGCGTTCCGGCGCCCTTGTGGCCACACTGGGCAAGACATACGCCAGCCTGCAGGCCGGTCAGGCAGCAAGTGACAGCCAGCGCCAGCAGGCGTGGACGCAATCGTTGGAAACAATGGCGGCCGCGCTTACTCACGAATTGCAGCGAACGAGCGCGCAAACGCTTTCTCAGCAGCGGCAAATCTGCGAGTCTTTGACCCGGACCGCGCAAGACATTACCGAACATGCGCAGACCGGCGCCAGCAATGCGCTAGTCGAAACAACACGCTTGATCACATCCGCTGAAGAATTAATTCGCTCCCGGATCGCCTCTGAAGCCCGCTGGATCGAACAGCACAGCGAACGCATGGATCAACTGGCCAGCCTGTTACGTACCGAACTCGGCGCGCTCAGGGATGAAGAAGCCTTGCGCGGCCATGCAGCGGTTGAACGGCTGGGCCAACTGCAAACTGCACTCACAAGTCATTTGACGACGCTGGGCACCGCGCTGGAAGAACCGATCACGCGGCTCATACAAACGGCCTCGGAAGCGCCACGCGCTGCGGCAGAAGTCATTGGACAATTGCGCCACGAAATCTCCAGCAGTGTTGCGCGCGACAACGAACTGCTTGAGGAACGCAGCCGCATCATGGAAACACTCAATGCATTGCTCAATGCGATCGATCATGCTTCGACAGAACAGCGCGCCGTGATCAATTCCCTGGTGGCTTCCTCCGCGGTGGCGCTCAACGCCGCCGGCAGCGCGTTTTCAGACAATGTTGCCACCGAAGCCGCCAAACTGTCCGACATCGCCGCACACGTCACCAGCAGCGCGGTCGAAGTATCGAGCCTGAGCGAAGCCTTCGGTTTCGCCGTGCACTCGTTCAATGAAGCCAATGAAAAGCTCATCGCCAACCTGCAGCGCATCGAAAGCGCGATGGACAAATCCATGCTGAGAAGCGACGAACAACTCGCCTATTACGTGGCCCAGGCGCGTGAAATCATTGACTTGAGCATGATGTCGCAAAAAGAAATTTTTGAAGAGTTGCGCCAACTCCCGGCCAGGCAAACCGTGTTTGCCGAAGAGGTCAGGTAATGGAGGAGAGCGACGCCGGCGTCGAACACACCGCGCCGGTCTGGGCGGTTTTTGGCGACCTGATGTCAGGCTTGCTGGGCGCTTTTGTGCTGATCCTGGTGGGCGTGGTGGGCGTCCAGATGGAGTTGACATCGCACCTGCAAGACGAAGTGAAAAAGCGCCAGGTCGAAGAGCAGCGCCGCATGAGCCTGGAAAAAGCCTTGGCAATTCCGCTGGCCACGGGGCGCATCACACTAAGCAACGGGCGCATTGGCATCAGTGGCCAGGTACTGTTCGCGCTCAATTCGGACCAGTTGCAGCCTGAAGGCCGGCAACTGTTAAACAGCCTGGTCACCCCGCTGCGGGCTTATCTGACGGCGCGTGATGAACTGCTGATGGTGAGCGGGTTTACCGATGACAAATCGATACGGGGCGGCCCCTTCTTTGACAATTGGGAATTATCGGCCCAGCGCGCTTTGACGGTCACCCGTACCCTGGTCGACGAAGGAATGCCGTCTTCCATGGTATTTGCGGCAGCCTTTGGTGCCGAGCAGCCGGTAAGGCCCAACACCGATGACGCCTCGCGCGCGCAAAACCGGCGGGTGGAAATGGCGCCCGTGCCTAAAACGCCCAACGCCAAAACGACGTCTCATGAATGAAGCGGATCACAGAGAAATCGCGGATGCGCCATTGGATTCATCCCCTGATTACCACGCGCTGATCGCTTCCCTGCGCACGGCAGGCGGGGACCAGTTTGATCCCGTGCGCCTGCACTACATTGAAGTGCTGGCCAAACGCGCAGTGGCGCATCGGGAAAGCGTCAAGCGCATGCTCGACGCTAAGCTGGCGCGAGCGCTGGCGGCGTTTAAAGAACGTTTTGAACAAGCGCAGTGCGATGCCAGGGAAACCATCGCACGGACATTGCTGCAATATCCGCATGCGGCCGGCGATCTGCAGCGGTTTTTCGTTGCCAGTGATTTCAAAGGATTGCAACGATTTATCGCCACCCTGGAGACAAGCGGGCAACGCGCATCGTTGGGTGCGTTGGTGCGCCGACTTGAGCAAGAATCTCCGGAAAATATTAATAGGCGTTCGGAGGGGACTGCCGCATCGCGTCCCGAGCTGAAAACCATACGGAATTTCAGAAATATCTGGTCAAAACTGAGCGTTGACAAGCAGGTGACACAGGCACTTGAGCAAGCCCCAAAGAATGCGGGGCCGATCAATTCCCATATGCTGGTGCTGCGTTCACTGGCACTGATGCGCGATATCTCGCCCGATTATCTCAATCGGTTTATCTCTTACGCAGACACCTTGTTATATCTCGATCAATGCGAGAAAGAAAAACCGAACAAGCCAAAAAAACGCCAGGCAGCAAAGGTGGTGAAAAAATAAGGCGCAATGAATTCCTGGAGCTACCACCGCGCCAACATAGAGGAAGAATTCTCAGGTCGCCGCGGCACGGTCCGACCTAAAGGAGCAGGTCATGTTGACAAACTTGTTTCCCGCTTCCAACTGCAAAGCGCGACAGGACCCAGGGTTTTTGCATTCCATCCCGTCAGTTGCCCATGCGAAATTACCGCATGGGCGCAGTGCATCCTGACCGGCGCCCCTGGCAGGCAGTTATTGGCCGGACAACGCTTCCTGGATCAGTTCAGCCTGTTCCTTGACGCTCATACGTTCCCATGTGTCGACGGGGATATTCATTGCAGCCTGAGTGCGCTCACCGGCATCGCGCCAGGCATCCGCAATCGCATCGTCTTCAGTAGGCTGATTGTGGTCGGAACGCGCAGCCGACGTGCTCCAGCTCCATCCAGATTTTTTGGTCACGCTATCGAACGCATAGCCCAGTCCTTCAAGGGTTTCCTTTTTCTCGGCGCCGCCAGATGACGTCTTGCCGCTCTTAAAACTGGAGCCGCCTTTGCCTTTCTTGAACATGGTCTGACTGATCGCCTTTCCTGACTATTTGGAACGGAATACGATACGGGCCTTGGTGAGGTCGTACGGCGTCATTTCCACGTTCACTTTATCGCCGGGCAGGATCTTGATGTAGTTCTTGCGCATTTTTCCGGAGATATGACCAAGCACCTTGTGTCCGTTTTCCAATTCAACCCTGAACGTCGCACTGGGGAGGTTTTCGAGGATCTTGCCTTGCATCTGTATAACATCGTCTTTTGACATTGATTTCCTTTAAATGGGGGGATTGCAGGCACTGGCGCACTGCCTGGCATATCGGGCTGAAATAATTCATGCCACGTTTCCTGTCGCGCCACATGCTTACAATATTATAGTTGGGGGCAAGTAGCCAGTAATCAAGTGCGCCCGGGTTCCACCAGACTTGCCATGCGGACTACAATAGCCGGTCTTTTCAGACCTCCATTTGTCGCGACCTGTTGTATTGCCGTCAAGTGCCAAAATTTCGGTGCACTCGCCAGAACCACGAGACGGCTCTTTATTTAAAGGCAATCATGTCCCAAGGCCCTTTTCCCGTCACCAGCGCAGCAACGATCCTGGCGGCGCGCCGCAGAAGTGGTGAGCAGGGTCCGCGTCTGCCGGAACGGTGCCGGCCGCTCCAGGTTGACACCGCGCTGGCTATTCAAGCGGCCGTAACCAAGCAGCTTGGCGACCGCATCGGCGCCTGGAAATGCGGCATGCCGGCCGAGAGTAGTGTCGTCCTGGCGCCGATTTATACCGGCACTATCCACGCCGCCAGTCCGTGTGCCGCATGGGCTCACGCCGGACAAGTGCGGGTCGAACCGGAGCTCGCCTTCATCCTCGGACGTGACTTGCCGGCGCGCGACGCACCCTATACCCCCGCCGATGTCGATGCCGCGATCGCCCGCACGCATCTCGCGCTGGAGCTAATCAACAGCCGCTACAGCGATCCGGCCGACGCGGCGTTCGCTGAAAACCTGGCCGACGGTCTGCTCAATCAAGGCCTGTTCATCGGTCCGCAAGTCCATGGCGAGAAAGCACGCGGCGCCGGCATGATGGCGATCCGAATGAACCTGGAGACCGGTCAGGAAGTCCAGCTGGAAGGTCGCCATCCGAATGCAGATCCGCGTGCGCCGCTGTATTGGCTGGCTGAATTCTTGCGCAGAAATGGACAAGGCCTGCAAGCAGGCCAAGCGGTAATTACCGGCTCGTACGCCGGCAGTTTCGAGGTGCCGGTGGAGCAGCAGATCACCATTCGATACGGCGACCTCGGCGTACTGACGGTGCGTTTTACGCAAAGATGATCAACGCTTCCGAACTCCTCGGGCGGTTCCGGCCCCGCATCGCGCTGCAGACCCTGACCCGCGGTGACGGCCTGCTCGGGATGCGGCCTTCCGGCCCGTTCGGTCCGCGCGGCGGCAGCGTGACAGTCGTGCAAATCGAATGGACCTATGTTACCGACGATGGTGTGCGCTGGGAGATACCGGCGCCGTCCACGATACTGAACCGCCGTCCTTTGTCTTCGCAATTCCTGGAGGACGGCCAAGGGCGGCGCGTACTGTTGCGCGACCTCGGCGCCGAGGCCGATGCGCTGGACCGGGTATGGGATCTCGGCCTGCTACCGCTGTCCGCTGAAACTTTGCAGTGGCGCACCGACGATGACGACCACGTGCGCGGCCCCCTGTGGACGCTGGAACAGGAAGATTTCTTTGGCGACTTTTGGGCGGAGAAGTTGCCCGAATTGCAGGCCGAGGGCTGGGCCGTGGTTGTGCGCCCCGGCTTTGCGCACGAGAGCGTGCCCGTAGAGGCCTGGCACCTGATCGTGAGTCCGGCGACTGGCGAAGTGCTGGGGAAGGAAGTGGCTTCGCGCATGGCAGGCCGCACCCCCGCCGTGACGGCCCTGGATCAAACCGCACACGAAGGCTCGTGGTTGTTGACCCTGGGAATAGAGATTGACGGGCAGGTGCTGGATCTGGTGCCGCTGCTGGCAAACCTGCTGCAACGCGATGCGCGCTGGCTCGATGCCCGACAGATCGACGCTATCGACGACACTGCGCTGGTGCGCTTGCGTGCACCCGGAGGCAAATGGATCGATGCACTGGCGGCGCCAATCAAGTCGATCGTAGCCCGCATGCTGGACCTGCTCACCGATCCCCGCCGTAACGAAGGTCCGTTGCGGCTATCATCCTGGGATGCGCAGCGATTCGACGTCATGTGCCAGAGTCTGCTGGATACGCAGTGCGAGCGCGCAGGCGCACATGGCGCATGGCAACTGCAAGGCGAGGCGGGATTGCGCGAACTGGCGCAGCGGCTGAAAAACACGGGCGGTCCGCAACCTATCCAGGCGCCGGCTGACCTGGGTGTGATCTTGCGACCGTATCAGTTGCACGGCGTGGCCTGGCTGCAGTACCTGCGCGAACATCATCTGGCAGGTATCCTGGCCGATGACATGGGTTTGGGAAAGACGGCGCAGGCGCTCGCGCACCTGTTGATTGAAAAGCATTCGGGCCGGCTCGACTGCCCCGCTTTGGTCGTGCTGCCCACCTCGCTGGTGTTCAACTGGCAGGCCGAAGCAAAGCGCATGGCGCCGACCTTGCGTGTATTGACCTTGCAAGGCGCCGACAGGGCGGAAAACTTTTGTCGCATGGCCGATCATGATGTTGTGCTGACCACCTACCCGTTGCTGTGGCGCGATCTTGCGGCGCTGTCCGCGCAGCCTTTTCACCTGCTGATCCTGGATGAAGCACAAACCGTCAAGAACGCAGCGAGCCGTAGCGCCCATGCAGTGCGTCGGTTGCAGGCACGCCATCGCCTGTGCATCACCGGTACACCGCTGGAAAATCACCTGGGCGAGCTGTGGACGCAATTTGATTTCCTGATGCCCGGTTTTCTCGGTGACGCGCGCAGCTTCACGCGCCTGTGGCGCAGGCCGATCGAAGTCAATGGCGAAACGCTGCGGTCGCGGTTACTGGCGCAGCGCGTTCGACCTTTTATCCTGCGCCGACGCAAGGAAGAGGTGGCCGCTGAGCTGCCGCCCAGAACCGAAGTGCTGAAGCGCGTGCAATTGCGGGGCCGCCAGCGCGACCTTTACGAAAGCGTGCGCTTCGCGGCCGACGAGCAGGTGCGCCGCATTTTGCAGCGCAAGGGCTTTGCCGGCGCACAAATTACCATTCTCGACGCGCTGCTGAAACTCAGGCAAGTATGTTGCGACCCCTATCTGCTCAAAGGCATCACGCTCCCGAAGACCATGGAACGCGCCAAGCTGGAAATTCTGCGCGACATGCTGCCTGCACTGGTCGCCGAGGGCCGCCGCATCCTGGTGTTTTCCCAATTCACGGAAATGCTGGGCTTGATCGAGACCGAGCTGGAAGCCATGCAATTGCCGTGGCTGGCGTTGACCGGCAAGACACCGCCTTCGGCCCGCGGCGCAGTGGTGGCGCAATTCCAGGGCAAAAGCGTTCCGATCCTGTTGATCAGCCTGAAGGCTGGCGGCGTCGGGCTCAACCTCACCGCAGCCGACACCGTGATCCACATGGACCCATGGTGGAACCCTGCGGTGGAAGAGCAGGCCACCGCCCGCGCTCACCGCATTGGGCAAGCGCAGACCGTATTTGTCTACAAGCTGGTGGTGGAAGGAAGCATCGAAGAACGCATTCTCGAACTTCAAGCGCGCAAGGCCGCACTGGCCGAAGGTGTGCTGGGGAGCGATGGCGGATTAGCGCACAAGTTCAGTGCCGACGACCTGCAGGCCTTGCTGGCGCCGTTGAGTTAATCACGTTGGGCGATCCGGATTTGCACGCGATGATGAATCCTGGCCGATCTGCGACATCCGTGAAAGCCGAAACGGACAAAAGCGGTCCTTTACGGCCTAGGCGAAGCCATCCGGACCGGACATTCGCCTCTTGATGGGGCATTATTGCTTGTCCTATTGGGCGACCTTTTGAATACCAGGGCACTTACCACTGGTGCTTTTTGCGAACGCCGCCTGTTGCAGTGCCGACGATTGGCCGCCAGCCTGCGTAACCCGGAGATGTTCACCCTGAAGCTCCAATGTGATATCAACCGCAGCGCGATCGGTAGAGTTCAAGGCGGCGCCATCAATTCGGCCGCCGAACTGCCGGGTTGATCCGTCCCTCGCAAGGACTCCCGCGAACTGCTGGAAAGTCTGGTTAAATTGTAAGGTTGTCCCGCGCATCTGGTCCAGCCCACACCACAGGCCATCGACGTTTGCGGGTACGGTCCACAGATGTACCCGACTTATTTTTTCCCGTCCGATTTTCTTTTCCGGTACCGGCACGACGACCGTGCGCTCCGGTTTCCAGTCGCCCATATCCCAATCGTGCGAAACAATTCGCGTGCCGGGTCTTAAGGAAAGGATTGTCGGCCGCAGCGCCAGGTTGACGTCGGGAAGCAGGTAGAGGGTCACGACGGTAGCCGGAGCAAGGTCGGTCTTGAAAATATCCTGCTCCCGGAATTCGGCGCGGGCCTCAACTCCCGCGCGCTTCGCATTGTCGATACTCTGCCGGACCAGCTCCGGCACGATTTCCACACCCAGGCCGCGCGCACCGAAACGTTTTGCTGCAAGGATCACAATACGTCCGTCGCCAGAGCCCAGGTCTATGACATGGTCGCCCGGGCCGACGTCAGCGATGCGCAGCATCTCTAACGTGACATTGTCCGGAGTCGTGACGAACGGAACCTCCTCCATGGCGAACAGGCTCATCGGCAGCAACATGCCCGCGGCCAGAACAAGTGTAGAGACCAGTTTGGTCACGGATAAGGTACGCGTGGTTTCAGCCATTTGTTATCATGTTTTCAAAGCCAAGCGATAAACCTGAATGTTCATCATTTCCTGATATGCCGACACCAGCTTGTTGCGCACCTGGACCGTGGCCTGGAATGCAATGTTGGCCTTTTGCGACGAAATCATCACGTCGGACAGGTTCACGCTATCGTCCCCGAGCGAGAAGCGCTTGCCAAGCACTTCCGCCGAGCCCTGGGCCGCATTGACCTGATTGAGCGAGGCTTGCAACGCCTCGGCGAATCCGCCTTTCGAGACCGCGTCGGCTTTGCCCGCCTGCAGAGGATTTGCTATTGCTTGCGTACCCTGCGGCCCCTGGGCGCGCGCCGCCGCCAGCTTCAGCTGCGCCACCATCGCTTCGATCTTGCTGCCGTCGATTATGCCTGCCTTCATGCCGCCTCCTCTTCCTTGCAAATCCGTCATCCCTAAACCCTTTCAGGGATGTCGAGAAGATAGCATGTACAGGCCCTCCCTTGTCCCGGAAGAAAAGCGGAAACCGGCCCCTGTTCAGACGATTGAAAATCGGCGCCGGGCCGACAATGCTAACAACTATTAATCCAGCGGCACCCGACACGATATGGAAATCACCGCACACCGCTCTACCCCATGCGCCCGGCGCGCCGCGGCCGGAGTCCAGTCATGAATGCTGTCGCCGAAAGCGTGCGCGCGCCGGGGCTGACAGGCTTCGCACAGACCACGGCCGGACGCAACTTCTTCCTCATGCTCGGCGTTGCCGCCATCATCGGCGTCATGTCGGCAGTCTGGATGTGGGGCCGGCAGCCCGATTACCGCGTCCTGTTTTCCAATTTTTCAGACCGCGACGGCGGCGCCATTGTCGCGTCGCTGCAGCAGATGAACGTCCCATACAAGTTCGCCGAGGGCGGCGGCGCCATCCTGGTGCCGGCGGAACAGGTGCATGATGCGAGGCTGAAACTGGCTTCCCAGGGCTTGCCCAAAGGCGGAAGCGTCGGCTTCGAACTGATGGAAAACCAGAAGCTGGGCGTTTCCCAGTTTCTGGAGCAAATCAATTTTCAGCGTGCGCTGGAAGGCGAACTGGCGCGCTCGATCCAGGCGGTGGCCGCGGTCCAGGGCGCGCGCGTCCATCTGGCTCTACCGAAGTCGACGGTATTCGTGCGCGACCAGCAAAAGCCGACCGCATCGGTATTACTGAGCCTGCATCAGGGCCGCACGCTCGACCGCCAGCAAGTCAGCGCAATCGTGCACCTGGTGGCCAGCAGCGTGCCCGATCTGCCGGTCAAGAATGTTACGGTGGTCGACCAGAACGGCAACCTGCTGTCGGAAGCCGGCGACCGCCAGGGCGCCAATGGTCTCGACCCATCGCAGCTGAAATATGTGCACGAACTGCAACAAAGCATCGCCAGGCGCATCGAGTCGATCATTACGCCCATCGTCGGCCCCGGCAATGTGCGCGCCGAAGCAACCGCCGACGTCGACTTTTCGCATAGCGAGCAGGCGGCCGAGACGTACAAGCCGAACCAGGGTGCCAATCCACCGGCCGTGCGCAGCCAGCAAAGCAGCGAATCGCAAAATAGCGGCGCCGCGGGCGCGGCCGGCATTCCGGGCGCCTTGTCGAACCAGCCGCCGGCGCCCGCGACCGCGCCGCTGACTGCACCCCCTCCCGCCCCGGCGGCAGCCGGCGCGGCAACCGGCGCCCCGGCTGCTGCGCCATCAGGCAACACGCAGCGCGATTCGACCGTCAATTACGAGGTTGACAAGACGATTCGCTATGTGCAGCAGCCGATGGGCGGCATCAAGCGGCTGTCGGTCGCGGTGGTCGTGAACTATAAAATGGAAGCCGGCAAGGCCAGGCCGCTGACCGATGCCGAGAAAACGCAGATCGGCGATCTGGTCAGGGAAGCAATGGGCTTCAACAAGGAACGCGGCGATACCCTCAACGTGGTCAACAGTCCGTTCGCAGGGGTCGAAAAGGAAGTCATTCCGGAAGTGCCGCTCTGGAAGCGCCCGGAAACGCTGGACCTGGCGCGGGAAGTCGGCAAATACCTGCTGGTGGCCGCCTTGCTGGCGTACCTGTTCTTTGCTTTCCTGCGGCCGATGCTGCGCCGGATCGCGGCGGAAGTGGCGCCGCCCTCCGCCCTGCCGGCTCCAGAGGAGGACGACGATGCCGTGGTGCGGATCGGACACATGGAAAGCACCCCGGAAGAGCGCCGCCGCATTAATCTGGAAGCGGCACGTCAGCTGGCCCGCCAGGACCCGAAAGCGGTGGCCAATGTCGTCAAGACGTGGGTAGACCGCAATGAGTGACGCCGGCATTCAAAAAGGCGCGATCCTGATGCTCGCGCTGGGCGAAGATGAAGCGGCCGAGGTCATGAAATATCTCGGCCCGCGCGAAGTGCAAAAGCTCGGCGCCGCGATGTCGCTGATGAAGTCGGTGCAGAACGAGGACCTGGAAGCGGTGCTGGAAGAATTCCGGAACGAAACCGATCAAAGCGGCGCGATGGGCATCGATTCCGACGAATACCTGCGCGCGGTCCTGACCAAGGCGCTGGGCGACGACAGGGCGGCATCCCTGCTCAATCGCATCCTCGGCCAGCCCGATTCCAGCGGCATCGAGAATCTCAAGTGGATGGACGCGGAATCGGTGGCTGAACTGATCCGCGATGAGCATCCGCAAATCATCGCGACCATCCTGCTGCACCTGGAAAGCTTTCACGCTTTTGAAGTGCTGGAGCACTTTTCGGCAAGCCTGCGCAATGATGTCATGCTGCGCATCGCCACGCTGGACGGCGTACAGCCGGGCGCATTGCAGGAGTTGAACGAGGTGCTGACCAAGCTGCTGAGCGGCTCCCGCGGCGGACGCAAAAAATCGCTGGGCGGCGTGCGCGCGGCAGCCGGGATCCTGAATTATTTCAGTGGCGAAAATGAAACCTCGGTGATGGACAATCTGCGCAACTACGATTCCACGATGGCGCAAAAAATCCTGGACGAGATGTTTGTGTTCGATAATCTCCTGGATGTCGAGGACCGCGGCATCCAGGTCGTCCTGCGCGAAGTGCAGTCGGAATCGCTGATCGTCGCGCTCAAGGGCGCCTCGGCCGAGCTGCGCGAAAAAGTCTTCAAGAACATGTCGCAGCGCGCAGCCGATATGATGCGCGAAGATCTCGATTCGAAAGGGCCGGTGCGGCTGTCCGAAGTCGAGACCCAGCAAAAAGAAATCCTGCAGGTGGTGCGCCGGCTTGCCGACGAGGGACAAATCTCGCTCGGCGTCAAGGGCGACGATCCATTTGTCTGACCCGCCTTCCTAAACCCGAATTCCCGACCCTGAACCGATCAAGGCCCCGCCGACACGATGAGCTATGCAACCCTTCCGAAAGAGCAGCAATCCGCCTACCAGCGCTGGGAGATGGCGTCGTTCGGCGACGACCGCCCGGGCCCGCAACGGGTGCGGCAAGAAGATGCGGCCATGCTGGCGCAGCGCGCCGAACAGCTCGCGCTGCGGCGCGAAGAAGCGCGCCAGGAAGGCCATGCGGCCGGGCTATCCGAAGGCTATGCCGCCGGGCTTGCGCAAGGACGCGCCCAGGCCGACCAGGAACGCGCCATGCTGCTGCAAATCGCCGGCGGTTTCGGCAGCGAAGTGGCGAACGCAAATGAGCTGATCGCCGCCGACCTGCTCCGACTGGCGCTGGACGTGGCCAAGGCGATGCTGAAAACGGCCCTGAACGTGCGTCCCGAAATGGTCATCCCGGTAATAAACGAAGCAATACGCTATCTGCCGACGCTGCACCAGCCCGCCCTGCTCTTTCTGAATCCGATCGATGCAGAACTGGTCAATGCGCACATGGGCAACGAACTGGTCAACGCCGGCTGGCGCGTAATAGAGGATATGCACATGGAGCGCGGCGGTTGCCGTGTCGAAACCGCGAGCAACCAGATCGACGCCACCGCACCGACCCGCTGGCAGCGGATCGCCGCGGCCCTCGGCAACGAATCCGAATGGCTGGACACTTGAGCGCCCCGACCCCGAACAGCACCATCTGGCAGGCTTACCTGCGCGATTGTGCGGAGCTGCTGACGATCGTCGAGCCGATGCAGGTGTCCGGCCGGGTCACCCGCGTGGCCGGCCTGGTGATGGAAGCGGTCGGCCTGAAACTCGCCATCGGCAGCGCCTG
The DNA here is from genome assembly GCA_028292315.1 of Herminiimonas sp. GTDB lineage: Bacteria > Pseudomonadota > Gammaproteobacteria > Burkholderiales > Burkholderiaceae_D > JAQGMO01. The sequence goes on along the minus strand of JAQGMO010000027.1, from coordinate 37,856 downwards.
CACGGTGCCCTTGCCGAACGGCGCGCGGATCGAAGCCGAGGTGGTCGGGTTCGAGAATGACCGCTTGTTCCTGATGCCGCAAAGCGAAGTCGAAGGCGTGGTGCCAGGCAGCCGGGTGTATCCGGTGGAAGTGGTGCAGTCGCTGCCGCGCCCCGGCACGGTCTCGCATCCGCGCCGCCGGCCCAGCGATCGCGGCCGCCATCTGCCGGTCGGGAATGAGTTGCTCGGACGCGTGCTGGATGCAGCCGGACGTCCTCTCGACAGCCTCGGCCCGCTGAATGCGGCGCATGCGGCCCCGCTCAGCGTGCGCGCCGCTAATCCGCTCGGCCGCGCGCCGATCACGGAACCGCTCGATGTCGGCGTGCGCGCGATCAACAGCATGCTGACGGTCGGGCGCGGACAGCGCATGGGCCTGTTCGCCGGCTCCGGCGTCGGCAAAAGCGTTTTGCTCGGCATGATGGCGCGCTACACCAGCGCGGACGTGATCGTGGTCGGGCTGATCGGGGAACGCGGACGCGAAGTCAAGGAATTCATCGAGCAGATTCTGGGCGCGGAAGGGCTGGCGCGCTCAGTGGTGGTGGCGGCTCCGGCCGATACGCCGCCCTTGATGCGGCTGCAGGGCGCTTCCTATTGCACCGCGATCGCAGAGCATTTCCGCGACCAGGGCAAGAACGTGCTGCTGATCATGGATTCGCTCACGCGCTTTGCGATGGCACAGCGCGAAATTGCGCTGGCGATCGGCGAGCCGCCGGCGACCAAGGGGTATCCGCCCTCGGTATTCGCCAAGCTGCCGGCGCTGGTGGAACGCGCCGGCAACGGCAAGGCCGGCGGCGGCTCGATCACCGCGTTCTATACAGTACTGACCGAAGGCGACGACCAGCAGGACCCGATCGCCGATTCGGCGCGCGCCATTCTGGACGGGCACATCGTGCTTAACCGCTCGCTCGCGGAAGCCGGCCATTATCCCGCCATCGATATCGAACAATCGATCAGCCGCGCCATGCACAATATCACCTCGCCCGAGCATCAGAAGCTGACGCGCCAGCTCAAACAACTGTATTCGCGCTACCAGCGCAGTCGTGACCTGATCAGCGTCGGCGCCTATAGCGCGGGGTCCGATCCGGTGCTCGACAAGGCGATCGGGCTGAACGACCGGATCGAGTCGTTTCTGCAACAGGATATTACCGAACGGGCCGGCATGGCCGAGAGCTTGGGGCAACTTACCGCTCTATTCGACGCATCGGCGCCGCATTGAGAAAAATACAATGGGACATGAGCATTCCATCCGCAATCAACACCCTGATCAGCCTCGCTTCGATCGAGGCCGACGACGCCGCCAGACGGCTTGGCAATGCAATCCGCATCGGCGAAGAATCCGAGCACAAGCTGGCATTGCTTCATCAATACCGCGATGAATACGCGGCTCGTTTTCAGGCCGGCATGGCGGCCGGACTGACGGCGCCGGGCTACCGTAATTTCCAGCTTTTCCTCGACAGGCTGGACCAGGCGATCGCCGGGCAGCAGCAAATTGTGCGCGACGCCGCGCGCCGGGTAGGCGAGGAACGCAAGGGTTGGCAGGAGAGCGAGCGCAAGCGCAAGTCCTACGGCACGCTAGCCGACCGCGCGGAACAGAAGGAGCAGAAAATGGAATTGAAGCGGGACCAGAAGCTGACCGACGAGCATGCCGCGCGGCAGGCTTTCTATAAACGCTGAACCCTCAACCTTGCTACCCAGGCCCATGACACCACCGATCTTATCGACAGCGGCAATTTCCGCCCCGGCTCAAGCCCCCGCCCGGGGCGCGGGTAACCGGCAGGACGACGCCGCGCCCGAGACGAGCTTTAATCTGATACTGTCGAAGGAAATCGCGCAGCGCCGGAATAACGAGCCCGGCAACTCCGATCGTCCGGCCACTGCCGCGCCGGACGCCGGCACGACGGGCGTAGCCGGCACGGCCCCGACGAAGCCGGAAAAACGAGCCAGTGAAACTGACTATATATCGGAAGATAGCAGCCAGCCAGGGGCGCTGCCGCCCGAATTGGCGGCAATGGTGGCGAACCTGATGCAACTGAAACCCGGGTCGCCTGAACGCACCGCGCCGGCAAACGCCGAAGCCGCCGTCGCGCGTTCAAGCGCAGTGCCGGATGCCGTTCAGGGCCTGCCGGCGGACCCGGCAACCGGCATGGAATTTCCGTCTGCCGGCCTGCACGCGCAACCCGATCCGAAGCCCGCGACACTGGCCGGCGCCGATGCGCCTTCGGAACCTCTAACCGCAGTGCAGCCGGCATTTCCGGCGCCGGCCGCTTCGCGCATGCCCGAGACTGAAAAAACAGCTTCGGCGGCCCGTGCTTCGTCGGGCTCCCACACATCCCGGGCTGCGGCCTTGTCCACGGCAACCGAATCCGGAGCACCACGGGATAGGGCCGCGGGACCGGCGCTTGCGGCCGTTCCAGCGGGGTTGACGGCACCAGCCGGCGTGACGCAAATCCAATCGCCGGAACTGGCTGCGGCTGACAGCCCGCAGGGCTTTCCGACGGCACTGCAGCAGTTTGCTGAAGTGTCCCGGGCAGCCGCGCCGCAGGGTCCGCCGGGCGTTCCCGGCGCGCCCGAGCGGCTGACGCCACAGGTCGGCACGCCCGCATGGGACCAGGCGCTCGGACAGAAAGTCGTGTGGATGGTGGCCGGCGCCGAACAAAGCGCGTCGCTCACCCTGAATCCGCCTGACCTGGGGCCGGTGCAAGTCGTGCTCAACGTATCGAACAATCAGGCTACCGCCACGTTCACCGCGGCCCAGCTGGAAGTGCGGCAGGCGCTGGAAGCGGCGTTGCCGAAATTGCGCGAGATGCTGGGCGATGCCGGCATCCAGCTTGGCCAGGCCTCGGTCAACAGCGGCGCGCCGGACCAGCAACGCGAGCCCGGACGCCCTGACCATCCGTCGGCGCGCGGCAGGAACGGTGTCCAGGACAGCGGTAAGCCGGCAACTGTCCTGTCCGGCGGCCGGGCGCTTTCAAGCGGAACCGGACTGGTCGATACTTTTGCCTGAAAAAGCAACTGTCGCCCTCCCGGTTTTTCCGCGTAGCCGGCACCGCGCCCCTTATTGCAGCGGTGATTAATACAGCAGTGCGACAGCAGTACGACAGCAGTACGACAGCAGTACGACGGCAGGGCGCCAATCCGGTCCAGGATATGCGCCCTGTTCCCCCCTCTTATCGACCGATTCGGCCGGCCAATTCTTTCTACAATGATTGAAACCGCACTCTATCAGCACAAAAGGATCAAGCATGGCAACGTCCGCCACCAAACTGGCACCCAAGGCAATACCCAAAGCCGGCGCATCCGCGGATGGCACCGCGGCGGCACCCAAGTCAAGGATGAAACTGTTCATCATCGTCGCCATCGTGGCGGTTGTGCTCGCAGCCGGCGCCGCCGGGGGCGCATGGTATTTCCTCAGCCACGGCGCCGCGCAGACGGGAGAGAAAAAACCCGAGCCGGCCAAGGCTCCGATCTTCACCATCCTCGAACCGTTCACCGTCAATCTGCAGCCGGAAACCGGTGAACAGTTCTTGCAGGTCGCCATGACGCTGCAGGTTGCGGACCAATCCCAGGTCGACTTGATCAAGCTTTACATGCCGATGGTGCGCGGGCGTCTGGTGGTGCTGCTCTCCAGCAAAAAGGGCTCCGAAATCAGCACTGCCGAGGGCAAGAAAAAGCTGGCCGACGAGATCATCGCGCAAATCAGGCAGCCCTTCACGACAAACGGGGCGTCGCCCAACATCACCAGCGTGTTTTTCACTTCCTTCGTCATCCAGTAACGACATGGCTGACAACTTTCTTTCGCAGGAAGAGGTCGACGCCCTGCTGAAGGGCGTCAACGACGCCCCGAGCGAGATTGCGGTGGATGAAAGCCGTACCGGCGCGCAGCCGTATAACCTGGCGACCCAGGACCGGATCGTGCGCGGCCGGATGCCGAAGCTGGACTTCATCAACGAGCGTTTCGCGCGCCAGTTTTCCATCGGGCTGTCCGGCTTCCTGCGCCGCGGCGCCGAAATAACGATCGGCCCGCTGCAGGTCGCCAAGTACAGTGAATTCCTCCGCAACCTGGCGCAGCCGGCCAGCCTGAACCTGGTTCACATGAAGCCGTTGCGCGGCAGCGCACTGATGGTGTTCGATCCAAGCCTGGTGTTCCTGCTGGTCGACAACCTGTTCGGCGGCGACGGGCGTTTTCAGGCCAAGGTGGAGGGTCGTGATTTTACGCAAACCGAACAGCGCATCATCAAGCGCGTGCTGGAAATCGTTTTCGAAACCTATGCCGCGGCCTGGGAACAGGTCTATCCGATCGCGCCTGAGCATATCCGCGCCGAGGTCAATCCGCAGTATGCAAATATCGCGATGCAAAACGAAGTCGTGGTGTCGACCACCTTCTCCATCGCGCTGGGAACGGTCAGCGGCGAAATGCATATTTGCATGCCCTACTCGATGATCGAGCCGATTCGCGACCTGCTCGGCAGCGCCGTGCAAACCGAGGCTCAGCAGACGGACCAGCGCTGGCTGCGCCTGATGCAACAGCAGATCCAGGGGGCCGAAGTGCAACTGGTAGCCGATCTCGGCACTGCCGGCTCGACGCTGCGGGCGATACTGAATATGAAAAAAGGCGACGTCATTCCGATCGGCCTGACTGAAACCGTGCATGCGACGGTGGATGGGGTGGCGGTGATGGAATGCACTTACGGCAAGCTGAACGGCCAATATGCGTTGCGGGTCGAAAGGCTGCTAACCAATGAAAACAATGAATTTGCGCCAGGAGATCGGAATGGCTGACAACATGAATGCGCAGGATCAGTCGGGCGAAAGCTGGGGCGCCGCCGTGGCTGAGCAGGACGGAAGCGCTGCCGGTATGGCGCCCACGGCCCAGTCCGTGGCGGCCGCCGCCTTTCAGGATTTCGGCGCCGCCGCGCATCGAGGCGAACGGCAAAACGACATCGACTTCATTCTCGATATACCGGTGCAGCTGACGGTTGAACTCGGACGCACCAAGATCTCGATCAAGAATCTCTTGCAGCTGGCGCAGGGATCGGTGGTCGAACTGGACGGCATGGCCGGTGAGCCGATGAATGTCCTGGTCAATGGCTGCCTGATCGCACAGGGCGAAGTAGTGGTCGTCAACGACAAGTTTGGAATTCGCCTGACCGACGTCATCACGCCTTCGGAACGGATGCGGAAGCTCGATAAATGAAGATTGGCCGATCCACGCCGCTCTGGGCTCTGCTGTGCGCCGCGGTTCCGGTTGCGCCGGCATTGGCGCAGGCGGCGCAAACGGCACAGCCCGCGGCCGCAGCGACCGGTTCCACCGGCAGCCTGTTCCAGGTTCTGTTCGGGCTGATCGCAGTGCTTGGCCTGATGGCCGGCGCGGCCTGGCTGCTCAAACGCTTCAATCTCTCCAGGTCCGGCACCGCCGGCAATGTGCGCATCGTGGGCGGCGTGAGCGTCGGCAGCCGCGAGCGCGTTATCGTGGTCGAAGTAGCCGACCAGTGGATCGTGGTCGGCGTCGCGCCCGGCCGCGTCAATGCACTATCGACCATGCCGCGCCAGGACGCCGCGCCGGTCGCCGGCGACGCGCCGGGCGCCAATCCTTCCGGGAATTTTTCTTCCTGGCTCAAACAGACGATCGATCGACGCAATGCCCCTTGACAGCACCATGGCCGCCCTACCGGCCTTCTTCGCGGCGAAGATAAGATTGAAGCCCGCGCTTGCGCTTCCGGCGCTACGTTCGATCTGCTGTATCGCCGCGCTTGTACTGCCGCTCGCGGCCGCCGCGCAGACAGCGGGCCTACCGGCCTGGACCAGCACGCCCACCGCGGGCGGCGGCCAGAGCTACTCACTGAGCCTGCAGACATTGCTGCTGCTGACTGCCCTGTCGTTCATTCCCGCGGCGCTGCTGATGATGACCAGTTTTACCCGCATCATCATCGTATTGTCGTTGCTGCGCCAGGCGCTCGGCACGCAGACCGCGCCGCCGAACCAGGTCATGATCGGCCTGTCGCTGTTCCTGACCCTGTTCGTGATGAGCCCGGTGCTGGACCGGATCTATGCCGAGGCTTACCAGCCGCTGTCGGAAAACCGCATCACCATGACGCAGGCGCTGGACCGCGGCGCGGTGCCGCTCAAGGCGTTCATGCTGAAGCAGACCCGGCAGTCGGACCTGGCGCTGTATGTGAAGCTGTCCGGCACCCCGGCGCTGAACGGTCCCGAGGATGTGCCGCTGCGCGTGCTGATTCCGGCGTTCATCACCAGCGAATTGAAAACCGCATTCCAGATCGGCTTCGCCATCTTCATACCGTTCCTGATTATCGACATGGTGGTAGCGAGTGTCCTGATGTCGATGGGCATGATGATGGTATCCCCGGCGATTGTCGCGCTGCCGTTCAAGCTGATGCTGTTCGTGCTGGTTGACGGCTGGCAGTTGCTGATCGGTTCGCTGGCACAAAGTTTTTATTAGCGGCCGTTTCGGCGGCGCACCCATTTCAAGGACCCAACAATGAATCCCGAATCAGTCATGTCCCTCGGACGCCATGCGATGGAAGTCATGCTGATGGTGTCGGCGCCCATGCTGCTGGTGGCGCTGGTGATCGGCCTGGTCGTCAGCATTTTTCAGGCGGCCACGCAAATCAATGAAACCACGCTTTCCTTCATTCCCAAGCTGGTCGGCATTTTTGTCGCGATGGTGGTGGCCGGGCCGTGGATGCTGGCAATCATGCTTGATTACATGCGTGAGATGCTGACCGGCATTCCGGGTATGGTGGGCTAGGACCTTGGCCGGCTTGCGCCGGCCCCGCAGTCTTCGAACAATTCATGATCAACATCACCAGCGCCGAACTCAATACCTGGATCGCGATGATGCTGTGGCCGCTGACGCGCGTCATGGGTCTGATTTCGGTGGCCCCGCTGTTCGGCAATGTCAGCGTGCCGGCCAGGGTCAAGATCGGTCTCGGCATCATGCTTTCGGTGGCGATTGCGCCGGCCGTTCCCGCCATGCCGGCGATCGATCCGGCTTCGCTGGCAGGCTTCCTGATCATCGCGCAGCAACTGGTCATCGGCATGGCAATGGGATTCGCGATGCGGATCGTCTTCGCGGCGGTAGAAATGGCCGGGGAAATTACCGGGTTGACCATGGGTCTCGGCTTCGCCAGTTTTTTCGATCCGCAGACGCGTGCCCGCTCGTCGTCCGTGAGCCAGTTCCTGGCATTGCTGGCGCTGATGTTTTATCTTGCGACCAACCTGCACCTGGTGCTGCTGGCGACGCTGGCGGACAGCTTCACCGCGCTACCGATTACGGCGGCGCCACTGAATGGCCAAGGCATGCGCGAGCTGGTGAACTGGGGGGGCAGGATTTTCAGCGCCGGGGTTCAGCTATCGTTGCCGATTGTCGCGGTATTGCTGGTCACAAACCTGGCGCTCGGCATCCTGACACGCGCCGCGCCCCAGCTTAACCTGTTCGGCATCGGCTTTCCAATCACGCTTGGCGTGGGGTTCATCATGCTGACCGTGGCGCTGCCCTACCTGGCGACGCCGCTGGCAAACCTGTTCCAGGAAGGGATAAACCGGATCGGCCAGATTACCGCGGCGGCGCTTCCGCTGGCGCCGCCGCGGTAATGCCGGGGCGACACCGTGCCATTGCCACAGTCGCGTGCCGTACGCGGGAACAGATGCCGCGCGCCTCAGAGCAACTTGAACAGGGAAAGTCCGGACACCGTAACGAATGATTTCTGCGCCGCTTCGAGCATCGTTTTTTGCTGCGACAGCTCACTGAGCGCTTTCGCATAATCGATATCCTGCAATTCCGACAATTCCTTCGCATAGTTCAAGTCGCGATCGCTGCCCGCGCTGTCCAGCGTGTCGATTTCCTTCAACCGGGCGCCGAGCGTAGCGCGCACGCTCAGCACGTTATCAAGCATGCTGTCAAGGCCGGCGCCGGCCTGGATCAGTCCGCCGGACAGGCGCGCCTGCGCCGCCGTTCCCCTGGATGACTGGTTCAGCACATCGATCAGGTCGCGCAGGGTGGTAAATATGCTTTCATTCCTGCTTGGCTCGACATTCATGCTGTCATTATCTGCTGGCGCGCCCTTGACTTCAAACTGCATGCCATGAAAGCCGATCGAATCGCCGGGCTTGAACGCATTACCGGACGACACTGCCGGCAAACCCGCTGTCGTATCGATCACGTCATAGGTGGTCACGCCCTCGACCACGTGAAAATCGATACGATAATCATGATGCGTCAATTGCGTTGCATCGGTCACCGATCCAATTCCGGCCACGCCGCCGCCCGTGTTGCCGGACGCGGCGGTGGCAACGAATGTGCCGTTACCGGTGCGTGCGCCTTCAAATACTTCGCTGCCGGAATCGTTCAGCGGGATCTGGCGGCCAGTCCCGATCTGCAGCATGCGCTGGCCCTGGTCACCGTGGTACGCCGCGCCGCCCGCGGCCACGCTGAAAGGCTGGGTCGTCACGCGGAAGCCGGCGAACATGTAATTGCCGGTGCCGTCCCGGGTATTCGCCAGGCCAAGCATTTCATCGAAGCGGCTCTGCAATTCGGTGGCAATGTGCCTGCGCTGCTGGTCGTCAAGCGCGCCATTGCCGGCGCTGACCGTCAGCGTCTGCACGTCCTGGATCAGCGTGGTCAGGCTTTTCAACGCGCCCTCTTGCTGGATCAGCGTGTTGCTGGCATTCTGGCGATTGACCGCAAACTGCTCGTTGATCGATTTTCCTTGCGACAGTTCCAGAGCCCGGGCGGAAGCGATCGGGTCGTCGGCCGGCGTGAGGATGCGGCGATTGGTCGCAATCTGCTGCTGCGTCCTGACCATCCCGGCCTGCAGATCGCTGATCCGCCCCACGCCGAGCTCATACATTGTATTGGTGCTGATGCGCATAATGCCGTTCCCTGTGGTCCGTTCAACCCGCGGCTTTAGGTTCCGCCGATGGAGAGCAATGTCTGAAATAAGTCGCTGGCGGTCTGCATGACCTTGCCGGCGGCCTGGTAAGCCTGCTGATAGCGCATCAGGTTGGCCGCCTCCTCATCGAGATTGACGCCTGACTCCGCCTGCTGCGCCTGCACCGCGTGCGAGTACACCTTGCCGGCGGCCGCGCTGGTGACTTCCATCTCGCGCGTCTTGTTGCCGACCAGGCTCACCAGTTGCGAATAGGCGCCCTGGAAACTGGTGGTGTTGCCGTCCATCGTATTTTTACTCTGCAGGGCACCGAGCAGCACCGCATTGCGGCTGTCGCCGGCGCCGCTGGCATTGCGGCCGATGCTAAACGTGTCGCCGTTGGCGGGCGCGCCCGACAGCGTGACTTCGACGCCGCCAAAGCTGATTCTGGCGCCCGCGCTGAATGGCACCGGCGCGCCGGCGGCATGGACGGTGTCGACCCCGTTGTTCGAAACAGTGACCGGCATATTCGGAAAACCGCTCAGCCGGTCGGTGCCGGCGTTGTACGCAAGCGTGAAAGACGGCGTGACCGTGGCGAGCGTAAATCCGGCCGTCACGGCGCCGGCGCTGATCATCCCGGAGCCGGCATTGCCCGCGGTGGCCGCAGTCACCAACGGCGCGGCGGCCGCGATATCGGCCTTGTCGGTGAACGCGACCTTGAAGCCGGCGGCGCCGTTCACGGTCGGCTGGATCAGGAAGGTATCGCTGGTGGCGGGCGTGCCGGTCATGTTGAACGCCACGCCGTCGATCGTCATTGGAAAAGTGGCGAAGGTCGTGATCGCGCCGTCGGAAATGCGCGTCACATTGTAATTGGCGCCGTCGAACTGGAGCCGATAGTCGCTGATGGAAAGCTGTCCGGGATCGGCGATCGCCGCTGTCGCAACGCCGTTGCCGGCATTGGTGCCGGCCGGTGTCACCAGCGGTGCGGCGGTCTTGAAAAAATCGCTTCCCATTGCGCCGCGCTGCGTCTGCCCCAGCCGGTGCTGCTCGTTGAAGGAGGCGGCCAGCCCGATGGCGACGCGGCCGAGCGAATTTTGCGCGGCATCGAGCGTGTTGGCGCGGAACTCGAACAAGCCGCCGAGGCGGCCGCCGCTGACGGAGCTCTCGGCCAGTAAGGTGGTTTCGCCGTTGGAGGTATAGCCGACCTGGATCCGGCTGTTGTCGGTGGACGACGCCACGGGGATCAGATTGAATGTCTTGGTGCTGACGACCAGCGGCTGGCCATTGCCGACGAACACATTGTAATTGTCGTTCTGCTTGACGACCGTGACCTTGATTTCCTTGCTGAGGTCGGAAATCAGGAGATCGCGCTGGTCGAGCAGGTCATTGGCCGGCTTGCCGTCGGAATTGGATTGCGCCTTTTCGATGGCGTCATTCAATTGCGCGATTTGCCGGGCGTAGGAGTTGATCGTCGTGATGCTGGTGCTGATTTCGCCGTTGACGCCTTCGCTGATTTCCGACAACTGGCCGCTGAGGGTCTGAAAACCGCCGGCCAGCGAATTCCCCGACGACAGCATGGATTGGCGCGATGCCGCGCCGGTGGGATCGGCGCTCAGGTTTTGCACATCCTTGAAGAATGCCTGCAAAGCCGGCGATATCCCCACGTCCGCGTCGGCCAGCAACGAGTCGATGCGCTTGATCTGGGTGTAATAGCTGTCCAGCCGGCCCTTCGCCGTTTGCGCGGTCGTCACCTGGGTCGACAGGTATTCGCTGTACACCCGGCGTACCGCCGTGACTTCGGTTCCCTTGCCGACGAAACCGTAGCCGTTATCCTGTCCTGCGACCGCGCCCTGAACCACGATTTGGCGGCTGTAGCCGGGGGTCGCCGCATTGGCGATATTGTGTCCGGTCGTGGCCAGGCCCACCTGCGCGGCCGCAAGGGCGCTTTGGCCAACGCTAAGGATGCTCGAGCTCATGTCGTGTTCTTCCCTGTTCCGATATCCATATCAACGGCAGTCGCCGGCAAAACTTTAGCCATACGGCTGCAATCGGCCGGCGTGGTCATTCCATCAACCTGGAGCGCCGGTTCAGGCCAGCGTCTGCCGGATGATTTTGGTTAACTTGGCAGCATAATTCGGGTCGGTCGCATAGCCGGCGCGCTGCAATCCATTGGCGAAGCCGACCGCGTCCTGCGCGTTTGCGATCACGTTTTCATAGCGCGGATTATTGCGCAGCAGCCTGGCGTAATCGCGGAACGAGTCGGCATAGGAATCATAGGCGCGGAATTTTTCGACCTTGCGTTGCGCTACGCCGTTCACATATTCCGTGGTAGTGGCTTCTACCACCTTGCCCTTCCAGTTGCCGCCGGCCTTGATGCCGAATAAATTGTGGCTGCGCGATCCATCGGCTGCGGTGATTTCATGTTTGCCCCAGCCGGTTTCCAGTGCGGCCTGGCCCAGCATGAATTTGGCCGGGATGCCGGTCGTACGGCTGGCCTCCTCCGCATGCGCCGCCAGGCGCGACTGGAACGCCTGCACATGCGCGGGCTGTGCTCCGGCGGCCCGCTGCTCGGGCAACGCAGCGGCCGGCGCCGGCGCGGCTGATGCCGGCGCAAACCCTTGCAGCCGCTGCACGGCGCGCTCCACCCCGGACATACCCCCCAGTTCCGATTGCTGCAATCCCTGCAACAACCGGTCTTCGCCATCGGCTGCCGGCATTCCTTCCACCGCGCGGTTGTTCGACAGTTGCCGGATCAGCACATCGGCCAGGCCGACGCCGCGGCTTGCCATGTTCTGGCTGATCTGCTGGTCCAGCATCGCGGTATACATGCGACTTTGCTGGCTGTCGAATATGCCTTCCTGCGGCGTCGCCTCGCGCATGCTCTTCATTACCATGTTCATGAACAGGGCCTCGAACTGCTTTGCGGCGGCCTTCAGCGCTTCCGGCGAGTTTTGCCTCGCAGCGCGCTGCAGTTCGCCGGTACCCTTGGCGTCCAGCGCAAGCTGGTTGGAAAGATTTGCCTGGTTGATCACTGTTGATATCCGTCGCTTAAATGATTTCGAGCTCGGCGCGCAGCGATCCCGCCGCTTTCATCGCCTGAAGAATGGCCAGCAGGTCCTGTGGTGTGGCGCCGATTGCATTGAGGGCCTTGACCACTTCCGCCAGCGAGGTGCCGGCCTTTAGCAGCATCACCTTGCCCGGTTCCTTATTGATTTCGATCTGGGAGCGCTGCGTTACCACGGTTTGACCACCCGACAGCGGCGCCGGCTGGCTGATCACCGGCTCGGAATTGATGACGACCGACAGGTTGCCATGCGATACCGCGCAAGCATCCAATGTGACCGCCTGGTTCATGACGACCGACCCGGTGCGCGCATTCATGATCACCTTGGCGCTCATCTGCGCCGGCGTGACGTCTATGCTTTCCAGCGCGCCGAGGAAGGACACCCGCTCATCGCTGCCGGCCGGCGCGCGCACACGGATCACGCGTCCGTCCTGGGCCGCCGCAGTGCTTGGACCGAAGCGCCGGTTGATGGCGTCGACCACCCGGCTGGCGGTGGAAAAGTCGCTGTCGTTGAGTTCGAGCGCGATCGCATCGGATTGGCCGAGCGAGGTCGACACTGCGCGCTCGACCGTTGCGCCGCCGGAAACCCGGCCGACGCTTAAATGATTCACCTGGGTTTTGCTGCCGCCCGCCGCCGCGCCGACGCCGCCGACCAGCACATTCCCTTGCGCCATGCCATAGATCTGGCCATCGGCGCCTTTAAGCGGCGTCATCAGCAGCGTGCCGCCGCGCAGGCTCTTGGCATTGCCCATCGATGACACGGTTATGTCCAGCATTTGCCCCGGCTGGGCGAACGGCGGCAGCGAGGTGGTCACCATCACGGCGGCGACATTCTTGAGCTGCAGGTTCACCCCGGGCGGCAGGTTGACGCCCAACTGCTGCAGCATGCTGACCACGCTTTGCACCGTGAACGGGGTCTGCGTGGTCTGGTCACCGCTGCCGTCAAGGCCGACCACCAGGCCGTAGCCGATCAACTGATTCTGGCGCACGCCCTGGATGCTGGCGAGATCCTTGAGGCGCTCGGCGTGGACCGCCGAGGCCGGCAATCCGGCCAGCACGACCAGCGCGGCGATCATTATTCTGGAGAATTTCATTTTTCGCTTCAAAGGTTCAAGGCGACGGCAACCCGACCTGGTGTCATTTCTACAGCGGCAGCACACTCAGGAAGAATCTGGTCAGGGCGCCCAGCACCTGCGCCTTGTCGATCTGTGTATTGGTTCGGTACTCCGCGCGCGCATCCGCCACCTGGGTCGAGGGGACCGTGTTGCCGGCAGTGATGTGGTTTGGATTGACTACCCCGGAAAACCGGATGAACTCCGCGCCCTTGTCGAATGCGACCTGCTTTTCGCCGCTTACCACGAGATTCCCGTTCGGCAGCACCTCGACCACGGTGACTGTTAGCGTGCTGCTGAAGGTGTTGCCGGAGCTGGCAGTGTCCTTGTCCTCGAATTTCCGGGCGCCGCTGGTGGATAGGCCAAGCTTGTCCGTCGTGCTGGTCGGTATGCCGAACAGCTGTCCGATGGTTGCGGAAACGCTGCCCGACTTGCTGGAACCGTTGGCGGCCGACTTGTCGGCGCTGGTTCGCTCTGTAATCAAAATGGTCAGCGTATCGCCCACCAGGCGGGCACGGCGGTCCTCGAACATCGGGCGGTAGCTCGCGGACTGAAAGATCGCGCCGTTCGATGCTGCCGGCGCGGCAGGCGCGGCGGGACCCGCTGCCTGGTACGGGCGCGCAGTGGTCGGATGCTGCACGATCGATTCCGGCACGGAGGCGCAACCGGAAAGCGCGGCCAGAGCGGCGAATGCGAAGGCAGAAAATTTTTTCATGGCAGGCGGCGGTTCAGGTCAGCGGACTGCCGCTTACATCTGCGACAGTTTCTGCAGCATCTGGTCCGACGTGGTGATCGCCTTGCTGTTGATTTCATAAGCGCGCTGGGTCTGGATCATGCTGACCAGCTCCTCGACCACATTGACGTTGGAGGTTTCGGTATAGCCTTGCGACAGCGCGCCGGCGCCATTGGTGCCGGGCGCATTGATATTCGGATTGCCGGACGCGCCGCTTTCCATATACAGGTTTTCGCCCTTGCTCTCGAGCCCGGCCGGATTCATGAAAATGGCCAGTTGCAAAGTGCCGACCTGGGTCGGCCGCGCCACGCCGGCCTGCGTGACGGATACCACGCCGTCGCGCCCGATCGAGATACTTTGCGAATTGGCGGGAATCGTGATGGTCGGCTGCACCGGAAAGCCGCTCGATGTGACCAGCTGGCCCTGGCTATCGACATGGAAAGAGCCATCGCGCGTGTAGGCAGTGCTGCCGTCCGGCATCAGCACCTGGAAAAATCCGGCGCCCTGGATCGCGACATCCTTGTCATTGCCGGTCTGCTGCAGATTGCCCTGCGTGAAAATCCGTTCGGTCGCGACCGGCCGCACGCCGGTGCCGATCTGCAATCCGGTTGGCAGCTGGGTCTGCTGTGAAGAATCGGCGCCCGGCTGGCGCACCGTCTGGTACAACAGGTCTTCAAATACGGCGCGCGAGCGCTTGAATCCACTGGTGCTGACATTGGCCAGGTTGTTGGAGATGACGTCCATCTGGGTCTGCTGCGCATCCAGGCCGGTTTTGGAAATCCATAACGATCGAATCATTTTCTTCTCCAGTAAATCCAGTGAATATTTCCAGTGCGACTACACGAATTCTTGCCCATTGCCATTCTGCGCTGCGCCCGCTCAACTTAAAGCGAGAATCTGGCCGGCCTTTGCCGCGTTGTTCTCGGCATTCTTCATCAGGCTCATATGCAGGTCGAACTGGCGCGCCAGGCTGATCATGTTGACCATGGCGTCGACCACATTCACATTGCTGCCTTCCAGCGCGCCGCCGGCGACCGTGACATTGGCGTCGGCTTCGGCTTCGCCGCCGGCCTTCAGGCGGAACAGGCCATCTTCGCCACGCGCAATCGCTTCCTGCGGCGGGTTGACCAGCTTGATACGGCCCAGCACGGTCGATGCCCCGCCCTTGGTGGCGGTCGAGATGGCCGACACGGTGCCATCCTTGGCAACCGCCAGCATGACATCGGGTGGCACGCTGATCGGCCCGCCATCGCCCAGCACGTTCAAACCGGACTGGGTTTGCAGTACGCCATTTTCACTCAGCTTGAACGCCCCGTTGCGGGTGTATGCTTCGCCGCCGTCGGGGCTCTCGATCGCGAACCATCCCGCGCCCTGCACGGCGACGTCGAGCGGGCGGCCGGTCTGCTGGATCGCGGCCGGCGTCAGGTCGTGGCCGACGGTGGCATCGACCACGAATGCCCGCGTCGGCAAGCCTTCGCCCTGCACCGGCACGGCGCGGAACGCATCGAGCTGCGCCCGGAAACCGGTAGTCGACGCATTCGCGAGGTTATGCGAATTGGTGGCCTGCTGTTCCAGGATATGTTTCACGCCACTCATGGCGGTGTAGATCAGGCGGTCCATTCATTCACTCCTGTTGTGACCCGTGGTATGTGTTGAAGCCGGCTTACCTGAGGTTCATCAGGGTCTGCATCGCCTGGTCCTGGGTCTTGATGGTTTGCGCATTGGCCTGGTAGAAGCGCTGCGCGGTGATCATGTTGACCAGTTCAGCCGTCAGGTCGACATTGGAATCTTCCACCGCGGACGATTGCAGCGCGCCCAGCGTGCCAGAGCTCGGCGTGCCGATCAGGGCTCCGCCGGAAGCGGTGGATTCCGACCAGACATTGTCGCCCAGCGGTTGCAAGCCATTTGGGTTGGTGAAATTAGCCAGCACCACTTGCCCAAGCGTATTCGATTTGCCATTGGTGTACCGGCCGGTGATGGTACCGTCGGCGCCGACGCTGAAGCCCGACAGGCTGCCCGAGGTGTTACCGTCCGGCCTGAGCGTGTTGACATTGAACAGCGCGCCGAACTGAGTGGTGCTGCTGTAATCCATGGCGATGACCAGCGGCGTGCTGGCCCCGGTAGCAAGCGGTATCGTCGTGCTGAAGGGCATCGAGGCCTGGGTCGCCGCATCGAGCCCGCCATCCGGGCCGAACCCGAGCGAGCCGATTGGCGTCTGCGACGCCGGCACCGCAGGCGGCCCGGCGGACGCCGGCGTGAAATTCAGCGGCACCTCGTCGACCGCGCCATAAATATTCCAGGTATTCACGCCGCTCTTCACATAATAGGTCTGCAGCACATGCGAGTTGCCGAGGCTGTCGTATACAGTGCCTGAAGTCGCGCTGTTGAAGCTGGTTGGATCGTCCATCGAAAAAGGCGTGGTAGCCGGAACCGCATTACGCGAATCCAGATTGAGCACCGCCTTGATATCCTTGGTGGCGCTCGGAGGCAGGTCGGCGTTGGAAATCAGGATGTCCTTCGGCGAGCCGGTCTGCAGCACGCCGCGCGTATCAGCGGCATATCCGGTCAGGCGCGCGCCATTCGGGTTAACGATGTAACCACTCTTATCGAGCTGAAATTGGCCGTTGCGGCCGTAGGTAATGGCGCCGTTGTTGGACATGCGGAAGAATCCGCCGCCATTGATCGCGAGATCGAGCGGATTGTTGGAGGCGGTCACATTTCCCTGCGAGAATTGCTGCGTGACATGGTTCAACTTGGTGCCGGTGCCGATCTGCGTGCCGACGACGACGGTGAGCGAGTTTGCGTAGACATCCGCAAACGACACCTGCGATTGCTTGAAACCCACCGTGTTGGCGTTGGCGACGTTGTTGCCGATCGATTCCAATTGCTTGGATGCCGCGTTGAGACCGCTTAAGCCTTGCTGGAAACTCATGGTGTTCTCCTTGCTTTCTGCTATTCAGGCAAGTGCCTGCCGACTGGTGGATGTATTTTCGAAAACTTGTTTTCGCAGCTTGTTTTCGTAGCTTGTTTTCGTAGCTTGTTTTCGTAGCTTGTTTTCGTAAATTTCTTATAGGATCTGGCGCACGTCGGACAGGGCCGTCTCACCGACGCCGGGGATATTGAGCCTGACACCCTGAGCGCCGGTCGATACGCCGACCACTTCGCCGAGCATCAGGGTGGAAGCGGTGGTCTTTTCATCGCCGCGGGTAGCCGCGACTTCAAATCGATAACTGCCGTCGGCGGCTGCCGCTCCGGCGTCGGTCTTGCCGTCCCAGACCAGAGGAGCCACCCCGGCATCGCGCGAACCGACCTCGATCTTGCGCACCGCATTGCCGGCCAGGTCGCGGATGGTGACCGTGACCTTGTCGGCCGGCTCGGCCAATTCGACGCCGAGCACGGCCTTGCCATTCGCAAGCGCCAGATCCGACCCCGGCACCAGCACGCCGCGGCCGATCATGCTGGCGGCCTGCAGCGACTGCCCGCCCTGGAAGCTGCTCATCAGCGCTTCCAGCGTGGTATTGAGCTTGTCGATGCCGGTGACTGTCGACAGCTGCGCCAGCTGGCTGGTAACTTGCGCATTGTCGAGCGGATTGAGCGGGTCCTGGTTTTTCATCTGGGTGACCAGCAGGGTCATGAAACGGTCCTGCGCTTCCACCGCGGTGCTCTTCGCGTTGCCGGTGCCGGTGCCGCTGGTGCCGCCGGTGCCGTTCATCGCGGCCAGCAGGCCCGGCGACACGCCTTGAATGGTGCTCATCGCGTTTCCTTTCTTACTGACCGAGGGTCAGGGTTTTGAGCAGCATGGTCTTGGCTGCGTTCATGGTTTCGACATTGTTCTGATACGAGCGCGAAGCGGAAATCATGTTCACCATTTCCTCAACCACGTTCACATTCGGCATCGCGACGAAGCCTTTTTCATCGGCCTGCGGATGCTTCGGGTCATACATCAACTTCGGCGGGCTCGCGTCTTCCACCACCTGCCGCACCCTGACGCCGCTGGTTTGCGCCGGCCCGACCGGCACTGCCGCAAACACCACATGCTTGGCGCGATAGGCCTGCCCGCTGGCGCTGGTGCTGCTGTCGGCGTTGGCTATATTGCTCGCCACCACGTTCAGGCGCTGCCCCTGCGCGCTCATGGCGGACCCGGCGACATTGAAAATATTAAATAGCGACATCGCGATGCTCCCTTTTCCCTGTTTCCTGTTCTTTATTGGCCCTGGATCGCAGTCAGCAGGCTCTTGATCTGCCCGCTGACCAGCGTGATCCCGGCTTCATAACGCAGCGCGTTATCGGCGAACTGGTTGCGCTCCGCATCCATGTCGACGCTGTTGCCGTCGACGCTGCCCTGCTGCACCTGGCGGTATTGCGGCTCGAGCGCGCCATGGCCGGCGCCGACGAAGCCGGCAGTTGTTCCGGACAGATGGTTCGCCGATGTTTTCAGGAGCACCGCCGGCCCCGCGCCTGCCGCCGCGCCTGCTGCGGGGCGTTGCAGCGCGCCTTGCAGCGTCTGCCTGAAATCGATGTCGCGCGCCTTGTAATTCGGCGTGTCGGCATTGGCGATATTCGACGCCAGCAACTGCTGGCGCTGCGCGCGCAGGTTCAGCGCGGTCTCGTGGAAACGCAGATAGTCGTCGATTTTTCCTGTCATTGCCGCCTCCCGGGCCGCCGCCTGCATGAACTCCTCACGAGTTCGCCGGGCGCAACCGATAATGGATTTGTGTACGATGGATGTTACGGGTCCGGCAAGCCGCCCGATCAAGGGATAAGCGCGCCAAACGGGGGTCTGTTCCGGCTTTTGCCCAAGCGCGCGTTGCGTACCATGACGCCATGGATACCAGCGCAAATACAATGATCAGCGCGTCCGCGCGCCTGGCGCTCGGCCTGTGCGGCATGCTGTTGGCGGCCGCCGCCGCGGCGCAGGCGCCCCTGCCGGCACGCCAGGACCAGGACGGCCTGCGCGACGCAATCGAGCAATTTCTGCATACGCAATCGGCCGGCTTGCCCGGCCAGGTCAGCATTTCCGTGGGCGCGATCGACCCGCGCCTGAACATGCCGGCCTGCGCCGCGCTCCAGCCGTTCCTTCCGAATGGCAGCCGGGCCTGGGGCAAGACCACGGTCGGCATGCGCTGCAGCGCGCCGGCGCCATGGACCATTTATGTCCAGGCCACGGTGCGGGTGCAGGGTGACTATTACACCGCCGCGGCGCCGCTGGGACAGGGACAAGCGGTCGGGCCGAACGATATCGTCAAAACAAAAGGCGATCTGACGGCTCTGCCTGCAGGCATCATCACCGATCCGGCGCAGGCCATCGGACGCACGCTGGCAATGTCGGTCGCGGCCGGCACGCCGCTGCGGCAAGACGCGCTGCGCAGCCAGCAGGCGGTGCAGCAAGGCCAGATCGTACGGGTTGTTTCGAACGGCCCCGGTTTCAGCGTTTCGACCGAGGGCCGCGCGCTCACCAACGGCGCCGACGGCCAGCTGGTGCAGGCACGCACGGCGGGCGGCCAGGTGGTCAGCGGCGTGGCGAAAATGGGCGGGGTCGTGACGGTAACATATTGACTACGGAAGCGTGAGTTCGATGTGTTAAAGTTTTTCCGGGCACCGCCGATAATAGTGTTACCAGCGGAATCCAGCGGAATCCAGCACATACAATAGCGGCAACCAGAAGAAGGTAATGTCATGAAAATCGATGACTCGAGCAAGAAAACCCCCGGCGTAGGCGTGACCGCAGGCCAGGCTGGCGGCAGCCGCGCGATTGAAAAGGCGGCAACATCCGCTTCATCGTCGGATAGCGTGCGGATTTCGCCGCAGTCGCAAGCGCTCGCGAGCCAGGTTTCGGGCGGCGACGCGGTATTCGATGCAGCGAAAGTGGAGGAAATCAAGGCAGCCATCGCCAATGGCAGTTTCAAGGTCAATCCGGAACGCGTTGCCGACGGCTTGCTCGATACGGTCAGGGACCTGATTCACCCGCGCAAGGGATGAGCATGCAGACAAATGGCGGCGGTCCGGGCGCGCACCTGACGCAGGAACAACAGGCGACGCAAGCCTTGCTCGCCGTGCTGCGGCAGGAACAGGACCGGCTGATCGATGCCGATGCCGAAGGTCTCGCCGCCCTGCTCGAAGAAAAATTGCGGTTGGTAGCAGGCGTTACGCAGCTTACGCTGGCGCGCCACCGCGCACTCGCCGCCGCCGGTTTCGACGCCAGCGAAACCGGGATGCGCGCCTGGGTCGGCAAGCCGGCCGCCAGCGTCGAAGCGGCGCAGGCCTGGGCCCGCCTGCTGGAACTGGCGCGGGAAGCAAAAGAAATCAATCGCACGAACGGCATGCTGATCAACAAGCAGCTGGCGCGCAACCAGTCCGCCCTGAGCATTTTGCAGGGTAAGTCGCAAAACGGCGATTTTTACGGACCGAACGGGCAGGCCGCATCGCGGACCGTGTCGCGCAGCCGGGTGATCGGCTAAGCCAAAAAATCCCGGGAAACCCCCGGAAAACGCACTCAAATCGCCAACGCACTAACGCACTAACGCACTAACGCGCTAGCGCTCCACCACCGGCACTTCGGTCGCCACCTCGGGCAGGCTCGATAAAATCATGAGCTGCACGCGCCGGTTGCGCAATCTTCCCTCTGCCGTATCATTCGATTCCACCGGTTTGGTGGCGCCGTAGCCAAGCGCGACCAGCCTATCCTCCGCCACCCCCTGTTCAACGAACAGCCGGACGACGCTGCCGGCCCGGACCGCCGACAATTCCCAGTTGGAAGGAAAGTAAGCATTTCGGATCGGCAGATTGTCGGTATGGCCTTCCACCTGAATCGCATGGCTGTCATTTTTCATCACCGCCGCCACTGCGATCAATGCCTGGTTCGATTCCGCGTTCAGGCGCGCCTCGCCGGGTGCGAACAGCAAGCTGGCATTGATTTCGACGGTAATGCCGCGGCTGGTCTGCGTGACCTTTACCCGGCCTTGCTCGACCAATGGCGCCATTGTTTTTTGCAGATCAAGCGCGATCGCGGTCAACTGTTCGCGCTCGCGGCGCAACGCGGCGGCGCGCTTGCGGTCCGGCGCGGCGGTCCTGGGACGCAACGGCGACAATGTCGGGTCGGCCTCATTGAGGACCGGCGCGGCAGGCCGCGCTTGCTTGCCGAAGGCGCTGTCCAGCGACTCCGAAAGCACGCGATACTTGCCCTGATTGACCGAGGAAATCGCATACATCACCACGAAGAAGGCAAACAGAAGCGTGATGAAATCAGCGTACGACACCATCCAGCGGTCATGGTTGTCGGGTTCGTCGTCGAATTTTCTGCGAGCCAAAGTTTATTCTCCCGCAAACCGCTCTACCGTGGATACGCCGCCATGCGGTCTTCGATCAGCCGGTTATTTTCGCCGTTGGCGATGCTGACCAGCACATCGGCGATCATTTCAAGCTTGAGGACTTCGCGCGCGACCATGGCTTTCAGGCGGGCGCCGATCGGCAGGAACACCAGGTTAGCCAGTCCGACGCCATAGATGGTGGCGACGAACGCGACCGCTATGCCGCTGCCGAGCCGGGCCGGATCGCCCAGGTTTTCCATTACGTGGATCAGTCCCAGCACCGCCCCGAGAATGCCGATGGTGGGCGCGTAGCCGCCCGCCGCTTCCCAGACCTTCACCGCAAGGCGCTGCCGGATTTCATAGGCGGAAATATCGCGGTCGAGAATGTCGCGCACCGTCTGCGAATCGATGCCGTCCACCACCAGCCGCAGTCCCTTGGCCATGAATGGCGAGCGCGCCTTGGTGATATAGCGGTCCAGGCTGAGCAATCCTTCGCGGCGCGCCACGCCGTTCCAGATCGCCATATCGCGCCGCACCGCTTCGTAATCGTCGACCGGCGTCAGGAACACCCAGCGCAGCATGCGCATGCCGTCGGTGAATTGGCGCGTGCCGCTTTGCAGCAGCACTGCGCCGATGGTACCGACGACGACAATCAGCATGGCCGCCGGCTGAAACAGCGAATCGAGATGGCCGCCTTCCAGCTTGAGGCCGACCAGTATGCCGGCCAGCGCGATCGCCAGTCCGGCTACGCTACCCCAGTCCATGCTTTCTCCCTGAGGAATGCGCGCATGCGCGAGATCGCCTGGCTATGCAGCTGGCTGATCCGCGATTCCGAAACGCCCATGACCGCGCCGATTTCCTTCAGGTTCATCTCTTGCTCGTAATACAAACCCATCAGGATTCTTTCGCGCTCCGGCAAGGCGCCGATGGCATCGATCACGGCTTGCCGGAAGCCGGTGTTCATCAAGCTCCTGAGCGGGTCCGCGGCGTCGTCTGCGCAATAACGATCGAGAAAGTTATCATTGCCTTCGCCGTCACCCTGGAAATCTTCGTAATAAACCAGCTGGTGCCCGCCGCCGTCGGCCAGCATTTCCTGATATTCAGGCAGCGACAGCTTAAGCTGTTTCGCCACCTCGCTCTCATTCGGGGAACGGCCGAGCCGCTGCTGCAGCGCGCTCATCGCGACTTCGATCTTGCGCATGTTCTGGCGCATGCCGCGCGGCAGCCAGTCGCTGCTGCGCAATTCATCCAGCATGGCGCCGCGGATGCGCTGCACCGCATAGGTTTCGAACTGGGCGCCATGATTGTCTTCATAACGGTTGCAGGCATCCAGCAGGCCGATCATGCCGGCCTGCACCAGGTCGTCCACTTCCACGCTGGGCGGCAACTTCGCTTTCATCTGGTGCGCGAGTTTTTTCACCAGCGGCGCATGCTGCGTCAGAAAATGGTTCTTATCGGGTTTTCCCTGCGCACTATACATGGCTAAGACTCCCGCGCAGGCCGGAGGCGACGGCGGTCCGGCGCGTATCAGTCAGATCCGGAAACCCGCCCGGCAGCGCAAAATGTTCGGCCAGGCGCCGGAATGCGACCGATGCGGCCGCCATCGGGAAGGCATCGACCACCGGGCGATCGAGCCGCGATGCGCGCCGCACGTGCTCGTCGGCGGGCACCGATCCAACCGAGTGCAGCTCCACCGCCAGGTAGCGGCTGGCGGCTTTCGCCATGTTCGCATACACCCGTTGCGCATCCTTTTCCGATGCGCCGCTTACCAGGACGCCGAAGGGCCGGCGTCCGAGACGCGCGTTGAGGCGCTTGACGAGCGCATAAGCCGACTTGATCGATTCAGCGTCGTTGGCAACCTGAATGACGATGTCTCCCGCCCCCATCGCTTCCAGCGGCAGGCCGCCGTCCTCATCCAGTTCCGCGTCGGCCAGCAGCACGTCGGCAACTCCCGCCAGCCGTTCGAAGGCATTCGCCAGGCGTTCGGCGTCAGCCGGTCCCGGCGCCGCACCGCGGGTCAGCGCGGCATAGCCGAATCCCTGGCCGGACGGTTGCGTCACCTGCTCCAGCGGCCGAACTCCGCGCGCCGCCTCCAGCAGCGACGCCGCATGCATCGCACCCTGCGCCCCATCGAGCCGCGCGGCGATGCCGCGCCCGCCGGCACAGGCGTCGAACAGCAGCACATCGCTGCCGGCCCGCGCCAGCGACGCTGCCAGGTTGACCAGCATCGCCTGCCGGTCTTCCGGCGACGCTGCCGACAGGAATGTGCACAGGCGCGGCTTCGGGCCGGCGACCATGCGCCGCAACCCTTCGGCCTGGTCGGAAGCGAAATTAGCCAAGGCTCACCTCGCGCAGGCTGCTGTCATTCATCGAGCGCGCCGAATTCGCCACGATCATCGGCAGTTCATCATCGCGCAGGCTGAATGTAGCGGTTTCGCGCTTGAGCCTGAAAACGCGGTCGGCCAGGAAGTCCGGGTTCGCGACATGCAGGTCTTCCGGCACCCGCTGTCCGCTGGCCACGTAATAAAGAGTCAGCTTGTGCCGGATTGCCACGTCGAGCGCGCTGCCGATGGTAGCCGCTTCATCGAGCTTGGTGATAATGGTCCCGGCCAGGCCGTTACCCTGATACGCGCGCACCACTTCACTCAGCGTTTCGCCGGTCGATGTCGCCGACAGGCACAGCAGCCGCTTGACCGGGGTGCCGGCGCCGGCCAGCATCGCGACCTGCTCGGCCACCATGTTGTCGCGCTGACTGACGCCAACCGTGTCGATCAGCACGGTGTGCTTATGCTTGAGCTCTTCAAGCGCGATGCGCAGGTCGGCGTCGTCTTTCACCGAATGCACCATCACGCCGAGGATCTTGCCGTAGATACGCAGCTGTTCATAGCCGCCGATACGATAGCCGTCGGTGGTGATCAGGGCCAGCTTGCCCGGGCCGTGGCGCATCACGCAACGCGCCGCCAGCTTTGCGGTGGTAGTGGTCTTGCCGACACCGGTGGGTCCGACCAGCGCGAACACGCCGCCCTTCTCCAGGATTTCATTCTCGTTGCCGATGGCGGCCAGATTGCGCGTCAGGATGGTCTTGATCCATGCCATGGCCCGGTCCGGATTCAGCCCGGCCGGCATCTTGGCCGCGAGGTAGCGCGACAGGCTGGCTGAAAAGCCGGCGGCGAGCAATTGGCACATGACTTCCCCGCGCACCGGCTCGCGCTGCTGCTGGCCGGTCCATGTAAGTTCGGCCAATTGCGATTCCAGCATGCCGCGCATCGAGCGGATTTCGTGCATGACCTGGGACATCTGCGCCGTGTCCTGCTCGCGCGCGGCCGGCGTCGCGCGGGCCGATTGCAGCGCCTCGGCCAGGTTGGCGGCCTGGTTGCCGTCGCCTGGCCGGGCAAAGCCGCCGGCCGGCGGCGTCGGCGCAAGCGGCGCGGCGGCCGCCTGCGGCCGAAATTGCGCCCATGTCATTTCCTGTTCCGCATTCGGTGCCGGCTCGGCCTGCAGCGCCGGCTTCGGTCCGGACTGCGGCCGCGGCGCCGCTTCGGCGCCGTACGCCTGGCTGGATTCGGACCTGCTGTCTGCGCCCGGCCCAACCAGCGACGACATGTCTTCGCTTGCCAGAGCAAGGATCTCGACCTCGCCATTGACATTGCGGTTGGAGAGAATTACCGCGTCTCCGCCAAGCGCTTCGCGCACCATGCGATACGCTTCACGGGAACTGGCGGCGAGAAATTTTCTGACGTTCATATTTGGCCTCCAACCAGGCTGGTCACTCGAATGGTTCTTGAATCGGGAAGTTCAGCGTGCGACAGCACTTTCAGCTGAGGCAGCGTGCGGCGCAGGAAACGCGACAACAGGATACGCAGCGGTCCGGGCACCAGCAACACCGGCGCCAGTCCCATCTGTTCCTGCTGGCGCACCGCCAGTTCGGCTTGTGCGGCGATCGTATCGGCCAGGCCGGGCTCGATGCCTGCGCCATCCGGGCCGCTGGCCTGCAATGCCTGCATCAGAAGCCGCTCCAGCTTGTTATCCAGCGTCATGACAGACAGGTCCGAGCCGGACGGGAAAATCTGCTGGACGATAGCGCGGCCCAGCGCAACGCGGACCATTGCGGTCAACTCGTTCGGGTCCTGCGTCTGTCCGGCGCTTTCGGCCAGCGTTTCGACGATGGTGCGCATGTCGCGGATATGCACGCCCTCGAGCAGCAGGTTTTGCAAAACCTTTTGCAGTGTCGACAGCGAAATCGTCTTCGGCACCAGGTCTTCGATCAGCTTCGGCGATTCCTTGGTCAGGTGCTCGATCAGCTGCTGCACTTCCTGGCGGCCCAGCAGTTCCGCCGCGTGGGTCGTGATCAAATGATTCAGGTGGGTCGCAATTACCGTGCCGGCGTCGACCACGGTATACCCCATGGCCTGCGCGTGGTCGCGCGTCGCTGCATCGACCCAGACCGCCGGCAGTCCGAATGCGGGATCAGTGGTGGCGGGGCCAGGCAGCATGCCGCTGACCATGCCGGGATTGATTGCCAGGAACTGGCCGGTCTGCGCTTCGCCGCTGCCCACTTCCACGCCCTTGAGCGTGATGCGGTAGCCGGTCGGCTTGAGTTCCAGGTTGTCGCGGATATGCACCGGCGGCGACAGGAAGCCGACTTCCTGCGCAAATTTTTTCCGGATGCCCTTGATCCGGCGCAGCAGCTCGCCGCCCTGCGCCTTGTCGACCAGCGGAATCAGACGGTATCCGACTTCCAGTCCAAGCGTGTCGACCGGCACGATATCCTGCCAGGTCGCTTCTTCGCTTTCCAGCGCGGCGGCCGGCACGGCCGGCGCTTCCGGCTCAGCCACTGCTTTGCGCTCGCGCTTCGACACGGCGTAGGCGACGCCGCCGAGCGCGCCGGCCAGCAGCAGGAAGGCAATGTGCGGCATGCCCGGGATCAGCCCCATGCCGCCTATGATGCCGGCGGTGATGTAAAGCACCTGCGGCTTGGCGAACAGCTGGCCCGTCAACTGCTCGCCGATATCCTGCTCGCTTGCCACGCGCGACACGACCACGCCGGCGGCGACTGAAATAATCAGCGATGGAATTTGCGCGACCAGGCCGTCGCCGATCGCCAGCAACGTGTAGTTCTTCAGCGCATCGGCGACCGGCATGTCATGCTGCAGGATGCCGACCAGCAGTCCGCCCACGATGTTCACCACGGTGATTACGATGCCGGCGATGGCATCGCCGCGCACGTATTTGCTGGCGCCATCCATCGCGCCGTAAAACTCGGCTTCCTGCGAGACTTCGGTGCGGCGGCGGCGCGCTTCCTGCTCGCCGATCAGGCCGGCGTTCAGGTCGGCGTCGATCGCCATTTGCTTGCCGGGCATCGCATCGAGCGCGAAGCGCGCGCCGACCTCGGCGATACGTCCCGCGCCCTTGGTCACCACCGTGAAATTGATGATGGTGAGGATGATAAAAACAACGATGCCGACCGTGTAATTGCCGCCGATCAGGAAGTGGCCGAACGCTTCGATCACCTTGCCGGCGGCATCCGGTCCGGTGTGGCCTTCGGCCAGCACCACCCGGGTGGACGCCACGTTGAGCGAGAGGCGCAGCATCGTGCTGACCAGCAGCACGGTCGGAAACACCATGAAATCAAGCGGCTTGACCGTGTACAGGCTGGTCAGCAGCACGATGATCGCAAGCGCGATATTAAAGCTGAAAAACATGTCAAGGAGGAAGGCCGGCAGCGGCAGCACCATCATCGCCAGCATCATGATGATGATGATCGGCGCAGCCAGCGCGCGCGCGCCTTGCGGTCCGAGCCAGGCCGGCATCCTCAGGCTATTCATCGTGCCGCCTCACCGGCATTTCCTGGCCTGACGGCCGCGTAAAGCGGATTGAGCGGATCCAGCTCGGGCGGCACCTCGAGTCCGGCCGGCTCTTGCGGGCGCACGCCGCCGTTGGCGCTGTAGCTGCGCAGCTGGAACACATAGGCCAGGACCTCGGCCACTGCTGCATACAGGGCTTCGGGAATTTCGTCGCCCAGATCGGTGTGGCCGTACAGCGCGCGCGCGAGCGCCGGCGCTTCCAGCAGCGGCACCTTGTTTTCTCCGGCGATTTCACGGATCTTCGCGGCCACTTCATCGGCACCCTTCGCCACCACTTTTGGCGCGCCCATCTTGCCGTCGGCGTATTTGAGCGCGACCGCATAATGGGTCGGGTTGGTCACCACGACGTCGGCCGTCGGCACCTCGGCCATCATGCGGCGGCGCGCCATCTCGCGCTGCTGCTGGCGGATCTTGGCCTTGATTTCGGGATTGCCGTCCGATTCCTTGGCTTCCTGGCGGACTTCCTCGCGCGTCATCTTGAGCTTGTCGGCGTAATGCCAGACCTGATAAGGCGCGTCGATCAGGGCGATCAGCACCAGGCCGCTCACGATCGCGATGAAACTGTTGAACAGCAGGTGCCCCAGGCTGGCGGTGCCGGTATTGAGCGGCGTGACCGCGAGCGATAGCATGGTGTCGATCTCGCCGGTAACCGCGAACCATGCCACCACGCCGACCACCACTGTCTTGCCGATCGCCTTGCCAAGCTCCACCAGCGCATGCTTGGACACCATGTTCATCAGGCCCCTGAGCGGATTCATGCGATTGAAATTCGGCTGCAGCGCCTTGCCGCTGAATAGCCAGCCGCCGATCAGTAGCGGCGACGCCACGGCCACGATCAGCAGCAGCCCCGCAAGCGGCGCGAAGGCCAGCAGCACGTCGGCGATTTTTCCGGCGTTGCGGGCAACCAGCAAATTGAAATCGAAGGCTTGCTGGCGCTCGAACGCCAGGCTTGATGCCAGCAAGGCGCTGATCTGGCGCAGAGCGCTTTCGCCGGTGAACCACAGTCCGCAGCCGGCGGCCAGCAGCATGGTGCAGGTGGCGAGCTCGCGGGAACGCGGAACGTCGCCCTCTTCCCGCGCCTTTTCAAGGCGCCGGGGCGAGGCCGGTTCAGATTTCTCGAGATCGCTTTCTTCGGACATTGCCGACTCCTGTCTTGCACCGGCTTGCCCATCGAAGATGTCGATGACGCAGTACGGGATGGTCAGGGTCGATTATTTGTCAGAACACTCTGCGGCCATACGGAGAACAAGCGAAGAAAGCCCCCCCTTTTTCCCTGGTTCGCGCGGCGCGTATGCGCCGGGACAGGGCCGGGAGAGATGCCGCGGGGCCGCGGACTGGCGATATGCGCTTACTTGACGACGGCTTCGGTCACATTGCGCTGGACGTCCGGCGCTGCGGCCTGGCTCGACACTTCCACCACGCCGCCGTCCCTGGCGGCCGATTCTTCCGTCCTTTTGTTCATCACGATGAGGCTGATGCGGCGGTTGATCGGATTCAAGGGATTGGACGCGTCCATCAGGACCGCCGACGACAGGCCGACCACCCGCACCACTTTTGTCTCATTCATGCCGCCTGCAATCAGCTCGCGGCGCGAGGCATTGGCGCGGTCGGCCGACAATTCCCAGTTGCTGTAGCCCTTGTTGCCGCTTGAATACGGCGTGGCATCGGTATGGCCGGACAGGCTGATTTTGTTCGGCACGTCGTTCAGCACGCGGCCGATTTCACGCAGGATTTCCTTGGTGTACGGTTCGAGCTCGGCGCGCGCGGACGCGAACATCGCCCGGTTCTTTTCGTCCACGATCTGGATGCGCAAGCCTTCGGTGGTAATGTCCAGCAGCAGTTGCTTCTTGAACTGTTTGAGGGTCGGATTCGCTTCCACTGCCGCTTCGATCCTGGCCTTCAGTCCGGCCAGGCGTCCCGCTTCGGCGCGTTCGAGCTCGGCCTGCGCGGCCTTCAAATCATAGTTTTTCTTTTGCGGCGGCGTGTCGCCTTTTTTGACCTGGCCATTCTGCCTGGTCAGGTCGGTGCCGCCGCCCGTCACGAGGCTGGAACTGTCGCCGCTGCCGGAGCCGCTGCCCATGCCGACCTTGAGCGGATTCTGAAAATATTCGGCGATGCCCTGCAGGTCGCCCTTGGCGGTAGAGCCGAGCAACCACATCAGCAGAAAGAAAGCCATCATCGCGGTGACGAAATCGGCGTAGGCGATTTTCCAGGCGCCGCCGTGGTGGCCGTGGCCGCCCTTCTTGACGCGCTTGATGATAATTGGACGTGGTGCTTCTGCGGCCATGATGATGAACGCCTGGTTATTTGGATTTCGACTGCTTGATATGCTCTTCGAGTTCCTTGAATGAAGGGCGCTCGGTCGAGTACAGCACTTTCCTGCCGAATTCAATCGCGAGCGCCGGCGCATAGCCGTTCAGACTGGCGAGCAGCGTCACTTTGACGCACTGGAACATCTTGGTGGATTCCTGCAGCTTTTGCTCCAGCAATCCCGACAGCGGACCGACAAAGCCGTAGGCCAGCAGGATGCCGAGGAAAGTGCCGACCAGCGCGTTCGCGATCAGGATGCCCAGCTCGGCAGGCGGCAGACCGACCGACGCCATGGTGTGTACCACGCCCATCACCGCCGCGACGATGCCGAACGCCGGCAAGCCGTCGCCAAGCTTGGCGATGCACTGCACCGGCACTTCGCCTTCGTGATGATGGGTTTCGATTTCATTGTCCATCAGATTTTCGATCTGGAACGCATCCATGTTCCCGCTGACCATCAGGCGGAGATAGTCGGTGATGAATTCCATGACGTGGTGGTCGGCGAGAATCCCGGGGTACTTGCTGAAGATCGGGCTTTCCTCGGGCGCCTCGATATCGCCTTCAATCGACATCAAGCCTTCCTTACGGACCTTGGTCAGAATTTCCGACATCAGGGACATCAATTCCAGGTAAAGCGTCTTGGTGTATTTGGAGCCCTTCAACAGGCTGGGCAGCGCCGCGATCGTCGCCTTGATGGACTTGCCATTGTTACCGACGAAGAAAGCGCCGAATGCCGCGCCGCCGATCATCAGGAGCTCGACTGGCTGGAATAGTGAAGCGAGATGGCCGCCGGCGATTGCAAAGCCCCCGAACACGGAGGCCAAAACAATTATGTATCCGATTATGACTAGCAAGGTGAAACTCCTGTCCGGGTGCGTTGACGCAATCTGCATCATGAGCGCAATGCATCAAGCCTGCTTCAGGGTAGCAATTTGACCGCCAGCATGAACGGTCGAATAGCGCCTTGAAAGCGGCGTTCATCCCGGTAACGGACGGAATCGGGAAAACTTGAGCGGTGAATGGAGCATTGCCGGCGCATTGCCGGCACCGCTTACATCCGCCAGCCGTACAAGGCCGGGCCGCCTGCTTCGGCATGCACAACCAGATCGGGCGCCGCATCGGGCACCGGGAATTCATAGCTCAGCAAAAGCGAGCCCGGACGCATTTCAGCGGCGGCCTTGCGCCACAGCGCCGGCATGGCCGCCGGCGAAAGGTAGGCGAACACCACATCATGCTGCGCCAAGTCCAGGCGATTGTAATCGCCGCGCAGGAACCGGCTTGCGCCGCCGTGCCGGCGCCGCGCGAACCATGCGCGCGCGCGGCTGGCCGCCCACGGCAGCGGCGCGACTTCAATCCCGGTGAAACTGCTTTCCGGCCGGCGCCGCGCAAGATCGAGCACCAGCCCGCCAAGCCCGCTGCCGATATCGATGAAGCGCACCGGCTGCTGAGGCAGCAGGCCGGCGACGCTTTCCCAGGTGCGCGGGCCCGAAGGATAGAACGGCACCTGGGTGCGGAAAGTGGTCCAGTAGAGGCCGAGCAGCAGAGCGAATGCGGCGAGAAAAAAAAGAGGCGGCACCTGCAGCGACTGCGCGGCGATCAGGGCCGGCGCGAACACGAACTGGATCGCGATCCACCAGGGCGCGAGCCGCCGCCATGACAGGATCGCGGCGAGCGCGCCCTGCAGAAAGGCGGCGAACAGAATATTTGCCCGCAACCCGAACAGCATCCAGCCGGCATGCAATAGCAAGATCACTGCCAGCAAGGATAAGGCTTGCAATGCGAGCGCATGCAATGCCGGAATGCGGAAGATGCGGGTGCGGCGCGGATCAGGAACCGGCGTCGCCGGGATGGCGCCTGCCATGGGTAGCGCCTCGTCAGCGGGATCGCCCGCCCGGCGCTCCATGCGTAAAGATCAGGCCGCGTTCAAGGTGGGCGCCGCGCCTGCGGTGGCATGGTGCAGGAAGTATTCAACGACATCGGCAGATTTCTTTTTCTTCCCGGCGCGCGAAGGCATCTGGCACAAGCCGCAAGTGTAGTTGCTCTGAAGGTCGAATGTATGAGTCACGAAATGGCCGCTGCATTTGTGGCAGCAGGTGGTTGTCAGCATTTTGCTCTGGAAGAAGCGGACCAGAGTCCAGGCCCGGGTCAGCGACAGCACCGCTTCCTCGCCTTCTTCCGGCGGCATTTGCTCCAGGTAGAGCTGATAGGCTTTCATCACGGCTTCAATGCCTGACACATGGGCATGCTCAACCAGGAAACGATGAATATTCATATACAGCGAAGAATGAATATTCGGCTGCCAGGTAATAAACCAGTCGGTCGAGAAAGGCAGCATGCCTTTCGGCGGCGACACGCCTCTTAATTCCTTGTACAGCTTCAACAGGCGCTCGCGCGACAGGGAAGTTTCCAGTTCAAGCAGTTGCAGACGCGCGCCAAGGTTGATCAGGTCGATGGCAAGGCGAATTTCCCTTGCTTCCGATACCAGGCTTTTATTTGCCATGTGCTAGCTTCCGTGACTGTACGCGTGTTGCGATTGGAAAAAGAGGTAATGCGGAGGTATTGCCAGGCGTTGACGCCTGCCGAACTTCCGGTTCAGGCAATCGCTTCAACCGGTTGCCCAGCCATCAGGATGGCTGCATGCGACTGCGCCAGCGACCGGTCCTTGCTGTAATCGGTAAGCATGCTGAGGATAGCGTTATCGTCGAAACGAAAACGCGCGAGCATCATGTTGGCGCCGGCGAGCTTGAGCAACTGCGGCGCGCTCAGCTTTTCGAGAATGTCGGCGATGTCGGAACCTATGCCAAGCCGGAAGATTGCGGTTGGCTTATCGAAACGAATCATTTGCTGCGCCAGCATCAGGTAGCTGAGGTTGGCATCGCGGATCTCAGCCATCATGTTGCTCATGTCCATATTATTTCTCCGGATTAACTATTTCCAAACTGCATTAATTTCCTATGAGACAAATTCTGGTCTGTATGTTGCAGTGTAGAAATAGGATCAACCCTGTATTTTTTGACAGCATAATGCCAATGGGACAGTAAGATTTTGTCTTACAAAATGCAGAAAGCCGGCATTTTCCGCAGCGGGACACGCTACGGCAGCCGGTGAAAGTTCACGGTTTATGCGCTGACCAAACGCATTAGATAAGTCTATGGAACACGAGGAAACTAACTTTTTCCTTCTACAGTGTTGTTTTTAAGATACATGAACCACACTTTGTTCATCGTTAACTTAGGTATCGGATCAGTTTTCTAAAACTTTAGCCCTGAATCATAACATTCTACCAATTTCCACATGGAATTTTAATTTAAATAATACTTTCTTGAGGCACTCAATCGATGCCAATATCGTTTTAACTTTAAACAAGCTCGTCCATACAAGATTTAACAGCAGTTAAAGATTGGGTCTCCCGCGTATTAAATCTTTCATCTATCTCGGGGCTTTTGCCTAAACCGGTAAGCGTTATTAAATGATCCGTTTTTGCCGAACGCCGCCCCCTGGCCTGACGTAAAGCGCCAGCCGGACTGCGGCATTTCAGAATATTTTTTGAAACGAACCGGCAGCGAACGATCAGATGTTGTAATGCGCCAGGGCAATACGTGCGCTTTCAGCCGGGTCGTCACATGGCGTACCGACAATGGCCAGACCGCTGGCCTTGACAAGATCGGCGACGTTTTTCGCACTGGCCAGAGCGGTCAACTGTTTGCGGACATAGCGCGACAAGGAAATGCGCTTTTGCGATTTATTCAAACGATAATGACCGCGATAACGGAAGCCGTCTTCAAAAACGATTTGAAAATCGCATTCGCCCGCGCCCGATTCCGGCGGCGAGTCGGCCCAGCTGTCGAGCACCCTGTTGGCTGCCTCGATCGAGGACACCCTTGCCTTCGAAGGCAAGCCATCCACGCGTTCTATCTCGATACGCGAGATATCTACTTTTTCACATAAGTCGGATTCCACTTTTTATCCCATCCTGACAGCAACTCTGGATAATGGTAAATGGCGGCTCCTCAACAAATTTTCAAGCCCGGCAGAGAATATTCCGCAGGTTCACCGCCATAACCAATCATCAAAAAATGGTTCAACCAATAGTAATACTTGCCTGCATTGTGAGCCCTGCTCCGTAACGGCAAGACGCTGTTCAGTCAATGTGCCAAGTGCGTTTAAGAGCAATCTTCAACCCTGATCTAGATTAGAAATCCCTGCATTGGTTCACTGCTGCAAGTGCGATCGTTCACGCGAAACGCCCCTTTTTCACCACCGAACCAGGAAATCGTATGCATCTTTACATGGTCGGAGGTTACATACTTACATATAGGTGAACGAGCCGAATATCGAGCGCCGTTCTGACGGCAGTTTGAGATTTATAGGGGTTTCCGCCTGGGCCGGATGGGACAATGCCCGGACGCGGCGCCGGCGGCGTGCGAAAAAATTTCGCCCTGGCTAAACAGGGATAACCGATGGAGAACATCATGCAACCCGCCTTCAGACAAGTCACCCGGGATCAGTTCGCCACCCTCCTCGATCAATTCCCGTTTACCCGCAAAATCAACGCGGTCCACATGCACCACACCTGGCGGCCCAACCGCGCGCAATACCGGGGACTGGACACAATCGTGTCGATGTGGCGCTACCATACCGAACAAAATCACTGGTCCGACATTGCCCAGCACATTACCATCGCGCCAGACGGCAGCATCTGGCTGGGCCGCAACTGGAATAAGCCGCCTGCCAGCGCTTCGGGCCAGAACGGCACGGCCACTGCCGGCCCGTTCATGTTCGAGATGATTGGCGACTTCGACAACGGCCGCGATCCATTCGACGGCGAACAGCGTCGCACCGCGCTGGAAGTCATTGCGCGCGTGCAGAATAAATTCGGCCTGGCACCGGGCTCACTTATGTTCCATAACATGATGTCGGGGAAAACCTGTCCGGGAAACAGTATCAGCTATACCCGGATTATCGGCGAGGTTGCCGCGCTGCAGGCAGCGGGGCTGCCGCAGCCGCAGCCGCAGGATAGCCTCGCGCCGTTATCCGCCGATGCGCTGCTGTCGCGCCAGGTGGTTGATGATGCATTACGGATGTTTGCGCAATCGCCGGCCGGACCCGGGGAACCGGCGGATGCGGAGCCGGCCGAGGCGGCGACGGTGTATGGCGTCGAAACGGCATTCCCGGCGCCGGCCGGCGCGGAATCGATGCGGACATTCGGGCTTGACGCAGCGCGCCTGCTTGCGCTGCGCCCGCACCTGGTCGATCTGAACATGGGTCAGTTTTCATCCGAAGGCGAGTGGAAAACGTCGCGCGAAGATGTGGACGCCATGTTCGAAGAATATTTACCGGCCGCGCTGGCGCAGGCACGGCGGCGCAATGACCCGTTGCGGATCATGTTCTATGCGCATGGCGGGCTGAACAGTGAATCGGTCGGCCTTCAAATTGCGCAGCAGGCTGCCGACTGGTGGAAAGCGAACCAGGTCTACCCGATTTTCTTTGTTTGGGAAACCGGCGGGCTCGAGACCATTGGACAGCTGCTCGAGCGGGCCAACCAGAACGCCGCCGGGCTCGCCCCGCGCGATGTTTTCGATTACACCACCGACCTGTTCATCGAGGAAACCGTGCGGGCGCTGCATGGCCCGCGCATCTGGGCCGGCATGAAGCTGAGCGCACGCCTTGCTTCCGCGGCCGGGCAGCCGGCCGACGGCGGCCATCAGGCGGCGCAGCCGGAAGGCGGCGCGCATTACGTGGCGCAGAAGCTTGCCGAATTCTGCGCGCAACATGCCGGCCAGGTGGAATTGCACGCCGCCGGGCACAGCGCTGGCGCCGTTTTCCATGCCCACTTCATTCCCACTGCGCTCGACCTCGGCGTGCCGCCGTTCCGCTCGGTGCACTTCATGGCGCCGGCAGTACGGACCGATGTCTTCAAGGATTTGATGAAAAACCGTAGCGGTCCCGGCAAGGGAATCGACCAGCTGATGATTTACACGATGCGCAAGGATTTCGAGCTGGATGACGATTGCATGGGGATTTACCAAAAATCGCTGCTTTACCTGATTTATCAGGCGCTCGAACCGGAACGCAAGACGCCGATCCTTGGGCTCGAGATTTGCCTGCGCGGCGATCCGGAACTCAAGCAGCTATTTGGTCTGGGGGGCGCCAATGCCCACGGCGAAGTGATCTGGTCGGTGACGCCGGCGCTCCAGGGCCGCAGCGCCAGCACGGCGACACGCCATGGCAGCTTCGACAACGACGGAGCGACCATGAACAGCATAATGCGCCGGATTCTCGACAAGGCCGATACCGAAGCGATTGTCGACTACCCGGTTGAACAGCTCGCCCTGCAAGCCATCGATCCATGGCGCGACCAGGTCGATTGGCCCGGGCTGGCGCGCACGCGACATGCGCCGGTTCCTTCTCCCTACACTACAGCGCTTGCGCCGGCGGCTGCCGGAATCATGCCCGGGCTCGCGGCCGGCGGTGCCTTGTCGGGCGCCGACTCCGCGCTGCTGCAAAGCTTGCAGAACCTGGTCCGGCAGTACCAGCCGCCGCGCTGAGTTTCTGCGCATGCATCGGCACGGGCATGCAGGTCAGTCCTTTTCCCTGGCCAGCGCGAGAAACTCGGTGCGCAATCCGAGATTGGATTGCATTTCGCCAAGCAATGCGGACGTAATGGTTTCCTGCCCCGGAGTACGAATGCCGCGACTTTCCATGCACATATGACGGCAGCGGATCACGACGCCGATCGACAGCGGTTGCACATGCGTCATGAATGATTCGGCAATTTGCATGGTAAGCCGTTCCTGGACTTGCAGCCGTTTCGAGAAACACTCGACCAGGCGGGTCAGTTTTGACAGGCCGACAATTTTCCCGTTCGGCGTATAACCGATCGTGGCGGTGCCAAAAAACGGCGCCAGGTGATGCTCGCAATGGCTGTAGACCGGGATGCCGCGCACCACGATAAGCTCATTATATTTTTCAGCGCCGTCTTCAAAGACTTTCAGAATTTCCGCCGGGTCCTGCTGGTAGCCGGAAACCCAGTGCTGCCATGCCTTGTCAACCCGTTGCGGCGTGTCACGCAAGCCCTGGCGATCGGGATTTTCGCCTAGGTGGCGTAACAGCCTGCGCCAGTCTTCCTGGGTAAATTCATTTTCATTCATAATCAGTTCTTTCAATGTTCAAGGTGAATCCGCTGCCGCCCGGAGATTACACCAGGCTCGCTCCGGACGAAAGGCGCCGCTTCGTCAGGCGGTTAGAGCGGTTTGCGGATGTCGTCTGTGCGCCGGAGCATCGCAGGCCCGGCATTGGCCCGTACGGGCGTCCCAGGCCGCTCTATCGCATCCAAAGCCAGATCACGTCAAGCATCCGCGTGAAAAAGTCAGCCTGCCCGACATTTTCCAGCGCCACAATCGGCCTTGTAACCAGCACCGCGTCATCCAGCGTCACCCTCAGCTGTCCGAGCTGGGTACCCTCTGCGGCCGGCGCCAGCAACGGCTCTTTTATTTCGAGATGCGATTTGACTTTCCTGGCGGCCGCTCTCGGGACGGTGATGATAACGTCCTCGGTAAATCCCGCTTTAATTTCCTTTTGCAAGCCTTTCCAGATTATCGGCGTCGCAACCACATCGCCGGCTGCGTACAATTTGATCGTGTGAAAATTCCTGAAACCCCAATTCAGCAGCCTTTGGGTTTCGAAGGTACGCGCATTTCCCGACGCGGCGCCAAGCACGACGGCGACCAGCCGCCGCGACCGGTTGACCGCAACAGCGCCCGTCCCGAGCTGCCGGCTGGCTGAAGCGATCAGGCTGTAACCGGATGCGGCGGTTTGCCCGGTCTTCATGCCATCGATGCCCTGGTCCGGCGCCAGCAACCGGTTGCGATTGGGTTGTGCGATGCCATTATAGGTGAAGGTCTTGACCGCATAGATACTGTAGCACTCGGGATAGTCGTAAATGACATGGGTAGCCAGGATAGCCAGATCGCGCGCAGTCGAATAATTATTCGGATCAGGCAGCCCGTGCGAATTGGCAAACTGCGTATCTTTCAATCCCATCACTTTTGCCATGCGATTCATTTCAGCCACAAATGCCGGCTCGGATCCGGAAATCGCTTCGGCCAGCGCGACGGCCGCATCGTTACCGGACTGGACGATGAGGCCATGCAACAGGTCCCCGATACTCACCGGCTTTCCCGGTTCAATGAACATCCTGGAACCGCCCCGGTCGGTCTTCCAGGCGCGGGCGGACACATCCACCATCTGATCGCGTTGAATTTTTTTCTGTTCGACCGCGGCGCAGGCAATATAGCCGGTCATCAATTTGGTGAGCGACGCCGGTTCGACCCGAAGACCGGGCTGGTGAGAAGCAATCACCTGCTCGGTGGTGGCATCGAGCAGCAGCCAGGATTTCGCTGTCATGACCGGCATTGCCGGACTCTGCGCGAGTGCCGCCGTAACGGCCCAGAAATTCAGAATCAGGAATATTGAAAACCGTTTCATCTCCGCCTGCTTCTTATTATGCAATATTGAAATATTGCACTAAAACTTCCTTTAC
>JAQGMO010000254.1 GCA_028292315.1 Herminiimonas sp. | reverse complement strand
CACGGTTGTTGAACAGGATCTGGCCGGCGGTGGGCACCAGGAACTTGGTGAGCAAATTGAAGCAGGTGGTCTTGCCGGCGCCATTGGGGCCGATCAATGCATGGATATGCCCGCGCTGCACCTGCAGATTAACGTCGTTGACGGCTGTAAAACCCTTGAATTCCTTGGTCAGGTGCCTGGTCTCTAATATGACATCCGCCATCTTGTCCCCTCTATCTTGTTTCCTGATTGTTCATCGATTTTTATGCTGGCTGCAAAGACTATCACGACTGCGCTTCGGCACCAAGCAAGCTATTGACGGCTGTTGCGCACCTTCGCCATTTCACTGAGCTAAAGCAACCTTTGTTCCATCCAGCATCAGTGACGTGCGCCCGCCGCCAGGCTGGCGCTGCATGCATTTCTGGCTGCTCCGGTGTACGCAATGCAGACAGTGAATGTTCATGTTGCGGGCATCGAATCATGAAACCGCCGGCAGATTGCCGCCGGTCCGGCGGCTTGGCGGCCTGTTGTAACGGGGCGGCCTGCTTATGGAACGGCGCCCTTGCCGGGCGCATCAATCCTGAACGGGCGGATCGGCGCTATGCCGCGCCATCCGCAATTTGCGGAAACATGAAGCGCCTCGCATCGGCATCGAGTTCAGCCTTGAATGCATGTTTTTCTTTTAGCGCCGCGACGCGCGCGGCGGCCGGGCGCGCACTGATTTCATCGAACAGGCGCTTCAAATCGGGAAATTTCTCCCAGGCGGTTTCGCCCAGCACAACCGGCACCAGGCGCGCCCAGCCCCAGACCGCCATGTCCACGATCGTGTAGCGGTCGCCCAGCATGTAACGCCGCGTTGCAAGGCGCGTCTCAAGCACCTTGAAATGACGTTCCGCTTCATAGGAATAGCGCTGGACGGCATAGGGAATCTGTTCCGGCGCGTGGTGCCTGAAATGAACCGACTGGCCTGAAAACGGTCCGACGCCGCTGGCAACGAACATTAGCCAGGACAGCAATTCACCACGCGCGGCCGGTGTATCCTGCGGCAGGAACTGACCGGTTTTTTCAGCGAGATAAAGCAGGATCGCATTGCTGTCGAATACAGTCACTTCGCCATCCACGATCGCCGGCACTTTACTATTCGGATTAATCGCAAGGTATTCAGCGGAAAACTGTTCACCCTTGCGGGTATCGACCGGCATCAACCGGTAAGGCAGGCCGGACTCTTCGAGGAACAGAGCCACCTTCATCGGATTCGGCGCGAGATTATAGAAAAACTTCAGCATTGTTCGGACTCCTGTGGTCGGGATAATTATGCTATTCGTTGAATTGCCGTAATCCGCAATTCCACGGAATCATGCCACAGATTTACAATGCCCAGGCTCGTTCTATCCCCTTTGCGGACTATGCTGGCTCAATGCTCGCTCAATGCTCAAATACATAGCGTCCTGGCGCCTCATCCAGCGGCGGGTACCCCTTATCGCGCGCGCCGGTGGCCGGCGGCGCAATGGTGCCTCCTGCCCGGCGTTCAAGCCAGCTTGCCCATACCGGCCACCAGGACCCGTCCGCCACCGGCGTATTGAGATACCAGTTATCGGCATCGACATACTTTTCACCTCTTGCCCAGCGCGACAGGCGGAAATGCCGTCCCTCGCGCGCGGGATCGCTGATGATGCCGGCATTATGCCCACCGCTGGTCAGCAGAAAGGTCACATCGGTGTCGGCGGTGAGGTTGATCTTGTACACCGAATGCCATGGCGCGACGTGGTCCGCTTCCGTCGCCACCACGAACATCGGCTCATGGATATCGCTCACCGAAATCGGGCGGCCGTGGACCTTGTACCGCCCCGCTTGCAAATCATTGTTGAGGAATAGCGAGCGAAGATATTCACTTTGCATCCGGTATGGCATGCGGGTCGCGTCGGCATTCCAGGCCAACAAATCGTTCATCGGCGCCGGCCGTCCCAGCAGGTATTGATTGACGATGCGAGACCAGATCAGGTCATGCGAACGCAGGAACCGAAATGCGCCGGCCATCTGACCGTTGTCGAGGAAACCCTGGTCCCACATAATGTCTTCAAGGTAGTTGAGCTGGCTGTCGTCGATGAACAGGCTGAGTTCGCCGGCCTCCGTAAAATCGGTCTGGGCAGCCAGCAGCGTCAGCGAATTCAGCCGGCTGTCGTCCTGCTGGGCCAGATAAGCCGCGACGATGGAAAGCAATGTGCCGCCCAGGCAATATCCGACTGCATTCACCTTGTGCCGGGGCACGATTGCCTGAACCGCGTTTAACGCGTCCAGCACCCCGAGCTGCAAATAATCCTGCATTCCCATGTCGCGGTCTTCCTTGTCCGGGTTATGCCAGGAAATCATGAATACGGTGTGTCCGCGATCGACGAGGTATTTCACCAGCGAGTTATTGGGCGACAGGTCCAGGATATAATATTTCATGATCCATGCCGGAATAATCAGCACCGGTTCGGCATATACCTTGGGTGTGGTCGGACAATACTGGATCAGTTCCATCAGCTGGTTACGGTAGACAACATGGCCCTTGGTAACGGCGACTTGCTGGCCTGGCGTGAAATGCTCGGTGCCGGCCGGAGGCATGCCACAGGTTCCACGCTCCCAGTCGCCCAAAAAATTCAGCGCGCCGCGCATGAAATTTTGCCCGCCTTCCTCCAGGGTCGCTTCCAGCACTTCCGGATTGGACGCTACGAAATTGACCGGAGAAACCATATCAAGCAGTTGCCGGGTCACGAAGGCGACCATGTGTTCATGATGCAATGAGACGCCGCCGACCCCGGTTGTGGCCTTGTGCCACCATTGCTGCTCCAGCAGGAAAGCCTGGTGAATGATATTGAAAGGCCAGGCCTGCCAGGCCGGGTGCGTAAAGCGCCGGTCATGCGGCAAAGGCTCGATACACGGTTCGGTCGGCATGCCGGCCGAGACATGGGCGGCATAGATATTCAGGTGTACAACCTTGCGTATTGCCTTTTCAAGCAGGGATTTCTGTTTTCCCGGCGCTTCCGATAAATGCGCCGCCCAGTCGATGAAGGCAAGCGCAATGCTGACCGGAGAAATCGACGATGTCAGGCGCCCCATTGTGGCGTGCGTCAGGCGGTCGATACTGGTTGCGGAAGCGACATCGTCGCCTGCCCTGTGTGCGAAATTTAGCGCGTGCCCAGACTGTTGCTGCTGGTTGGCCGCAGGATGTTGATCCAGCTGGAGCGGGATTTGGGAACGTTCCAATTTACGCCTCCGTTTGGCTCTGATTACCGCCATTTTGAGCAGCATATTACGTGCCAGAGACCTGGCGTTTTGATTCGTTGCGGAACATTTCCCTGGCAGGTTTGTTTATGGAATCCGGTTCAGGCATACGCCGACAGCGCAATAAAAACCTCCGGTCAGCAAAGGCGATGCATGACCCGCGTGGGGCGATTCCGGAAGATGCATATTACCGGTCGAGCCAGGGTCGCGCATTACTTCCGTGTCAGGCTGATACAGGATGCCCGCCGGTTTGGCTCGGGCGAGCCCAGGCGTCCTTTTGTGCGAGCGCAGTATTTACCACGATCGGTATTTTTGACTTGCGCAAAGCAAAACGCCCCCGAAGCAGCGGGGGC
>JAQGMO010000384.1 GCA_028292315.1 Herminiimonas sp. | reverse complement strand
CCGGAGAACGCGAAGAACAGGCCCAGCACCAGCACCGCGGCGAGACCGCCGGCCGCGGCGAGCTGCGTGTTCCGCGGCCAGCCCCGAACGGTCGTGACGACCTGATCCGTCGTCCGGCGGGCGGTCTGCACCGCGTTGTCGACCAGCGCCCGGCGGCGGGCGCCCGAGCCGACCACCACGGTGCCGGTTAACGTCGGCGGCCTCGTTGGCACAAACGCAGGGACTATGGAGGGCGTATATAGCGATCTGGCGGTATCCGGCGCGGACAGTATCGGTGGACTGGTGGGGCTGAACTTGGGCGGCACCATAAATAATGCATACAGCACCGGCACCGTGACCACGATTGCTTGGGGCAACGAATTTCAAACTGCAGCCGGCGGGTTTGCGGGAAGTAACACTGGCAATATCATCAATGCCTATAGCACCGGAGCGGTGAATGGCAAGACATTCGTGGGCGGCTTCGTCGGCTATAACGACGCGTCAGGCACGATCGCCAACGTCTATAGTACCGGCAGGGTGACCGGGCTGGAGAGTATCGGTGGTTTGATTGGAACTAATCTGGGCAGCGCTCCGATTTCTTCCTATTGGAACTTCGAGACCG
Source organism: Herminiimonas sp. (assembly GCA_028292315.1). Lineage (GTDB taxonomy): Bacteria > Pseudomonadota > Gammaproteobacteria > Burkholderiales > Burkholderiaceae_D > JAQGMO01. The sequence goes on along the minus strand of JAQGMO010000384.1, from coordinate 8,581 downwards.
CAGGCACCAGCACCAGCGCTGGCGGCAAAGCTCTAAACAGCTCTGAAATGCTTCAGAGCGCACCGTTCGCCTTTTATGATTTCACTACTGTCTGGCGCCAATATCAGGGCCATACTACCCCATTGCTAAAGTCGTTCATGACGCCCATCACCGCAACGCTGCGCGATACCTCCAAGGTTTACGACGGCCAGGGCTGGTCGCCACTGACCGTTGCCAGTCTATCCGACCCGGCGGCAGCAAACTCAGCGGAGCTGTTCGGCACCGGTTCAACCAGCAGGAATGCCGGAACCTATACGGTTACGCCTGAGCTATGGTCCAGCCAGCGGGGATACGACATCCGTGTCAGCGGTCCTTCGACCGTACAAGCACAGATTACGCCGAAAGAACTCGTCCTGATCGCCACGGCGGCCGACAAGGTATACGACGACACGAGGGACTCGCCGGCAAGCCCGACGTTTGAGGGTCTGGCTGCCGGCGATAGTCTGACATCGCTGCGCCAGATCTATGATTCGCCGAATGCCGGCCCGAGAACCCTGTCGGTCAACGGCTACCAGCTTTCCGACGGCAATGCCAATAAAAATTATTTTGTAACCAGGATCGCCGCGTCCAGCAACATCACACCCCTGCCATTGACGCTTACCGCTGCAACCGACAACAAGGAATATAACGGTACCACGACTTCAACCGGGGTAGTTACCGCGGCGGGTCTGATCAGCGATGATACGGTGAATGCGACCCAGGCCTTCGATTCGGCGAATGCCGGCAGCCGTACGCTGCAAGTGAACACGGATTACATCATCAGTGACGGCAACGGCGGCGGCAATTACGCTGTGACCCGGGTTGAAACTTCCGGCAACATCAGAAAACGGCCGCTTGTCCTGGCCGCCGCGGACGACAGCAAGATATATGACCGCAGCACCGCCTCGACCGGCATCGTCACCGCGGTCAACCTCGTTGCCCGCGATGGGCTGAGCGCTACCCAGGCCTTCGATTCAGCGGATGCCGGCAGCCGTAGACTGTTAGTGAACTCCGATTACATCATCAACGACGGCGCAGGCGGCGCCAATTACGACGCTACCACTACCTTCGGCAGGGGCACCATCTCTCCACGGCCACTCACCGTAACGTCGGTAGGGTTGACCAAGTACCTCGATGGCATTCCCTTCAGCGGGGGAAATGGCGTGACCTATAACGGATTTTTGACAGGCGACACCCCCGCCGTACTTGGCGGCCGGTTAGCTTTTGGCGGCAGCGCCCAGGGCGCGGTGGGCTTGGGTGTCTTTGACATTATGCCTTTCGGGCTAACTTCGGGCAATTACGCCATCTCCCCCGCAAGTGGGAAGTTGGTAATCACGGTTGCGCCGTACGTGGAGGCTCTCGCCATCGCACAACTGCCGCCAGGCTCGCTGCCGCCGGCTAACGCCTTTCTTGATGGTCGGGCGGTCAGCGATGCCTTCATGGTCGACGAACGCGACACGGCTGAAGACGCAGAGCGGCGTCTCAATCTCCGGATCGTCGACGGTGGAATAAGACTGCCGGCAGGCCTGAAATAATTTTACGCATTGTCCTTCGCAGATACGCCGTCGGCGGGAATGCGCGGAACATTCTGAAACAGGCAAAAGGGAGACAAAAAATGTCCTATCGCCAGGCAAAAAAAAGTCTGATTTCAAAGGCAGTCCTTTCGGTACTTGCAGGTTGCGCCGCCGGCAGTGCGTTACCCCAGGCCAGACCCGACGCCGGTCAGACGCTGCGCGAAATGGAACGTTCGACGCCGGCCCAGCCGTCGCCGTCGATGCCGGCCCCTCCGCTCACGACGCCATCGGAACCGGCTGCGACGGTGGCGCCCGACACGACAAGGATCGGGATAGTCAAAGGGTTTAAAATTACCGGCGTAATCAGTATTCCGTTGGAAGAATTGACTGCGCTCGTCGCGCCCTGGGTATATCGGGACCTTACCCTTGCCGGCCTGAAAGAAGCGGCCGAGGCGATTACGCGGCTGTACCGCGAGCGCGGCTTTCCGGTTGCACGCGCCTTCATACCTGTCCAGACCATGCATGACAGCGTGGTTGAGATCGCGGTCCTTGAAGGGCGCCTTGGCGGCATATCGCTGAAGAATTCCTCGCGGCTGTCCGACACCCGGGTGCAAGCGTTGGCATCCCAAGCCAAACAGGGCGACGCCGTAAACGGGGCGGTCCTCGAACGTGGCCTGCTGCTGCTGCAAGACACGCCTGGCATAGGCGCGGTAATCGCAGCATTACAGCCGGGCGCAACCGTCGGTTCGACCGACATGGTGCTGTCAGTGGAAGGCGGTCCGCTTGTTTCCGGCTCGGTCGATGTGGATAATGCCGGCAACCGTTTTACCGGGTCCAATCGTATGGGCGCGACGGTCAATCTGAACAGTCCGTTCGGCATAGGCGACCAGCTTGGGCTCCGGATGCAGGTCACCGATGAAAAGCTGCTTTACGGACGCGTCTCGTACCGGGTACCGGTCGGCGCCAACGGGCTGATGGCCGGCGTGGGCTTCTCGAACTCCCGTTATCAGCTCGGCGGCGTGTTCGAGCCGCTCGACGCCAACGGCACCGCGCGCGCCGCAAATGTCTTCGTCACTTATCCATTCATTCGCTCGCGCGCTTTCAATCTCAGCGGTTCGCTGTCGGGTGAAAGCAAGTCCCTTGAAGACCGGATTGATTCGACGTCCTCGGTCACCGACAAGTCGCTACAACAGTTGACAGCAAGCCTGGTAGCGAGCGGTCCGTTTGCCGGCGGCGGCGGATATAGCGCCGCGGCAGCCGTCAGCGCCGGTAATCTCGACATCAAGACACCGACAGCCCTGCTGATCGATGACGCCACTGCGCGCAGTCACGGCTCCTTCAGCAAGATCGCGTATTCCTTGAGCGGCGTAATGCCATTGGCTGGATCCTGGTCGCTGCTGGCGCTGGCGAACGGCCAGATAGCGAGCAAGAACCTGGACTCGTCGGAAAAATTCTCGCTCGGCGGCGCCGACGGCGTGCGCGCCTATCCGCAAGGGGAAGCCATTGGCGATGACGGCTACCTGCTCACGGCGGAGGTTCGTTATGCGCTTCCCTCGCCCGGGCGCGGCATCATGCAGGTCGGCGGCTTCGCCGACTACGGCATGGTCAAGATCAACCACAATCCGTTCATCGCCGGCGAAAATACCCGCCACCTCTCGGCCATCGGTTTGAGCTTCAATTGGGTGATGCCGAATAATTTCCTTGTCAAGGCCAGCATCGCCCGTAAACTCGGGAACGCAAGCGCGACCTCCGATACCGACCGCGGCGTGCGCGCCTGGATCCAGGGCGTCAAAAGCTTCGATGGTTTCTGAAACAAGGCCGCCGATCGCATCCGGCGCCTTGATCACGCCTCTTCTCCTGACTTTTTTGCCGTGTCATGAAGCCGCATGTGAAAAAAAAATCACTAACTTGCGCCGAGACAAGCGAACTAGTCTAAAATCTGCGACGATGTAACGTGTCGAAAAAATCTGATTTTAAGGAGATCCTTGATGAAAACCACCAAGCTGTTAGCTGTCCTGCTGCCACTCGCATTCGTCGTTGGTTGTGCAGGCACCACCCAATCGGGATCGCAAGGCGATACCGGCACCCGCTCCACTGGCGCGGTAATCGATGATGCGGCTATCACCGCAAAAGTCAAAACAGCGCTTCTGGCTGATCCGGAAATTAGCGGATTGAAAATTAACGTCGACACTGCTCAAGGTACGGTCAGCTTAAAAGGCGAGATCAAGACGCTCGCATTGAGAAAGAAGGCTGAATCTATCGTCCGTGGCATCGGCGGCGTAAAGTCGGTCAACAACCAACTGGTCGTTACTGGCTAATCTGCTTTGCCTTGCAGACCAGCCTGGCTGGTCTGCAACGACAGTCGCATATTGGTTCTCGCGGCTGTCATTCCCTTCCCTGCTCGGCAAGCTCTCCCATGGCAGCACATCGCGGCAGGCTTTGCTCGGCCCGTATTTTCCCCATCTTTCCCGCTATTGCCCCTGGAGCGGCCCGCGACATCATGCATGAATGCGCAATCCGCGCTGATACATGAATGCGCAATAGTTGCGCAACGGGCGCGAATTAACGCCGAAAAAAAAGCGCGGCTGGGTCAACCCTGCCGCGCTTCGCGAATCGAACGTCATTTCCTTATCCCGCTGCCGCTCCCGCCAGACTGCGGACAAGCCCGTGATCAAACTTTCTTCGGCGGCGCTTTTTTGCCGAAGTAATGGTTGTAAGCCATGCGCCGGTTGACGTTGGTATCCATGTCCCAGCGCGTTGCACGCTCGGCGAATTTCAGTTGCGACGCGATGATTTCCTTGAACAGGGGATTCTCTGCCGCTTTCTTTTCCGCGACCTGATCGAACACTTCGAGTTGCTTTTGAAGGACGGAGTCCGGCGTTTTATAAAACTTTACCTTGTCGGTCGTCTGCATTTCCGCATAATCCTTCGAATAGCGGTCGATCGCTTTCCATGACATGTCGGCCGACGCCGCTTCGGCCGCATTTTCGATGATGGATCTCATCTTCGGCGGCAGCGCGTCATACTTCGTCTTGTTAAACATCACTTCAAATTGCTCGGCGTTCTGGTGGTAACTTTGCAGCATGCATGTCTTCGCGACGTCAGGAAAGCCGAGCACGCGATCGGAACTGGCGTTGTTGAACTCCGCCGCATCGAGCAAGCCGCGATCCATCGCCGGCACGATTTCCCCGCCTGGCAGCGCATTCACCGCAGCGCCCATGCCGTTGAAAACGTCAATCGAAATGCCGACCGTGCGGAACTTGAGACCCTTCATATCCTCTGCCTTCGTGACCGGCTTCTTGAACCAGCCGAGCGGCTGCGTCGGCATTGGTCCATACAGGAACGAGACGACGTTGCCGCCGACCGATTGGTACAGCTTCTGCAGCAATTCCTTGCCGCCGCCGTATTTGTGCCATGCCAGCAGCATGTTTGCATCCATGCCGTAGCCGGGACCCGATCCCCACAGTGCCAGAGCATTGTTTTTCCCGTAGTGGTAAGCCAGAACACCATGCCCGCCATCCAGCGTTCCCTTCGATACCGCTTCCAGCAAGCCGAAAGCGGGCACTACTGCGCCGGCCGGCAATACGTCGATCTTTAGTTCGCCGCCCGTCATGTCATTGACTTTTTTAGCAAAGTCCAGCGCGTACTCATGGAAGATATCCTTGCTCGGCCAAGTGCTTTGAAAGCGCATTTGCGTCGGTGTTTGCGCTGTCGCGATCATCGGGAAGCCGAGGGCTGCCGCGGTAGCCGTTCCAGCGGCAGCGCCGCCAAGGAAGTTACGTCGTGACGAGCCTGCATCTTTTTTTGGCTTTGCGTCATTCTTCATTGCGTGTCTCCTGTAGTTGTTGGTAGCTTCAATGTGTCGCCCTGCCGCAGTTTTCTTCCCGCCGAATGATGTAGGGACGATGACTGCAGCATGCGCCGGAGAAATAATAAGTCAAGACGCAGTGCAGCAAAGTCGTTGGGTGGTTGGTTGAAGAAGGACGGGCCAAATCCGGGAGAAATGCGAAAAAAAGCGCGGCTGGATTGCTCCGCCGCGCTTTTGCCTGCTTTTACCGTTATCGCCGTCGCCAGATACGGCCGGGTGCCTGAATGACGATCAGGCTGCCAATCTCTTTTCAAGCCGGGCTTTCGCCTGGTCCAGTTCGGCCGGCATGTGATGCCTCAGCTTGTCGAACAGTTCGTTATGCAAACCCAGTTCCTCCTCCCATGCCGCATGATCGATCGAGGTAATACGGTCATATTGCTGGCGACTGAATTCGATACCGTCCCAGTTCAGGTCTTCGAAGCGCGGGGTGGTGCCGAAAATATGTTCATTCCCGCCCGCTTTACCTTCAATGCGGTCGAGCATCCATTTCAGCACCCGCATGTTATCGCCAAAGCCGGGCCAGACGAACTTGCCGTTTTCATCGGTGCGGAACCAGTTGACGCAATAGAACCTGGGCAAGGTGGCGCCGCTGGCTTCAAGTTTCTTGCCCATCTCCAGCCAGTGCTGGAAATAGTCGCTCATGTTGTATCCGATAAAGGGCAACATTGCGAATGGATCGCGGCGCACGATACCCTGCTGTCCGGCCGCCGCCGCGGTGGTCTCGGAACCCATCGTGGCCGCCATGTAGACACCTTCCACCCAATTGCGGGCTTCCGTCACCAGCGGTACCGTCGTCGAGCGCCGGCCGCCGAAAATGAAGGCCGAAATCGGCACACCGGCCGGATCGTCCCATGCCGGGTCCAGCACCGGGTTCTGGGTCGCCGAAACGGTAAAGCGGGCGTTCGGGTGAGCTGCTTTGCGGCCGGTCTCCTTGCCGATCGCAGGCGTCCAATCCTTGCCTTGCCAGTCGATCAGGTGCGCCGGCGCTTCCCTGGTCATGCCTTCCCACCACACATCGCCGTCGTCGGTCAGCGCGACATTGGTGAAAATGGTGTCGGCCGACAGCGATGCCATGCAATTGTAGTTGGTGGCGGTATTGGTGCCGGGCGCCACCCCGAAGTAGCCTGCTTCCGGATTGATTGCATACAGGCGGCCGTCAGCGCCCGGTTTGATCCATGCGATATCGTCGCCGACGGTGCTGACTTTCCAACCGCCGAAGCTGGCCGGTGGAATCAGCATGGCGAAGTTGGTCTTGCCGCAGGCTGATGGGAAAGCCGCTGCGACGTAGTGCTTTTTACCTTCCGGCGATTCAACGCCGAGAATCAGCATATGTTCGGCCAGCCAGCCCTCTTCGCGGCCCATGGTCGAAGCGATGCGCAGCGCAAAACATTTTTTTCCAAGCAGGGCATTGCCGCCGTAGCCGGAACCGAAGGACCAGATTTCGCGCGTCGCGGGATAGTGGACGATGTATTTGACCGGGTTGCATGGCCATGGGACGTCATTCTGTCCGGCCGCCAGCGGCGCACCCACCGAATGCACGCACGGTACGAACTCACCGTCGCTGCCGAGGACATCATAAACAGCCTTGCCCATGCGGGTCATGATGCGCATGTTGACTGCAACATAGGGAGAGTCGGACAATTCGACCCCGATGTGGGCAATTGGCGAACCAAGCGGACCCATGGAAAACGGCACGACATACATCGTGCGGCCGCGCATGCAGCCATCGAACAGGTCGTGCATGGTCTTGCGCATTTCAGCCGGCGCGACCCAGTTATTGGTGGGACCGGCTTCTTCCTGTTTTTCAGTGCAGATGAACGTGCGGTCTTCAACCCGCGCGACGTCAGATGGATCGGAGCAGGCAAGATAGCTGTTCGGACGCTTGGCCTCGTTCAGTTTTTTCATCGTGCCGGCGGCGACCATTTCCGCACACAGACGGTTGTATTCCTCTTCCGAACCATCACACCAGTAAATCCGGTCCGGTTTCGCCAGGGAGGCGATTTCCGCTACCCAGTTGATTAGTTTTTGTTGTTTAACGTATGACGGTGCGTTAGTTGCAACAACGCCGCCCATGACCGGCTGATTCATACAAGTTTCCTCCAATGCGAATTAAAGAATACTTCTTGTCTCCTCCCTGTACGACAAACGCGTCGCCAGCTTGTGGCTTGCGCTGAATTCCAACGCTACGGCGGTCATGTCGAAGGCGATCGGATTGACGATCGCACAGTCTGAAAATCGGATAATGATCAGGCTGATGGGGTATTTTGCAACTTTTTTTAACCAAAAATAGGGGAGGATTGTACACCGCTGGATATTCGCTCTCAATGCTCTAGGTCAAAACTGCTGGAAATATGCATGGACTAATAGGGCAGGCCAAGCGCTCTCCCAACAATATGCCGTGCTGCACAAAAATGACATTTTTTCATTCAAGCATGTTTAAGCTGCAAGACCGGATTATCATTCTCTTTATTCCCCTTGTTTATTATGCACCATAGTATTGATTGCGATAACGGAAAGACAAAATGAAGATAGCTATCCTCGACGATTATCAGGATTGTGTCCGGCATCTCGACTGTATTGAAATGCTTGATGGCCACGAGGTCAAGGTGTTTACAAACAGCGCGCGCGGGGTCGGCCAGCTGGCGATCCGGCTCGCCGAGTTTGACGCGCTGGTACTGATCCGCGAGCGCACATCGCTATCGAAGGCGTTGTTGGACAAGCTGCCCCGGCTCAAGCTTATCTCGCAAACCGGCAAGGTAAGCGGCCACATCGATGTCGCGGCTGCGACCGAGCGCGGGATCACGATCGTGGAAGGGGTCGGCGATCCGACCGCGCCGGCCGAACTGACCTGGACTCTCATCATGGCCGCGAGCCGCCGCATTCCGCAATACGCCGCCAATCTTAAAGACGGCCTGTGGCAAACTGTGTCGACATCGCCGCAGCACAATCAGCTCGGCACCACCCTGAAGGGATGCACTCTGGGGATCTGGGGCTATGGCAAAATCGGCCGCATGATCGCCGGCTATGGCAAGGCATTTGGCATGCGAATACTGGTCTGGGGTCGTGAACCGAGCCGCGAACTGGCGGCGCGCGAAGGCTGCGAGGTCGCTGTGTCAAAAGCGGCCCTGTTTGCCGAGTCGGACTACCTGTCGGTGCATTTGCGCCTGAACGATGCGACTCG
>JAQGMO010000353.1 GCA_028292315.1 Herminiimonas sp. | reverse complement strand
CAAGCGCGGGAAAATTGAAGAAAGCCATGTATCTATAGCCAATAACGGCAATTCGTTTAGCTTACGCAATTGCATGCCCGCCACGTTTTACCAAAACTGCCAATGCGCGATGTCACCAGGTAAATTTTACAGATACGCAAGCGTGTAGTAGAGCAACCTGGTCAACATGGCGGAGGCCATTCAGCGGTTGCTTTACTTATGTTCGCGGTGTGGTGAACTTTTTTGATGATATGACAACTGATTACCAGTGGCTTGAGTATTGCGCGCGCATCACGACGCATCAACCGAGGAGTTTCACGATGAAAAAATATTGCCTCAATATAATGTTGACCGCTTTGATTGCGGCGGGCACCGGACCGGCGATCGCCGCTGATATTGTCGACACTGCTACCACTTCCGGATCATTCAAGATATTCGTTGCGGCAGTCAAGGCCGCCGGTTTTAATGAAACGCTTAAGGCGAGCGGACCGTATACGGTATTTGCGCCCACCGACGAAGCATTTGGCAAATTACCGCCCGGCACTTGGGATGCGATTGCCAAGGATAAGGTGAAGCTATCAAAAGTGCTGGCTTACCATGTCATTCCGGGCAAAGTGCTGGTAGCGGAAGTCAAGCCAGGCAAGGTCAAAACCACCGAAGGCGATTTTCTTACCCTGAAGTCCGACAATGGCAAGGTGACCGTGAATGAAGCCAACGTCACGGAGAGCGACGTTGTGGCGGACAACGGCGTGATCCATGCAATCGACGCCGTGGTGTTGCCGCCGAACTAGGCAAGCTATGCGTGCCGATCAGGCTTTAGCGATCAGGCTTTAGCGATCACGCTTTAGCGACCAGGCTTTAGTGATCAGGCTTTAGAAGCTCGGCTCCAATTTGCCCTCGCACTTTCATCTATCGAGCTGGCGCGGGATTCCTTTCGCAAAATGATTCAGTGTTATGCTAGCGAAATTTTGCCCAGGATGAAAAAAGCTCTCTACCATGCAATCGAAAGCGCCACGCCGCACGCGGGAACGGATACTTGAATTATCGCTTCGGTTGTTCAATGAATTCGGCGAGCCGAACATTACGACAACCGTCATTGCCGAAGAGCTGAATATCTCGCCTGGCAACCTGTACTATCACTTTCGCAACAAAGACGACATCGTCAACTCGATCTTCACGCAATTTGAAGGAGAGATTGGCCGCATGCTGGCGGTCCCTGCCGACCGGCGTCCTAACATGGAAGACGTCTGGCTCTATCTGCACCTGATGTTCGAGCTGGTCTGGCGTTACCGTTTTTTTTACCGCGACCTGAACGACCTGCTATCACGCAACCGCACGCTGGAACTGCATTTCAAGCAAATCCTTGCGCACAAGATCAAGGTTGCGAAGCAATTATGCGAGGGCTTGCGTGCGGATGGAGCGCTACAGGCCAGCGATATGGAGATCGACGCCTTATCGGCCAATATGGTGGTGGTCGCGACTTACTGGCTATCCTATGAATATGTACGCAACCCGCGCAAGTATACTGAACAGCAAGTCATGGCGGATGCGCTGGCGCGCGGTTGTTACCAGGTCTTGTCGCTGATTGGTCCTTACCTGCGGGGCGACACGTTTTTACTTTTTCAAAAACTGGCTGACGAATACCGGAAGAAAATCGAATGAAATCAATTTGTGTGTACTGTGGATCATCGACCGGCGCGACGCCGGTTTACGCGGATGCGGCGCGGGCGCTGGCGGGCCGGCTGGTCGAGAATAATATCGCGCTGGTATATGGCGGCGGCAATGTTGGTCTGATGGGGACAATTGCAGATGAAGTGATGCGGCTTGGCGGTGAAGTAACGGGTGTGATTCCGACTGCCCTACTCGATAAAGAACTTGGCCATGGCGGCCTGACGCGTCTGCATATCGTGAAGGACATGCATGAACGCAAGGCGATGATGGCGGACCTGTCCGACGGATTTATCGCAATGCCGGGCGGTATCGGTACGCTGGAGGAATTATTCGAGGTGCTTACCTGGGCCCAGCTGGGCTTTCACGAGAAGCCGATCGGGGTGTTGAATGTTGGCGGGTTTTACGATGGGTTGATCGGTTTCCTGCAGCACTTGGTCGGGGAAGGATTCGTGCGGAGCGGGCATGCGACTTTATTGATGCATGAAGCGGACCCTGAGAAGTTGCTGGAACGTTTCAAGACTTACGTGCCCAGCCATGACGTGAAATGGCTGGACCGTACAACGGCACAAACCCTGCTGCCATGAAATGGCATTGGGTTAGCGCACTCGATACTCGCTAACGATAGCCCGCCTGAAACTATTATGGGAATGAACGGCAAGAAGGCGTATCTATTCGCGGCGGTGTCGCGGTAATTCAATACTGAAGGTACCGCAATAAACCTATAAACACTACTCCCCCAACGCCTGCCCAAAATCCTCCAGCAAATCTTCCGTATCCTCGATCCCCACCGAAACCCGAATCAGCGATTCCGCGATCCCCATGCTCGCGCGCCGCTCCGCGCCCATCTCGTAAAAGATTGTATGCGCCACCGGAATCACCAGGGTCCGCGTATCCCCCAGGTTACTGGCCGGAATAGCCACCCTGAGCCGATTCAAATAATCAAAACAATCGATCCCGTCTTTCAACTCGAAGCTCAGCAAGCCGCCAAATGCCCTGAACAGTTCACGAGAAATCTCGTGCTGCGGATGAGACGCAAGGCCAGGATAGTAAACCGCGGCGACGCGCTCGTCGGCATCCAGCATCTGCGCCAATGCTAATGCGTTGGCGCACTCGCGCTCCACTCTGAGCGCCATCGTTTCCGCGCCGACCGCAAGATGATGAGCCGCTTCCGGCCCCAGCGACGCGCCGAAATCACGCAAACCCTTGGCCCGGATCTGCGCAATGCCCCACTGCGCGACCGGATAACGCTTGTAACTCTCCACGATATGCGGATAGCGGTTCCAGTCATACAGCCCGGTATCGGTAACGCTGCCGCCCAGCGCATTGCCATGCCCCCCGATCGACTTCGTCAAAGCGTTGATCACCAGGCTCGCTCCAACCGCCTTCGGCTGGAACAGATAAGGCGAAGTCATCGTGTTATCGACGATGTACAAAATGCCGCGTTCGCGGCACAGCTGCCCAATACGCGCAAGGTCGGCAACCTGGGTGCGCGGGTTGGCAATCGTTTCAACGAACACGATGCGGGTCGCGGCCGTCAACGCCGCTTCCACATTGCGCACATCGGTCGCATCCACCATAGACACATCCGCACCCTGCACATTGACGGTTTGCCACAGGCTGTTGGTGTTCCCGAACAGGAAAGCCGACGAAACAATATGGTCGCCCTCTCGCACCAGCGCCTGCACCACCGCCCCGATTGCCGCCATCCCGGTCGAAAAACAGATGGTCGCGTTGCCCTGCTCCATCCGGTTGATCTTGTCTTCCAGCGCCGCTACCGTCGGATTGCCCTGCCGGCCATAACGATAACCTGGCTGCCGGCCCTGGAATACCGCAGCCAGTTCGCGCGCATCGCGATAGCCGAATGCGACCGAGGTGTGAATAGGCTTATGCAATGAACCATGCTCGATCGGCTTTTGCCGGTCACTGTGCAAAATAGTGGTGGTGAAGCCGTATTTTTTTTCGTCGTTCATGAAATACTCAGGATTTAAGAAGATATTGCAAGCGGTCGGTCTCTATGACGACAAGCCCGTCGCCGCTCTCTTCGATGGCCCGCACCGCCGCGCGCGCCGTGTCTTCAATTGAAAGCGGCATATATTTCGTGCCAGCCATTAATCCGGCGGCAGTGTCGATGATAAGCCCGAGGAAGCGTTTTGCAAAGCCGGCACCACGCCGTCGCGTCTCATGATCGGATGGCCGCACCAGCAGCAGCGATTCGAATCCCATTGCGTTCAACTCCGCATCCATCAGCGTGGCAACCTGGCCATGCAGGGCGGACGGCTGCGACAGGATATTGGTCGGCGTGACCAGCATGAAACGCGCGGCGCCGTTCGCCCTGGCCTGATGCGCCAGCGGCACTACCTGGCTGGCAGCAAGGGCATCGAATACTTCAGTGCGCTTACGTCGCGGCAGCACCTGCTCGGCACCTTCGTCCCCAACCACGGCAATCACGTGGTCGACCGGAAACGTCCAGCCGGGCTGCGTCACCGCAATCAGTTTTTTCTCGGTCGAAGGCATGGTTATGGCGGCCAGGACGTAGATCCGCTCATAGTCGGGCGAGCCGAGCACGCGCGCCAGCACGCGTTCGCCGAGCCGGCCGGCGGCACCCGCAACCAGCACCGATTTCCCGCGGCGTGCAATGGCGGGCTGGTGCCGGGCGCCGGCGATGGCGTCGGCAACGGTCGGTGCGGGTTTCATTGCCGGACCGGCCTAGTCGACTTGGGCCAGGTTCAGATTCAGCTGGGAACGGACCGCGTCTTCATTTTGCGGTTTCGGGTTATTGCGCGCATATTCGATCCGGTCCAGGTAGTCGCGCGAAATATCCCCGGTGATGTACACGCCGTCGAAGCAGGACGCCTCGAAATTCTTCAACGCCGGATTGACATCGGAAATCGAGCGCTTGAGCGCGTCGATGTCCTGGTAGACCAGCGCGTCCGCGGTGATTTCGCGGCATACCTCTTCTTCGGTGCGACCGTAGGCAATCAGCTCGTTACGGGTCGGCATGTCGATGCCATACACGTTCGGGAATTTTACCGGCGGCGCGGCGGAAGCGAAAATGACGCGACGCGCGCCCGATTCCCGCGCCATCTGCACGATCTCGCGGCTGGTGGTGCCGCGTACAATCGAATCATCGACCAGCAACACGTTCTTGCCCTTGAATTCGGAACCGATCGCATTCAGTTTCTGACGCACCGATTTTTTGCGCACCGACTGGCCAGGCATGATGAAGGTGCGCCCGATGTAACGGTTCTTGATGAAGCCTTCGCGGTAATCGAGGTTAAGTTTCAGCGCGAGTTCCATCGCCGCCGGCCGCGAAGAGTCCGGGATCGGCATGACCACGTCGATTTCGCCGGAGGTAAATTCACGCCTGACCTTTTCCGCAAGATGTTCACCCATCTTGAGACGGGTGGCGTAGACCGACGCGCCATCAATGATCGAATCTGGCCGCGCAAAGTATACGAATTCGAATGCGCACGGATTCAGCGTCGGATTTTCCGCGCACTGCTGGTTGTATAGCTTCCCGTCGACATCGATGAAAATCGCTTCACCGGGAATGACATCGCGCAGAAAGTGAAAACCGAGTCCTTCAAGCGCAACCGATTCACTGGCGACCGCATATTCCGGTCCGTTTTCCGTTTCGTTGTAGCCGATGCACATCGGCCGGATACCGAAAGGATCGCGGAAAGCGAGCAAGCCGTAGCCGGCGATCTGCGCCACCACCGCATACGAACCGCGTACGCGCTTGTGCAACGAGGTGACGGCCTTGAACAGCGCCGATGGATCAAGCGAATAGCCGCTGGTAGCTTGCTGGATTTCATGCGCCAGCACGTTCAACATTACTTCCGAGTCGGAATCGGTGTTGATGTGGCGGCGGTCGTTCTTGAACATTTCGATCTTGAGCTGTTCCCAGTTGGTCAGGTTGCCGTTATGCGCCAGCGTGATGCCAAACGGGGCGTTGACATAAAACGGCTGCGCTTCTTCCGGACTGGACGAACCGGCAGTCGGATAGCGGCAGTGACCGATACCGAGATTTCCGGGCAGTGAACGCATATTGCGGGTGCGGAACACGTCGCGCACCAGGCCATTCGCCTTGTGCATGCTGAATCCGCTGGCATGATTGGTTGCAATGCCCGCCGCATCCTGACCGCGATGCTGCAGCAACAGCAAGGCATCATAGATCAGTTGATTAACGGGATTATGGGAAACGATGCCGACTATGCCACACATGGTGGAACTCCTAACGAAGACAATTCAAAACTGTACATGCCTGGAGAAATTTCCAGGCAGGAAAGGCTTGATGGTGACCGCGGCCGTTTCGGCCAGCGGGCTCAGCAAGGCATCCTTCCAGAATGCCTGCTGCGGCACCGCGGTCATACCGCATAATAAGACCGCGCTCAGCACGATGATGAGGCCGCGCGCGAGTCCGAATAAACCACCCAGGCCGCGATCCACGACTGTCAATCCGCTCGACCTGACCAGCGCATCGACCGCCATGGTTAACAATCCCATCAGAATCCGCGCACCAAGGAACAGAACAACGAATGCCACGATGAGTCTGGTCAGGTTTCCCGGAATAAGTTCCGGTAATAATGGCGTCAGCGCCTCGCCATACGCGTTGGCGATCACAAAGGAGACGATCCAGCTCGCCAGCGACAATATCTCTTTCACCAAGCCGCGCAAGGTGCTGATGACGACGGAACAAATCAGGATGAACAGCACCAGGTAATCAAAGACCGTCACGCTGGTCTCACCGGCATCCACGATGTCGTTGTCACGCCGGCACCAGGGTGCCGCTCAAGCCGAGTTTGACGAGCCTGGCACGTACTTTTTCCGCTTCTTCCTTGCTGCCGAATGGACCGACACGGATCCGGGTCCGCCCGCCGGTATCGGTTACCACCTTTTGCGTATACGATTTGATGCCTGCACTCTTGAGTTTGCCCTGCAACTCATCCACCTTATCCTGGGTGGCCAGCGCGGCAACCTGGATGATGAACTTGCTCGGCTTTTTATCAGCCTTGTCCGCTTCACCGTCCGATTTTCCTTCGAGTAATGCACGCGCGCGCGCACTCTCTGTTGCTTTGTCCGCCGCCGGCGCGGCCGATCGGGATTCCGACTCGGTCTTTGCGGTTCGCCTGGCTTCGGCCTGCGTTTCCTGCTTCGCCGCTTCCAACCTTGTGGATTCCGGCTTCACCGATTCCGGTTTAACAGTGTCCGGCTTCGCAGCCTCTTGCCTTGCAGGTTCCTGCTTTACAGATTCATGCTTTACGACGGACTTGCCCGATAGCCCCTGGCGACCTTCCGCTTTTGATGACGCGGCATCGGCGCCGGGCGCTTCGATCAGCTCTTCATTTTTGTCGAGCGCGGCCGTTGGCGGGATCTTCGCATCCGCGGCCGGCGGCACCGGAGTGCGGGCGCCAGCCGGCAGCTTCCTGTCCCTGGAAGGGATATCGATTGCAATATCGTCGGCCAGTGGCTTCGGTTCCGAATCCAGGAACATCGGCAAGCCGATCACGGCCGCCAGCACCAGCGCAATCGCGCCGACGAGGCGGCGGCGCGCACGTTTCTTTTCCGGCAAAACCGGATCAACCGCTTGATTACCCTGTTTGCCCGATTTACGCTTTCCGCGGTTGCGGACTGCCTGCGATTCATCTTCGGCGCGCGACTGGAACGGACGCTCGCCGGCGCCGGTTTCCTGCTTGTTTTTACGGAGAAACGAGAACAAGGCCATGCGATAATTGATCAATCTCTCAGTGATATTCGGCTTTTCGGGCTTCCATCACACCCGCGACGGTTAGGAACGATCCGAAAACCACAATTCTATCATTCTCCCCTGCCCGGCTTCGTGCATT
>JAQGMO010000346.1 GCA_028292315.1 Herminiimonas sp. | reverse complement strand
TCGTGACGCCGGCCACATAGTCGAATGCGTCCGCCTTTTTCACCCCGAGCGCGCGCTTTCCGATCACGAATACCAGCTCGGGTTCGTAGTCAAGCCGGACCACGCCGTCCGGTATCACCACCTGTTCCTTGTGGCCCGCGAGGCAGGAATTGAGCTTGATGAAGCTGGTCGGCTCTTCCGGTATTTCACGGATCAGGTTGGTGCGCTTGAGCTCTTCAAGATGCTGGCGATAGTTTTTGCCGACGCAGAGGAATTTGTCGGCGTCCGGTATCGGCGGCAGATAGCGAATCTCCGATTCGGCAACCCATGCCTGCGCAAAGCGCGCATCGCCGGCCTGCGCGGCGTCCGCCAGTGCCTGCACGCGCTGCATGGCTTGCGGGCCGGCCGCCAGCAGCGCCTTCATGCTGGCGGGGATGCCGGATTCGCCGGCAGCCGTCGCGGCCGCGCCAAGGTTCAGGATCCGTTCGCCGATGCGCACGCCCAACAGGGGGGTATCGGTATTGCGAGGACAAAATGTAAGCAGACGCATGATGGTTGTCGAATAAAGTGGGTCGGATAATCGAGGCCATATAATAGAAGCAATTTTGATTGAATTCAATTGAATTCAATCAAAATCACTCGAATTCATGGCGCCCATTTCACCGTAAGGCTTCTATATTTCGTTGTCGAGCTGGCGCAGAATATTTTTAATCCGCAGCCGCTGACCGCTAACCAGATGGTGAGTAATTACTTCAGCCGCCTTTTCAGCATCGCGCCGGCTGATCGCATCGACCAGAGCCACATGCTCGGCATAGGCCTGCCGCTGTCGTTCAGGATCGGTTGCCGCCGCGGGACCCAGCAGCAGCATCGGTGCGTGGAGGGCATTGAGCGTGCTGATCAGGTAGCGGTTATGCGCGCAGCGATAAATCGCCGCGTGGAAGCGGCGGTTATGACGATCCCGCCGGGCCGGATCGTCGAGCAGCGATTCCTCGATCGCCAGCATCTCGCGCAATAGTTCGATTTCCGCAACCGAGGCATTGCGCGCTGCCAGTTCCACGCTTTTCACTTCCAGCACGATCCGGATCTCGGAAAGCTCATTGACCATCTGGTGGTCAAGCGAGGCGATGACTCTCCCGCGCGCCGGTTCATGAGCGACCAGCCCATCGGTTTCAAGCCATGATATCGCCTCGCGCACCGGGGTCCTGCTGAGGTTCATCATCTCGGCCAGGCCATTCACGCTGACGCGGTCGCCAGGCTTGAGGCTGCCGTTTTCGATCGCCTGGCGGAGATGCTCGTACGCGACCTTCCCCAGTGATTTATCACCGCCAGTTTCGACCGCGGGCACTATGTTTCTGCTTGCACTTGACATTTCAAGACCTGTTTCATGGTTAATTTGTTTGCGGCAGCCCTATCCGGCAGCGCGTAGCGCGGCATGATACCCCCGCCAGGCCGCCTCTTCAAACATCGAGAACCCCGACAGGGGGGCATGCTCGAACAGGATAGCGCCAATCTCGCAAGCCGACTATGACGATGCAAGGGCGAAAGTGCTTCAGAAACCGATCGGTTCAACGGACGCCGGTATGCAACCTGTTTCATGTCCGAACTGCGGCGCTCCGGTTAAGTTCAAGTCGCATGATTCGGTCATGGCGGTTTGCGGGTATTGCAAGACCACCGTTCTGAAGGACGCCGATTCCGCCAGGCACATGGGGCGCATGTCCGAAGTCCTGGAGGATTACTCACCGCTCCGGATCGGCACCTCAGGCAGTTTCGGCGGCAAGGGCTTTACCGTCATTGGCCGTATCCAGCTGAGGTATCCAGCCGGCCTGTGGAGTGAATGGCAGGTCCTGTTCGATGATGGCGAGGCGGCGCTGCAACCGGGCTCGGCCACGGTGCGAAACATTCAGCGTGGGCCAGGCGGACGTTAACTGTTTTGCCGCGCACGCAGTAATGCGAGCGTGGCGGAATCGGGCTCTGCGCCGAAATACTTTTCCAGGCAATCATTGAAAAGCTGGTTGTCGGAAGCGGCGCACGAGAACAGGGTCATCGACGATCGGAACTTCATGTCGTCGGGTGCGCCGAAAATAGCTTCGACCGAGCGCCCCTGCACGTCATGCACCAGGCGGCTGCATTCGCGCAGCCGCGGCCCGAGAAGCGGGTGCGCCAGATAGGCCCTCGCTTCATCAAACGACGAGATCGCGAACTTGCGCGCAAGAGCGCTGCGGCCCAGCCCTTCGATCTGCGGGAAAATAAACCACATCCAGTGACTACGCTTCGCGCCTTCCCGCAGTTCCTTGCGCACGGTTTCATAGACTGGCTGCTGGGCATCGGCAAATCGCTGGAGATGGTAAGGGTCAGACATGTCTTCAATTCGAACGAGATCTGCAATCGGGCGGTTTTCTTCATGGCCGCGGGAGATCGAACAGCGTGCAGACTTCTGGCGTAATCCAAACGACCACTGCCCGGCCGCTACTCAATCAATACCCGGAAGTATTCACGCATCACCTCAAAACTTTGCAGATAGTGGTCGCTCTGCGGTTTTGCACGCTGCACATTATATTCCTGCTGTAACCGGGCGGCTACCGCTTTGGCAACGTCAGGATTGCCTTTGGCGGCTTCGAGCACACCGGCAAGGACTGCCGACATGACATCATTTCTCGCGGTAAGCGTGGAAATCGCGTGAGTCAGTGCATCGATTTCATCGGAGCTGTCCATATGGAACCTCTCATTGAATTGGCGGCTGTCAGCGTGTGCCCCGCTTCGTAACGCAAGCGTCGCGAACGGCTTGTGCCTCACTTGCCGCTATAGCGAATGTAAAAGTGCCGCCGGTGAACAGGGAGGCCAATGCTCCTGAGATTTCACGGGCTGCGCTAAGTTCAAGGTTCAAGGATGCCACCCGCAAGCCCGCGCTTCCCGCCGGGAAGCTTGCCGCTGCTCGGCAGCTTGCGGCGCTGCCGGTCGACACTTCGCTCCATTGCGTAACGCATGGACGTATGGCTGAATCAATGCCACGGAGGCAGACTGACTTTGCCGCTGGTTCTTTTGTAATACAAAGCTGTCACCGATAAGAAATGGTTTGAGCCAAATCTCTAAAATATTTAAAAAAAATGGCCGATCAATGCGACGAGATTGCCGTCGCCGCATTGCGCTTTTGAGCTCGATCGCCAAAATGAAAGTGCGGTTCCAACCCACCAGGAGTGACATATGAAACCCATTTCTCTTCTAATCGCGACGCTCGCGATTCCAGCCCAGTTTGCGTTTGCACAAGCACAGCCGACTCCCACACCCTCGACACCTTCGACGCCTTCGACAGGAAGTTCAAGTTCGATTCCTTACATACCACTGTTTGGCGCATCCAATCCTTCCGGCGCATCGACTGTCTCAACATGGTTTATCGATGTGGCTAACAACAGGGTAGTACTGTGTTCGCAGTCGAGCGGAGGCAGTAGTACTACGCCAAGTTTTACCTGCTCTGCTCAACCGGTGCCAACTTCTGCAACAGGCTCGCCATCGGCTACGCCGACGCCGACGCCGGCCCAGTAAGCTGGAAACCCCGCCCCGGTTTTTCGCAATTGAACAGCCCGGCCTGCTCCGGGCTGCAGGATCATTTTGTTTTGCGACCATGCCGGGGTAAATACACGATGCGAAGGCCGTCGTCCGGCCTTGCTTTGCGCCCGCTTGCAGAGTTCGCGGATGAAAGCTTAACCGCCGGATCGCATGGCGGATTGTCGCAAGTCGAGCACCATGCGCAGTGCCGACTCGCGCTGCTGATAGTACCCATGGAGGAGTCCGACTTCATCGAATCCGAGCGAGCGGTAAAATCGCCGTGCCGCCATATTGCCGGCACGCAGTTCGAGCTGAATAATAGCAATGCCGGCAGTGACCGCCGACTCTCTCAGCCATTCAAACATTTGCCGGCCGATTCCGCTCCGTTGAAATGGCGGCCGCACCGCAAACAGCGCAAGATGCGCCGTTTCATCCCCGAAGTTCATGATCGCAAACCCAACGATTTTTTCATCATGACGCGCGCAGAGCACCAGGGTGTCGCGCCTGCGTATCTCGTGTTCCACCCGGTCGCGCGTCCAGGACCAGCCCAGCCCCGTCTCGATTACGTCGCGCGACATTTCCGCGATTGCCCGCGCGTTGGTGGGTGCGGCAAGTTGCAGGATCACTTGTTGCGAGGCCATTGGAAAGGGGTCGAATCCATACCGGTTGCGGTGTATGCTTATTTTACGACGGTGCGGCCGTTGTGCCTGCCGACATCAGAAATTTACGTAACGGGATCCGAGACCATGCCTGAAACGCCTGATACGCCGGATAGGCAGCGCAATACGCTCGTCGTTCATGGCGGTGCCGGTGCGATCACGCGTAAAACCATGACCCCGGCGGTCGAGGCGCAATACCGCATCGGGCTCGAGCGCGCGTTGCAGGCAGGTTACCGGATATTGGCCGCAGGCGGCCACAGTGTGGACGCGGTGATGGCAGCAACCATGGCGTTCGAAGACGATTTCCTGTTCAACGCGGGCAAAGGATCGGTTTTCACTCATGACGGCATGATTGAAATGGATGCGGCGATTATGGATGGCAGGTCGGGCGATGCCGGCGCCGTCGCTGGCGTGACAACGGTGAAAAACCCGATCGTGGCCGCGCGCGCTGTCATGGACAGGAGCAGGCACGTGTTATTGATTGGCGATGGGGCCGACCGGTTCGCCGCGTTACATAATTCTGAGATCGTCGACCAGGCGTACTTCTTTACCCGGCACCGATGGGACCAGCTGCAAAAAGCCAGGGAAAAAGAACGCGTGCGGCCGGACCACGATGACCGGCCGGCCAGCACGTCCGCTCCACCATCGCATGACCGGCAGTCCGATAATAAATTCGGCACTGTCGGCGCGGTCGCCCTTGATTGCCTTGGCAATCTTGCGGCCGCCACGTCAACCGGTGGGCTCACCAACAAACTGTACGGTCGGGTTGGAGACTCGGCGATCATCGGCGCCGGCACCTATGCCGATAATGCTACAGCCGCAATATCCGGGACCGGCGTGGGGGAATATTTCATGCGCGCGCTGCTTGCTTACGATATCGCTGCACGCATGAAATATACGAAGGCGTCGCTTTCAGACGCGGTCGACCAGGCTATTTACTGCGCCCTGGAAAGCAAGGGTGGCGAAGGCGGCGTGATCGCGCTTGATGCCGGGGGCAACATTAAATGCAGCTTTAACACGAAGGGTATGTATCGCGGTTACATAACAAATGATGGCAAGCCTGTCGTGCAACTATACAAGGATTGAGCACGGCCGGCGAAGCGACAGTGATAACACTGCAAAAGAATATGAACCGCTCCGGTTGAACGTTGCATCGTTTCCAGGGTCTCTGGTTAAACAGGCCGATTGGATGGTGTTGCGCTAGCCTCGGTAATTATTGCGACGGCTTAATGCCAATTCATATCGCTTGCTCACCGCGAGAATAGCCCACGGAACGGACAGTATGGTGCAATCGTCCAAGCGCTGGAAAGTAAAGCCCTCCTTGGAGATGTTGCTAAGCAATTTGCCCGGGATGGTTTATCGATGTCTCAACGACGAATTCTGGAGCATGGAATTTGTGAGCGCCGGCGCCTGCCGGTTGACAGGGTATCAACCCGAAGAATTCCTTGGAGAACATCGCGCCAGGTACCGGGATCTGGTCCATCGTGATGACCGGGAACGAGTGGCCCAGGAAGTCCAGGCTGCGCTCCGGGCGGATCATTCTTTTCAATTGACGTATCGCATTTCTACCGCGGACAGGCAACAAAAGTGGGTTTGGGAACAGGGCAACGGCATCCGTGATGAAAAAGGTAATTTTTATGCCCTGGAAGGCTACATTACCGACATAAGCTATCGAATGCAGGCTGAAGAGGCCTTGCGCGAGAGCGAGGAACGACTCAGGCTAGTCACTCAGGCAACGACCGACGTCATCTGGGACTGGGATCTCGGTTCGGACCGCATCTGGTGGAGCCCGGGTGTTCAGAACATGTACGGTTTTTCATATGCAGAAGTAAATTCCGGCAAGGCGTGGACAAACCATATTGCTCCGGAAGAAAGAGAGCGGGTAAGAAATCGTATCCTAGCGGTCATTAAA
>JAQGMO010000259.1 GCA_028292315.1 Herminiimonas sp. | reverse complement strand
CGGATGGTGTCGATGAATACATCGACCCGGTTCAGCAGGCTGGCCTCGCCCGGCGCCAGCGCATAGGCATAGTCGAGCGGATGAAAGGGCGCCGGTGCGCTGACCAGGCGCGCCCAGTCGGTCAGGGCCAGCATCCGCTGGCTATAGGGAAAGTCGGACATGAACTCGTCGGCGCTGCCGGACTCGACTTCCTGCTCGCGGGTTTGCGGCGGCTGCACCGCAAGCAGGCGCGCCTGCTTCAGGGTTTTCCGCATCAGCGGTTCCATGATGGTTCCCGCCTGCACCGCGATCACGCGGCCCGGCTTGTCCAGGTCTTCCCAGCGCCGCACCGCAGCCGAGGAGCGGGAGGCAATTGCATAGACGTCGCTGCGCATGGTGGGCTGGGTGAAAAGCAATTGGCTGCGGCGCTCCGGCGTGATGCCGACGCTGTGCATGGCGATGTCGCAGTCGTCATGCACCAGCCGCTCGACCAGCTTGGGGAAACTGCTGTCGACAAAGCGCACCGCGACGCCGAGATCCTTCCCGAGTTCGGCGGCGATGTCGATATCGAGACCCGATAGCAGCCGGGTCTTCGGATTGCGGTAGGTCACGCCGTAGTAGTCGGGCCAGATGCAGACCCGCAACTCCCTGGCCTCGATCACGCGCTGCAAGCGCGGCATGGCGTCGGCGCTCGCGGCGACGAAGCACAGCATGGCTGCGGCGGCAAGGCTGGGCAAAATAACGCGCATGCTGTCCTGAAGGCTGGGTGGTGGAATTTAATTTCCCTGTGTCAATCGCGTAATTTTACGTGCTTTTACCGGATGGACATCCGGCCAGCGCGATCTGCGGCGGCGGCTGTCGTTTCTTCCGCTACAATGACGCCCGAAGCAGGCCAGACAGCCGCTGGCCGGAGCTGCGATTCGTTGCAGCGCCGGCGGGAGGAAGGTCCGGACTCCATAGAGCAGGGTGACGGCTAACGGCCGTCCGTCGCAAGGCGCGGAATAGGGCCACAGAGACGAGCGTATTAAGTTACGGTGAAACGCGGTAACCTCCACCCGGAGCAATTCCAAATAGGCACGCGTTGATGTTGCTCGCGGAGCGTGCGGGTAGGAAGCTTGAGCCGTGAAGCAATTCACGGCCTAGATGAATGGCTGTCATAGCGAGCGGGTTCGTCCTGCTTCGCCGTAACAGAATCCGGCCTATCGGCTTGCTTCTTTTTTATTTGCGGGCCTCGTTGTAGCGCACCGCGCAACTTGATGCGTCTCAAGATCTCGCGCGCAAGTTTCTGTAAAGTGAAGCTGTGAGCGCGCTGGCCGTGGGACGGGACGAGGCGATGGTACATTGCGCGGTGCCCGGTCCGGATTTACCGAGGCCGCATTGAATGGATAAGGTATCGCTTTGCAATTGCTGTGCCGTGCCATCCCACGACCAGCGCGCTTCCCGATCGAGAGTCGCGCATATCATTCTCTCGCCTGCCGGCTGGTTTCATCCTGCGCGTACCGCGGGCGCCATGCGCGATGGCAGCCGCAGTGGCAAAGCGCAGTGGCAAAGTATTATCCCCCGACCGCCAAGATGACATCCAGGCGCAGCAATGACAGTTGCAATGATCGATCGCATTCATTGTCTTCGTTTTCAATTTCCTTGTAAGGAATTCCACCGTGGCCGTATCCAGTCTCCTGACCCTGATCGATGACATCGCGTCCGTGCTGGATGATGTGTCCGTCATGACAAAAGTCGCCGCCAAAAAGACAGCGGGCGTGCTCGGCGACGATCTTGCCCTGAACGCCGAGCAGGTGTCGGGCGTGAAAGCCGATCGCGAATTGCCGGTAGTCTGGGCAGTGGCGAAGGGATCGATGAAGAACAAGGCGATCCTGGTGCCGGCGGCATTGGCAATCAGCGCCTTCGCGCCGATGCTGGTGACGCCGCTGCTGATGGTGGGCGGGCTCTATCTTTGCTACGAAGGATTTGAAAAACTCGCGCACAAGATGGTGCATAGCAAAGAGGAAGATGTTGCTCACCATGCTGACCATGTAAAAGCGCTGGCCAATCCGGCCGCGGATATCGTCGAGGTTGAAAAAGGCAAGATCAAGGGAGCGGTTCGCACCGACTTCATCCTGTCCGCCGAAATCATCGCCATCACGCTCGGAACGGTGGCGGACCAGCCGCTCACTACCCAGGTCGCGGTGTTGACCGGGATCGCGGCCATCATGACCGTCGGCGTCTATGGCCTGGTGGCCGGCATCGTCAAGCTCGACGACGCAGGGCTCTATTTAAGCCGGCGCGACAGCGGATTCCAGCGCGCGACCGGCCGCGGCATATTAAAAGCCGCCCCTTACATGATGAAGAGCCTGTCGATCATTGGAACCGCCGCCATGTTCATGGTAGGCGGCGGCATCCTGACCCACGGCATCCATAGCGCGCATGAATGGATTGTCAGCGTGGCGGAACGCGCCGGCTCCATTCCCACCGTGGGACCGGTGCTGCAGGCGCTGACGCCGACCTTGCTCGATGCGCTGGCCGGCATCGTGGCCGGAGCCATCGCGCTCGGCATCGTCACCGTTGCGCGGCGCGCCTTCGGACGCGCCAAAGCCACGGCCTGAACGCCACGCAAGGCGCACCCGCAGCCAAATCAGCGACCCCGTTTATAATATGGTGATGAATCATCATCACGCCACGAATCTCGCCCCGCAGCCGGACCGCTCTCAACCTCAGTCGCTGACCGACCTCTTCATTTCATTAACCGTGCTCGCCTTGCAAGGCTTCGGCGGCGTGCTTGCTGTGGTGCAGCGCGAGCTGGTGGAGAAAAAGCGCTGGATGACGAATGAAGAATTCGTGGAGGAGTGGGCCGTGGCGCAAATCATGCCCGGTCCGAATGTCGTCAACCTTGCGATGATGATCGGCGACCGTTATTTCGGCTTGCGCGGTGCCATGGTGGCACTGGCCGGCATGCTCACCGCGCCCCTGATCGTGATCCTTCTGCTGGCGCTGGTCTATTCGCACTTCGCCGGCCATCCGGGTGTTGCCGGTGCATTGCGCGGGATGAGCGCGGTCGCTGCCGGGTTGATTGCGGCAACCGGATTCAAGCTGCTGCGCGCCCTCAAAAAACATCCGCTGCGGACGCCGCTTTGCGCAGCATTCTGCGCGGCCTGTTTCATCATGGTCGCACTGTTGCGCCTCCCGCTCGGCTATGCGCTGCTCGGACTGGGCGCCATTGCCTGCACGCTGACGTACCGGAAGCTCAAGCCATGAGTGAAGCGCTGCATCTTGATTTGCAATGGGCCGACTGGCTCGGCCTGTTCACGCACTACTTGACGCTGTCCCTGCTTGCGGTGGGCGGCGCAATTACCACTACCCCCGAAATGCATCGCTATCTGGTCGTCCAGCAAGGCTGGCTGACCGATCCGCAGTTCAGCGCCTCGGTGACCTTGGCCCAGGCTTCGCCAGGGCCGAACGTTCTGTTCGTGGCCCTGATGGGCTGGAATGTCGGGGTCAACTCGGGTGGCATGGCGGCCGGTTTGTTGGGCGTATTCGTCACCATGACCGGCATCCTGCTGCCCAGCACGACGCTGACTTACCTGGCAGCACGCTGGGGCCACAAGAACCGTGAGTTGCGCGCCGTGCGCGCTTTCAAGCAGGGCATGGCGCCAATTGTCATCGGACTGCTGATCGCGACCAGCTGGATCCTGGCTAGCGCGCACAGCAATCCGGCAACGGACTGGAAGCTGTGGGCGACGACTGCAGTCACCGCGCTGATCATCTGGCGAACCAAGTTGCATCTGTTATGGCTGCTGGGCGCGGGCGCGCTCCTGGGCTGGTTCGGCCTGATCTGAATCCGGCCGCGGGCTGTTCGCGGGACTTTTATTCCTCGCGCTGCGCTGTCGCGGCGCGATTGAGCGAGTCGATCGCGACCCGTATCGCCTTCGATGAAAACCCGCGGTAAGCCAGGAAGCGGTAAATTTTTGCTTTCAACTCCGGCGTCATCGATTCCCTTGAGACGTGCGCCGCAAACTTTGACGCCGCAAGAACGACGCGTTCTTCTTCGGGCCCCAGCTGGCCCACCTGTTCCCTGGCCAGATCGGGCGCGATGCCTTTTTGACGCAAGGTCATTTCGATCCGGACGTTGCCGGCGCGGTTTTCGGCGCCGCGCGAACGCTGTTCCGCGAAGCGCTTGTCATTTTGAAAGTTATTGGCGATGACGAACTGCAATGCTTCATCGGCCTGTTCTTCCGAATAGCCCCGCATTACCAGTTTCTTGCGCAGGTTGACGGCGCTGTAATCGCGGCGCGCCAGCAGCCATACGGCATAGGACTTGCTCGAGTGCGCCGGAGCCTCACGGGGTTCATTCGCGGTTTTTTTCGGGTAACGCGGCTTGCGATCGGAACTGCGCGTGAACTCGCCTGGCGCGGTCGTACTGGATTTACTCACTTTGCGGCCGGGATTCTTCTTGCGGTCCGAGGTGCGCGTGATGACCTTCTCGCTTTCCTCGCCTTGCATGCCGGCGTCGGAAACTTCTTCCGCAACGCCGGAATATTTATTAATGAGATACATGAGTAAGTGGCTCGGACAGGCGAAGTCAGTAATTATACTGTATTTATGAACAGTATAATCGCGCTTGGCAGGAAGCGCTCATTCCAGGAATTCCTCACGCAACATGCCTAGCGCCTCGTGGACCGGACGGTCGGAAAAACTGAACAGTACGACCTCCTGGTGCGCATCGAAGGAGACCGGCGTCCACGAGGGGACCACGAATACATCCCGGGGGCCGAAGCTGAACTGTTCGCCGCCGACGTGCGCAATGCCGCTGCCTTCGGTCACGCAATAGACGGTGCCATCGGTGCTGCGATGACGCTTTCCGGTGAATCCCTTGGGCAGCAATTGCATGAAGGTGGCCAAGGTCGGCATGGCATAGCCGCCGGTGGCCGGATTGATGTACTTCAGTTTGATGCCTTCCCACGCGTCGGTTTCGCATCCCTGCATCAATGCATGGAGCGCTTCCCTGGTGCGGCTGTACGGATAGCTGAAGATGGGCGAGGTGAGGCCCTTACGGTCATGCCGGACCGGCGCCATGTTGGCCCCGAACCGGGCATAGCTGCTGCCTTCGGGACGCGATACGGTCTGCGACTTGCCGGCATTGCCGTTTTCGGCGAAGCCGGCGTCGAAGAACCGCACCATCGGGATATCGAGTCCGTCGAGCCAGACGACCGGTTCGGTGACGCCGTCCATGCCTTCATTGCCGTGGTCATGCCAGGTCCATGACGGCGTAATGATGAAGTCGCCGGGATACATGGTGGTGCGCTCGCCGGCGACAGTCGTGTAGGCGCCTTTGCCTTCGATTACGAAGCGCAATGCGGACTGCACATGCCGGTGCGACGGCGCGATCTCGCCGGGCAGGATCAGCTGCAGGCCGGCGTACAGCGACCGGGTAATGGCGGATTGCCCGGGCAGCGCCGGATTTTCCAGGATCAGCACGCGCCGCACCGCTTCCTCGGCCGTGATCAGTTCACCGGCCTGCATCAGGTAGGGGCGTACATCCTGATAACGCCAGAAAGCCGGCACACAGGGCGTTGCAGGCTGCGCCGGCACCAGCGCGTGCAGCACTTCCCACAAAGGCGTCATGTGCTGCGGACGAATGTCATCGTAAAGCTTTTGCCGTGCGTCTGCGTGCGGTCGTTGCATCGTGACTTCCCATGGCATTCATGTTTGTGTTTGGCAATCATACAGATGAATAGGCGAATTGTTCAATCCCCACGCGTGGCAATCGAACAAGGATTGAAGGTATGGATTGCGAAGCAGGTTGACGAGGCAGGTTGATGAACAGCATGTCAATGTAACAGGCTTGTAAACGGTTCATCTTTTTAAACGCATCCGGCCATCGCCTTGCCAGTGCGGCATCGCAGAAAAGAGACTGCCCAATGGTCATAACATGCAATTCCGTCATTCAATTTTCATAAAAAATTTCCGCAAGGAATAACTTTGTGCATTTCGTTGTTGGCTTTTGGCACAGAACGTATCGGCATCGTTGCTGTATCAAGTAGGCGAAGCTATGATCAAACTTTATTTGAAGCAATAGATCATCGTGGACGAGCAGCTTATTGCGATTAGCCAGAACCAGACCGGCGTTCCCTGTGGAACAGGTCTCGCGATACGCGCAGCGTGTGTTTCCGACGCTGCGGTGGTATCCGGATTGTTGCGTCGTTCGATCGTGGAATGCTGCGTGGAAGATCATCGGAACGACGAAGCGATACTCGATTCGTGGTTGCGCAACAAGACGCCCGAAACCGTGACCGCGTGGTTTTCTTCACCGGCAAACTTCGCGGTGGTCGCCACCATGGGCGGGGAAGTGGTCGGCGTCGGCCTGCTCACCCGCAAGGGAAAAATCGCCTTGTGCCACGTTGTTCCCGAAGTTCGCTTTACCGGCACCGGCAAGGC
This sequence comes from Herminiimonas sp., assembly GCA_028292315.1. GTDB lineage: Bacteria > Pseudomonadota > Gammaproteobacteria > Burkholderiales > Burkholderiaceae_D > JAQGMO01. The sequence continues at coordinate 227 of JAQGMO010000259.1, read as the reverse complement.
GCTGCTCAACGCGCTGGAAGCCCAGGCCGTCGCGTGGCAGATGCCCTCGGTCCAGGTCGCAAGCACGCTCGGGGCTCAGGCATTTTACCTGCGCAATGGTTATACGCTGGTACGCGAAACCGAATCCAGTTTCGGTATCGAGGCGACGCTATTCACTAAAAAACTGCTGGCCGGTTCATCGACCCGCAACGCGGCGCCTTACGGCGCGTGCCGCTGTTCCGGCAACG
>JAQGMO010000207.1 GCA_028292315.1 Herminiimonas sp. | reverse complement strand
CGGCCGGCGCCGCCGCGATGACAATGGACACAATTTTCCGTATCTACTCAATGACCAAGCCGATTGTGTCGGCCGGTATCATGATGCTGGTGGAGGACGGCAAGCTACTGATCGGCGATCCCGTTTCGAAGTACTTGCCGGAACTAACCAACCTGAAGGTCGGCGTAGAAACGATCGGCAGCGATGGCCGCGCGGCGCTGGCGCTGGTGCCCGCCGCGCGCGAAATGACGGTACAGGATTTGCTGCGCCATACGTCCGGGCTCACCTATGGCATTTTCGGCGAGTCGCTGGTCAAGGCCGAGTATCGTAAATCGGGCGCGGAACGAAGGGAGATCACCAATACCGAGCTGGTGAAACGTCTTGCCGAACTGCCGCTGGCCCATCATCCGGGCACCGTTTGGGAATACTCGCGCTCGACCGACGTACTCGGCGCCCTGATAGAACGTATTGCCGGCACCTCGCTGGAGGCCTACCTCGACCAGCGCATTTTGAAACCGCTCGGGATGGTCGATTCCGGCTTCTGGGTGCCGCCCGCGGAACAGCATCGTATCGCCGAACCGTTTGCGCTCGATCCGGATAGCGGCAAACCGGTCAAGCTGATCGACGTACGCAGCCCGCCCTCGTTTCAGTCCGGCGGCGGCGGCATGGTGTCGACGGCGCATGATTACCTGCGGTTCGCGAGCATGATCGCCAACTACGGCATCCTGGACGGCGTACGCATCCTGTCACGAAAAACCGTGGAATATATGGCGAGCGATCATCTGGGCGGCATGCCTGATGCAGCCTCGGGCAACTCCTACCTGCCCGGTCCGGGATACGGCTTCGGCCTCGGATTCGCGGTACGCACCAGCGCCGGGGCGGCTATTACCGCGGGTTCGGTCGGCGATTTCAACTGGAGCGGAATGGGTGGAACCTATTTCTGGATCGATCCGGCCGAGAACCTGGTGGCGATCTGGCTGATGCAGGCGCCCGAGCAGCGCGCGCATTTCCGCCAGCTTTTCCGTAACCTGGTATATGCCGCGTTATAAGCGGGCCCGGCTCGCCTGATTAATTTTTGAGCAAAGTTTGAACCATGCGCATTACCGATCTGCTGGACCAACCCTTCGGAACCATTCCGGATTTGATCCGGGCTTACGCGGCTAGCCAGCCCGATCATCCCGCGCTGATACAGGGCGCCCGATCACTCGACTACCGCGGGCTGGATGCATTGATGGACCGGATTGCCGCCGCGTTGCAACGCGATGGCTTGCGTCCGCGCGACACGATCGCCATTTGCGCCGGCACCTCGATCGACTATGCGGCGCTGTTTCTCGGCGCATTGCGCGCAGGCGTCGCGGTCGCTCCGCTCGCCCCCTCTTCCACCGCGGACAGCCTGGCGGCGATGATCGCCGATTCCGGCGCGCGCCTGCTCTTCATCGATGCGGGCAGCGGCGCGATATTGACCAATGCCGGGGAAAATATCGGCATGCCCCGCGTTGCCCTCGACAACAGCGGCGATATCGACGCCTGCCTGCCCTGGGATGACTGGCTAGGCAACCCCGGGGCGAGGCCAGCCGGCGTCACGCCCGAACCTGACTGGCCGCTTAATATCATTTATTCATCCGGCACCACCGGCACGCCAAAGGGCATCATGCAGCCGTTTTCAATGCGCTGGATGCATGTGCAGCGCGCCAGGCCAAACGGTTACGGCACGGATGCGGTGACCCTGTTATCGACGCCACTTTATTCGAATACGACGCTGGTCAGTTTCTTCCCCGCCATCGCCATGGGGGGCGCCATCGTCCTAATGGCGAAGTTCGATGCCGCGGCCTACCTGGCGCTGGCGCAAAGGCACCGCGTCACCCATACCATGCTGGTGCCAGTGCAATATCAGCGGCTGATGGCGCATCCCGATTTCGGCCGTTATGATTTGTCATCGTTCCACATGAAGTTTTGTACCAGCGCGCCGTTTTCAGCGGCACTCAAGGCGGATATTCTGGAGCGCTGGCCGGGCGGGCTGATCGAGTACTACGGCATGACCGAAGGCGGCGGCACCTGTATTCTGGCGGCGCATGAATATCCCGGCAAGCTGCATACCGTGGGCCAACCGGCGCCTGGACACGACATCCGCCTGATCGATGAAGACGGACGTGAAGCTGCGCCTGGTGAAATCGGGGAAGTGGCCGGCCATTCAGGCGCCATGATGAGCGGCTATTACAATCAGCCGGACAAAACCGCTGAAGCAGAATGGTTCGATCGCAGCGGCAAGCGGTTCATCCGCACCGGAGACCTCGGGCGTTTCGATCAGGATGGATTTCTTACCCTGCTCGATCGCAAGAAGGACATGATTATTTCTGGCGGCTTCAATATTTACCCAAGCGACCTGGAAGCTGTATTGCGCGGCAATCGGGAAGTGGCCGAGGCGGCGGTGGTGGGTGTTCCATCGCCGGTGTGGGGCGAGACGCCGGTGGGCTTCGTGGTGCTGAAGGCGGAGTCGGCATTCAGTGCCGCGCAACTACTGGCCTGGGCCAACGAGAGGCTGGGCAAGACGCAGAGGCTGGCCGCAGTGGAACTGACCGCGAGCCTGCCGCGCAGTGCAATCGGCAAAGTATTGAAGCGGGAATTGCGGGACGGATACGCAACGGCTCAGGCTAAAAAAATACGCTGACCGGCGCTGGCCCGATACAAGCCGAATTTTTCAACCCATCCGGCCGACCGCAGCCCTGACCACCATGGTATACGGCCTTATTTGTCCTTCCCGGTGGCGCTTATTGACTTTTCTCAGTTTAATCGATGAGAGATAAACCAGAATTAAAGAATACAGCAGCGCCACGCCAGGGCCGCAGGAATTTTTGATTGCAGACAACGGCCTTTCTAATCGAGCCCCGGATATTTCCCGAAAATAGTATTGCGCCGCATTCCGTTCCATACGGACTATGAAACGGGTAATCATGTAACTCCAGGAGACAGGCAATGGAACAGGATCTCGTTCGAAAAATCAAGTCCAATCCGAGGTATCAAAAACTTGTTTCCACGCGCTCCAGATTCGGCTGGATTCTTGCAGCGCTAATGCTCATCGTGTACTACGGCTACATTCTCCTGATTGCCTTTGACAAGGAACTCCTCGCCCGAAAAATAGGTAATGGTGTCATGACCTGGGGCATACCGGTCGGGCTGTTCGTCATTGTCTTTACCGTAGTAATCACCGGGATCTATGTCTGGCGCGCCAACAGGGAATTCGATGACCTGACGGCCGAGATACGAAGAGATGCACTGTCATGAAAATCCTTCACAGCGTGGCCGCTCTTGTGTTGCTTTCATTCGCCGCCGCCGCCACGGCAGCCGGCGATGACCTGGGGCAGGCCGTCAGGCAGCCGACCAACTGGACTGCGATTGCGATGTTCGCCGTGTTCGTGGTTTTCACCCTGTTCATTACCAAATGGGCGGCCGCCAAGACCAAATCAGCCGCGGATTTTTATACCGCGGGCGGCGGCATCACCGGCTTTCAAAATGGCCTGGCAATCGCCGGCGACTACATGTCGGCCGCATCGTTCCTCGGCATTTCGGCTGCGGTCTACCTGAACGGCTATGACGGCCTGATCTATTCCATCGGCTTCCTGGTCGGCTGGCCTGTCATTACGTTTCTGATGGCGGAGCGCTTGCGCAACCTCGGCCGGTTCACCTTCGCAGATGTCGCCGCATATCGATTTGAACAGGCGCCGATCCGGGTCTTCGCCGCCTTGGGCACTCTGGTGGTGGTGGCGTTCTACCTGATTGCGCAGATGGTCGGCGCCGGCCAGTTGATCAAGCTGCTGTTCGGCCTGGAATACTGGCTTGCCGTCGTCATCGTCGGATCGCTGATGATGATTTATGTCCTGTTCGGCGGCATGACCGCCACCACATGGGTGCAGATAATCAAGGCCGGCATGTTGCTTGCCGGTGCCACGTTCATGGCTTTCATGGTGCTGTGGCAGTTCAACTTCAGTCCCGAGGGGCTGTTCGCAAAATCGGTCGAGCTTCATCCCAAAAAAGACGCGATCATGGCGCCAGGCGGATTCATCAAAGACCCGATCTCAGCCATCTCATTCGGCATGGCGCTGATGTTCGGCACGGCCGGCTTGCCGCACATCCTGATGCGCTTTTTTACCGTCCCGAGCGCAAAGGAAGCGCGCAAGTCGGTATTCTGGGCAACTACCTGGATCGCCTATTTTTACCTGCTGACATTCATTATCGGATTTGGCGCGATCGTCCTGGTGAGCACCAATCCGGCCTACAAGGATGCTGCCGGCAAGCTGCTGGGCGGCGATAACATGGCGGCGATCCATCTTGCCAACGCCGTCGGCGGCAATATCTTCCTCGGCTTTATCTCGGCGGTGGCGTTCGCCACCATACTCGCGGTGGTCGCGGGCCTGACCCTGTCCGGCGCTTCGGCGGTCTCGCACGACCTGTACTCGACCGTGTTCAGGAAAGGCCACGCCAGCAGCGAAAAGGAGCTGCGCGTATCACGCATCACGACGGTGGCGCTAGGCATCATCGCGGTGGTGCTCGGAATCGTGTTCGAGAAGCAAAATATCGCCTTCATGGTATCGCTGGCTTTCGCGGTTGCGGCATCAGCCACTTTTCCCGTGCTGTTCATGTCGGTGTTGTGGAAGGATTGCACCACGCGCGGCGCGACCATCGGCGGTTTCCTCGGGCTGGTGACGGCGGTCGGGCTGACGGTGGTATCAAAGTCCGTCTGGGTCGATGTGCTAGGCCACCCGGCTGCGATTTTCCCCTACACTTCCCCCGCGCTGTTTTCGATGACCGTCGGTTTCGCCGGCATCTGGCTATTCTCGATTCTCGATCACAGTGAACGCGCGCGCCGGGACCGGGAAGGATATGAGGCGCAACGCGTTCGTTCGGAAACCGGGATCGGTGCGTCGGGCGCTTCCGGACATTGAGTGGCAGCGCCATGCCGCCGCGCTCTCGGCACCGGGGTCGGCAATGACCTGGTGATGCCGCTGCCATGATTGCCCGATACCGCTTCGCTCTGACACTGGCGCTGGCCTTTGCATCGCTGCTGGCCGTCGCCAGCGGCTTGCTGTTACTGGTTGCACTCGATCTCGAACCGGCCCAGCGCGCGATGTTTGCCGAAATTTTCATGCAACGCAAAGGGCTACTGGTCACGCTGGGACTGGCGCTGTTATGCGCGCTGGGGTTTGGCTTGAATGCATTTTTCGCAGCCTATGTTGAACCGGTTGCGCGCCTTGGCGAAGCGGCCGTGCTGCTGACCGCTAACCCCGAGCACCGCGTGACGCCGCAGGGGGCGCGCGAAACGCGCGTGCTGGCTGACAAGATCAATACATTGGCCGCCGCCTATCAGGGCTTGCACGATGACATCAGGATAAAAATCGACCAGGCAAACAGTGCGCTCGCTGAAGAAAGAAACCGGCTTGCGGCGCTCATGTCGGAACTTGCGCTTGGTGTGCTGGTATGTAATATTGAAGGACGCATCCTGCTCTACAACACGCGCGCCAAGCAATTGCTCGATGCCAGACGTGGGCCAGGTTTGGCATCGAGCAGCGCTGTAATCGGTTTAGGCCGCTCGATATTTGGCGCAATCGAACGCGGGCTGATCGCACACGCGCTCGACCAGATCGAGCACCAATTCCGGGAGCGGCGCGCCGACCGCGCCGAGCCGGTCGCCGTGTTTGTCGCCACGCTCGCTGCGGGCCAGACCGTGCGTGCGAATATGGCACCGGTTCTTGATCGCCTGAATGCCGTCGATGGCTTCGTGCTCACGCTGGAAGACATCACCCGCGGCATCGAACTGGACAGCCGCCGCGACGCGTTGCTGCAATCGCTGACGCAAGATGCGCGCGCCTCGCTGGCCAATATCCGCGCCGCGGTGGAAGCGTTGCAGACTATTCCACAAATACCCGATGCAAGGCGACAGCAATTCACCGGCATCATTGATGAAGAGTCGCAACGGCTGTCGCGCCAGATCGAGCTCGCGGTACGGCAGCATGGCGCCGACCCCGCCGGCCGCTGGCATATGGAAGAGATGCGAGCCGGCGATCTGCTCGGATTGCTGCAGCGCCGGATCAGTATCGCTTCGCTGCGCACCGACGTGAGCGGCATGGTCGACACGGGGCTGTGGCTCAAGGTGGACAGCTATGCGCTGACGCAGGCCATGGCGTACCTGGCGCGGCGGCTCGCCAGCGAACACGGGGTAGGCGAGTTGAGCCTGAGCATGCGGCATTCCGGCCGCCACGCCGATCTCGACCTTGCCTGGAGCGGCCAGCCGCTTGCAGTGGAAACGCTTCAGAGTTGGGAGAACGCGCCGATACAGCTCAGCGCAGCCGGCGACGCGGTCACGCTGAACGCGGTGGTCGCCCGCCACGGCGGCGAAACGGTATACCACTTCGACGCCGCTCGGCGGGCATCGCGCTACCGCCTGCTGCTGCCGGTCACCGAGCGCGAAGAAGTGTTCGAGCCCGCGCGGCGGTACGAGGAGCGGCCGGAATTCTACGACTTTGACCTGTTCCACCAGCCGGGGCAAAAACCGGAACTCGACCAGCGCCTGCTTTCGCAGCTCAGTTACACCGTATTCGACACCGAGACCACCGGGCTAGATCCCGCCGCAGGAGATGAAATCATTTCAATCGGCGCCTTGCGCATCGTTAATGGCCGGCTGCTGCAAGGTGAAAGTTTCGACCAGCTTATCAAGCCGCAACGCCCGCTGTCGGCCGAGTCGATTGGCATCCATGGCATTACGGACCGCATGCTTGCCGGCCAGCCGCCGGTCGACAAGGTACTCCCGCAGTTCCATCGGTTCGCGGAAGACACGGTGCTGGTAGCGCACAATGCCGCGTTCGACATGCGCTTTTTACAGTTGCTGGAGGCGGACACCGGGGCGACTTTTACGCAACCGGTGCTCGATACCCTGCTGCTGTCGCAGGTAATTCACCCGCACCAGCCGCAGCACACGCTGGAGGCGATTGCCACAGGATTGGGGGTAGCGATCGTCGGCCGTCACAGCGCGCTTGGCGATGCCATCGTCACTGGCGAGGTATTCCTTAAAATGATTCCGCTGCTGGCGGAAAAAGGAATCCTCACCCTCCAGGATGCGCGCGAGGCCGCCCGGCAAACCGCCTATGCGCGCATTCGCTATTAGGAGCTTGTTCGCTCATGGATGACCCGGCCGGATTCAAACCGGATGCCGTTTTCGACCCGCACGCCGCGCCCGGAGGCGCATTCTTGCGGGACCTGGCGCGCGTCCGCCGCCGTCTCAACGATACCAGGGACCTGGCTGATCTTCAGCGCGCGAGCGGCGACATCAGGAACCTTTTGCAGCAGGTGGCCGGCGTGGCAGCGCCGGAACCAGCAACCCGGCTCATCTCGTCCCTGAGCGATGCGCTGACGCGCCGGGTAATCAAACTAATCCAACCTGGCTGTGCCGGGATGCAAGCCGATCAGCCAGCCTGGTGCTGGATCGCCCTTGGTAGCGAAGGGCGGCAGGAACAGACGCTGGCAAGCGACCAGGACAATAGCATTATCTTCGCTGACGTGGGGGCGGGCGCAGACGCGGAGGACGCGATACGCGCACGACTGCTGCCGCTTGCATTGTGCATCAATGAAGCGCTGGCCGACTGCGGCTTTCCCTTATGCAGCGGGGAAATCATGGCGAGCAATCCACAGTGCTGCCTCAGCCTGAGGGAATGGCGGCACAAGTTTTCTTCGTGGATGATCGAGGGCGATCCGCAAGCCTTGCTCAACGCGACCATATTCTTTGACCTGCGCCCGCTGTACGGTGCCTGCACCCTGGCGCAGGCGCTCATCGATTGGCTGGCGGCCAATGCGGCGGACAGCCCGCGCTTTCTGTTTCAAATGACGGAAAACGCGCTGCAGCGCGAAGCGCCGCTCGGCATGCTGCGCGACTTTATGGTGGAAAAAGGTGGCCGGTTTGCCGGAACGATCGATCTCAAACTTCAGGCGGCTACGCTGTTTGTCGATGCCGCGCGAATTTACGGCCTGGCCTGCCGCAGCCGCTCGAGCAATACGGCACAGCGATTCAAGGCCGCGCGGGAAATGCAGCAACTTGAGCCTGATGAGGTGAATACGTGGATGCGCGCTTTTTATTTGATTCAGATGCTGCGCCTGGCGAATCAGCAGCGCTGCGGCCAGTTCGGCATAGCGATGCACAACCATGTGGACCCGAACCAGCTCAATGCACCACTGCGCCGCTCATTGCTCGCCGCCCTGCGCGAGGCGCGCGGGATGCAAAAGCGGCTGGCACAGTCCTTTATTGGCAATACGGCGGGTATTTAGTCACACGGCCGGCAAGCTGACCGATATGACTGTCTTCAATCTATCTGTGATTAAAACGCACAAGTCAATTGACGATACGATGCACTCATTGACTTTTTGATCGAATATACTTTGGTTTGAACTTTTTATAGAAGCAAGTCTAACCCTGCTTTACCGGTTTTTAACGAATCATTATCTTTTTATCACAACAAACACGCGAGGTTTCCTACCATGACTGCACGCACCGCCTGTCACCGACTTCAAGTTGCCACGGTTCTGTACCGATTCATTGAAGACAAGGTACTGCCTGGCCCCGGCATCGACAGCGCCAGTTTCTGGAAAGGCTTCGATGCCATTGCTCATGATCTGGCGCCGAAGAATGCCGCGCTGCTGGCCGAGCGTGACCGTCTGCAGACTGCGCTAGACCAATGGCATCGCACCAATCCGGGCCCAATCAGTGACATGGGTGCGTACCGGGGGTTTCTGCAATCGATAGGCTATCTTGTTCCGCAGCCGCAAGCGGTCGCTGCGACCACCACCAATGTCGATGCCGAACTTGCTTTGCAGGCCGGTCCGCAGCTGGTGGTGCCTATCCTTAACGCACGCTATGCCCTCAATGCGGCGAATGCCCGCTGGGGTTCACTGTACGACGCGTTATACGGCACTGATGCAATTCCCGAGACCGATGGCGCAACCAGGATGAGCGCAACAGGTCAGGGCTACAACCCGGTACGCGGCCAGAAAGTCGTTGCCTTCGCCCGTAACTTTCTCGACCAGGCGGCGCCGCTTGCCAAGGGCTCGCATCGTGACGCGACCGGCTATCGGGTGGCGGATGGGAAGCTTGCCGTCAGCTTGAAGGATGGCAGCGTTGCAGGGTTGGCCGACGGCAAAAAATTCGTGGGATATCAGGGACAAGCCGAGGCGCCTTCGTCGGTGCTGCTCAAGAATAACGGCTTGCATATCGATTTACAGATCGACCCCGGTACGCCGATCGGCAAGGACGATGCCGCCGGCATCGCCGACGTGGTAATCGAAGCGGCGCTGTCGACTATCCTCGACCTGGAGGATTCGGTGGCGGTCGTCGATGCCGAAGACAAGGTGCTGGCTTATGCCAACTGGCTCGGCATTTTACAGGCGACGCTGGTGGAAAACGTGACCAAGGGCGGCAAGACCTTCGCGCGCGCCCTTAATCCGGACCGCCGCTATATCGCCGGCGCCGGCGCGGAAGACGCAAAGGAAGGCATGATCAGCCTGCACGGCCGCTCGCTGCTTTTCCTGCGCAATGTGGGTCATCTGATGACCAATCCTGCCATCCTCCTGGACGACGGCCGGGAAATTCCCGAAGGCATTCTGGATGCGGTCGTCACCGTGGCCATCGCGCTGCATGACCTCAAGCGGAGCAAGGGCCAGGAAATCGGCAATTCGCGTACCGGTTCGGTCTACATCGTCAAGCCGAAAATGCATGGCCCGGCCGAGGTCGCCTTTGCGAGCGAGTTGTTCGGCCGCGTCGAAGCCTTGCTCGGCCTGCCGGCCGACACGGTCAAACTCGGCATCATGGACGAGGAGCGCCGCACCAGCGTCAACCTCAAGGCCTGCATCAGGGAGGCAGGCGCCCGCGTTGCCTTCATCAACACCGGATTCCTGGACCGGACCGGCGACGAAATGCATACTGCAATGCAGGCGGGTCCAATGATGCGCAAGGGCGACATGAAAACCAGTAAATGGCTGACAGCCTATGAGCGCAGCAATGTGCTGGTCGGGCTGTCGTGCGGCCTGCGCGGACGCGCGCAGATCGGAAAAGGCATGTGGGCCATGCCTGACCTGATGGCCGCGATGCTGGAACAAAAAATCGCTCATCCCAAGGCTGGCGCCAACACTGCCTGGGTGCCGTCGCCGACCGCCGCCACCCTGCATGCGCTGCACTACCACCAGGTCAACGTCGCCGAGGTCCAGAAAGAACTGGAGAAAATCGACGCGACCGCCGAGACCGAGCACCTGCTAAATGACTTGCTGCAAATCCCGGTTGTAGCGCAAGCCAAATGGTCGGAACAGGAGATCCAGCAGGAACTGGACAATAACGCACAGGGCATTCTCGGCTATGTGGTGCGCTGGATCGACCAGGGCGTAGGCTGCTCCAAGGTACCGGACATCCATAACGTCGGCCTGATGGAAGACCGCGCCACGCTGCGCATCTCCAGCCAGCACATCGCCAACTGGCTGCTGCATGGTGTCGTCACCGAAGCCCAGGTGCAGGAAACCTTGCAGCGCATGGCGAAGGTGGTGGATGCGCAAAACGCGGGCGATCCGCTGTACAAACCGATGGCGCCGGATTTTGAAGCGTCCTACGCTTACCGCGCCGCGCGTGACCTGGTGATGAAGGGACTCGAGCAACCGAGCGGCTACACGGAACCTCTGTTGCATGCCTGGCGCCTGAAAGTGAAAGCGGAAGCCTGATGAAAGTGATGTAGTGACTAAGCCAATTCAGCAAGTTTGATTTAAAAAAATGCCCTGTAGCCTTAACACCTGCCGGGCATTTCTTATTTTGAATATTTTTTAAATAAGTAACCAACTTTAGTACATTTAGTACATTTAGTACAAAGTAAAAAAATATCAGCCACGTAATCGGCTCAGGATAAAGCCATCTGAAACAAGAATAAATATGTGCTTGCGAAAATGGCGAGCACCAAGGAAACTGCAGCGCCGGCCATCATTCGGCGAGTTCGGTTCGAAGCTTGGTTCATTTTCATCTCGTACTGGCTAATGCCTTGAAGTGATTGTGAACAGAATAATTTTTAGTTCTTCGGGTGGATAGTGAATAGCTGTATCAGCAGTAAGTATTTGTAACGAGCATGCGTTTCTAATCGGGTTAAAAAGCATAGCCACCGCTGCTGGCGCTCCGGGACCATGGCTTCATGAGATAAGGCGCCAGAGCGCAATAAGACGGCAATTCGCGCGTTTGCCGGCCTGATAGTCCTTGAACAGATTCCTTCATTAACGGTGCATCCGGAGCAGTTTGCGACGAGCAAAGGCAAGAGTATGTGAACTGGGAGTAAAATAGCCAGCCACATTGGTGGCAACGACCGTCTATCAAGGCGTTTCGTATCGCGGTCTCGTTCCATGAGGGTGAGTTACTCGGCGTGATACGTCGCCCACCGGTACCTCGGTATACCGACGACAGCCTGACTCTCGGCCTTGCCTGGCGTGGTTCGGGCGATTGCTCTCATTTAGTGCCATTTTTAGTGCCATTTGGCTTCGTCGCAGCCTTTTTGCGTTTTCAAAAGTTTTCAATGAATATGAAAAACGAGTCTTCTGTTGCGCAGCAGCACGAACCCCTATTTCAGCGCCTCGTCGAAGGGGTTAGCGACTATGCGATTTTCATGCTCACTCCAGAGGGTCACGTAGCCAGCTGGAACTCGGGCGCCCAGCGCAGCAAGGGCTATCTGGCCGAAGAGATTATCGGCCAACACTTTTCCCGCTTCTACACGGTAGAGGACCAAGCTGCGGGAATGCCTTCCAAGGCCTTGCAGACCGCGCTGACCGAAGGGAAATTTGAAGCGGAAGGCTGGCGGGTTCGCAAGCATGGTTCCACATTTTGGGCTCATGTCGTGATTGACGCTGTGCATAATGACCTGGGAGAGCTTGTTGGCTTCGCCAAAATCACCCGGGATATTACGGAAAGACGGGAAGCGGCACGCGCGCTGGAGCGAGCAAGAATGTCCGCGCTTCAGACGAAAACCGAGGAACATGACGATCTTCTGCGGCTGTTTGAGCAAGCTCCCGGCTTTGTTGTTTTTTTTCGAGGGCCTGAGCACGTCTACGAATTGCAGAATGCAGCCCATGCGCAGTTGACGAACCACAGGGACATCATTGGGAAGCCCGTGCGCAAGGCACTGCCAGAGCTTGAGGACCAGCAATTCTTTAACCTGTTGGATAAGGTCTTTGCGACTGGGGTAGCCTTCGTTGGACGTGCTTTGCCCCTGAGGGTTGAGCGGGTCTCCGAGGCGCCGGCAGAGCAAAGATACATCGATTTAGTCTATCAGCCGATTTTCGGGCCAGACAACAAAGTCATTGGAATTTTTTCGCAGGGCAGCGATGTTACTGACCGGGTATTGGCAGAGGACGAGGTCAAGCGAAATCAGCAGGAACTGGAACGTCTGGTAGCCGAGCGCACTGAAGCGCTTGAGCAGGCGAGAGCCTCCCTCGAACGAGCGCACCAACTGCAGGGTGATAAGACGCATCTTCTCAGGCTGTTTGAGCAAGCCCCTGGTTTCATTTGCTTTATGAAGGAACCTGACCACAGGTTCGAGCTTGCAAACAAGGCGTACTACCAGCTCGTCGGACACCGGGACTTGATTGGCAGGACAGTTCGTGAAGCACTGCCTGAAGTTGAGGGACAAGGTTTTTTTGAACTTCTTGACCGTGTTTTTACGTCCGGCGAACCTTTCGTAGGATACAGCGCTCCTGTCAACGTTCAGGAACAGCCGGGCAGTCCGATGAAGACAAGGTATATTGATTTTGTCTATCAACCGATTATCGGTACTGATGGGAAAGTACTAGGGGTATTTTGCCAAGGTAATGACGTGACAGAGCAGAAGCTTGCCCAGGATGAAGTTAAGCGCTATCAGAATGAACTTGAAACCTTGGTTACGGAACGAACTCAGGCGCTTGAGCAAACGCGAACCGCCCTGCAGCGCGCGCAAAAACTGGAGTCCATCGGCAAACTGACTGGCGGCGTTGCTCACGACTTCAACAATATCCTTCAGGTGATCGGAGGCAACCTCCAGTTGCTAAGCGCGCATCTCGGAAATAATGAGTTGGCTGCGAAACGTCTGGAAACTGCTTTAGGCGCTGTGGAGCGTGGCGGTAAACTTTCGTCGCAACTGCTTGCCTTTGCCCGGCGGCAGCCGTTGCAGCCGGCAGTGGTTAATGCCGGTCGCATTATCCGGGGGATGGAAGACCTGTTACAACGGGCACTTGGCGAAACCATCCGTATCGAGACCATTGTCGGCGCCGGTGTCTGGAATGCGCTGGTGGACCAGCACCAGTTGGAAAATGTTGTTCTGAATCTGGCGATCAATGCGCGCGATGCCATGCCCGCTGGCGGAAAACTGACCATTGAAATCGGCAATTCCATGCTCGATGACGACTATGTGTCGTCGCAGTCCGATGTACCGCCAGGTCAGTACGTGATGCTTGCGGTTTCTGACACCGGGGCGGGCATGACAGCTGAAGTCCTGGAACAAGCCTGTGAACCATTTTTTACGACCAAGCCGGAGGGCGAAGGAACCGGCCTTGGACTTAGCATGGCCTATGGTTTTGTCAAACAAAGTGCCGGGCACTTCAAAATCTACAGTGAAGTCGGCCATGGAACCACGGTCAAAATGTACTTTCCCCGTTCGTTTGACGCGGAAACCGAGACGCTATCTTATGCTAACCGGCCCGTGGTGGGTGGAACGGAAACTATTCTCGTTGTCGAGGATGACATTGCAGTCCAGACAACCGTCGTGGGCATGCTGACCAGCTTGGGCTATAGGGTGTTAAAAGCGGACGACGCCGAAAGTGGTCTCAGTATTTTGAAAAGCGGCGTGGTGATTGACCTGCTGTTTACCGATGTGGTCATGCCTGGTAAATTGCGTAGCCCTGAACTGGCCAGACAAGCCAAATTGCTCATCCCCAGCATTGAAGTGTTATTCACCTCAGGTTATACACAGAATGCGATTGTGCATGGCGGCCGCTTGGACCCAGGCGTCGAGCTATTGAGCAAGCCGTACCGGCGCGAACAGCTGGCGAGAAAAATACGGCATCTGTTTGCCAACCGTCAGCAAGCAGACTTGAACAGGCAAGCTATTACCTCTCTTGAAGAGACCGCTGTAAGTTTGGAGACACAAAGCCTTCGCATACTTGTCGTGGAAGACAATTTAGACTCGCAACAGATGACTTGCGACATACTTGCCGTCTTCGGTCACAAAGCGCAAGGAGTTTCCGCGGCAGAGGAAGCCATTGAGTTTCTCGCACGCGACCAATTCGACGTGTTATTTACGGATTTCAGCTTACCCGGCATGAACGGCGTTGAACTGGCAAAGCTGGCGAAACAAAGCGATCCGGGATTGAAGATAATTTTTGCTTCTGGCTATGGGGATGCATTGGAAGGCACCCAGGGCTTGCAAGCCGTCGTATTAAAAAAGCCTTACGATATGACGCAGCTGCAAAAGGTGCTGGAAAAAACATAGCGCTGACTTCACCAGCTGCCTGCTGCATAGTTCACGTTAAGTAGTGGACCAAGGCTGCGCCTGACTCGCCGGAAGGAGGTATCGATGACGGCTATGGGCTAAACCAGCGCCAGCCTAGATAGGCGAGTGCAGCCCATAGAATTACGATTGCAATGGCGCCTGCATAGCTTTTTGGCTTCGCCTTTTGATTCTCCATCCATGCATCGGCTTTCATTCTGCAGTCACTAATCACATGAGCAGGAAGAAGTCGCACGGCAAGCCAAATCATGGCGGGGAGCAGGATGGCATCATCCAGGTAGCCGAGCACCGGCACGAAGTCCGGAATCAGGTCGATAGGGCTTAGTGCATAGGCAACCGTCAAAAAGCACAGTGCCTTGGTAAAGAACGGCGTATCCCGGTGGTTCCGGGCGAACCAAAGCATGACGGCATCCCGCTTTATTTGTCTTGCCCAGGTTTTAATGGAAGCAGTAATCGACATAGCCATTTGTTTACGCATCGGCAAACTTAGCATTTTAGCAAAAGCACTGTTCCGCCATGCGCGGCCACCAAAGCCTCCTGACATCCTCGCGAGACCCGACCCTTTTTCTTGTCATTCGTCGATTACGACTGCCTACGTCTATATTTTATAAGAGTAAAAGGTATTCCGGAAAAAAACAGCTTCTCTGCCGTTTTCCGTCAACCAAATAAAATGAGGAGCCACAAGGGCTCCTCAAGAGTTATTACAAATAGTCAAAATGACTGTTCTAGAAAGGAATCTCATCTTCCAGCCGGCTGCGTTCATCCGAACGTGCCGCCTGCTGCGCCGCATTGTCATCATGCTGCGCCGCATTGTCATCATGCTGCCCGGCCTGCCGGGCGCCCAGCATGCGCATATCGTCGGCGATGATTTCCGTGGTATACCGGTCGACGCCATCCTTGCCGGTCCATTTGCGGGTTTGCAAGCGGCCTTCGACATAGACATGCGATCCTTTTTTCAAGTACTGCCCGGCGATTTCTCCGAGCTTGCGAAATAGCACCACGCGATGCCATTCGGTAGTTTCCTTGCGCTCGCCGGTCGACTTGTCTTTCCAGCTTTCATTGGTCGCAAGCGCAAGGTGTGTTACCACGTCGCCGTTCGGCATGGTCCGTACCTCTGCGTCGTGACCAAGATAGCCAATCAGCGTTGCCTTGTTGAGGGTTGCCATTTCAAAGTCCTTTCCATTAATGGATTTCAAGCCGAACACCTTGTTCAGCGTGTGCGCCCGGCACCGGCATGCCGGCTTTCAAGGCGGCAGCGATCGCTTTCCGGTTCGGCGTCGGCGGCGGTGGCTCGTGATACGTCAGGTAGGTCGGCGGCAGTTCGGTCTGGCGATCGATCACGACATGCGGAGGATTCCGCTTGATCGCCAGCGAGAACAGCGCCGTGCTTGCGCGTTCGCGCCCTGCCGTCCGCATCACTTCCAGTATCATGTGCCGTCCGCGCTCGGCAGCCCTTTGCAGCGCGGCATGCCGTGCTTCCAGGTTCGACATGGTTTGCACCACGCCGCTATCGGCCGCCTCGATATTGCGCACCATCTTCGCCAGGTTTTCGAGTTGCTCATCAAGCGGTTCCGACAGGCTTTCCAGCGTGTCGGAAATCACCCGCGGGTCATCCTGGCGTTCCGCCAGCTGCTCGGCGAGCTGCCGGTACTGCGCCGCCAGCTCGAATGCTTCAAACATCGGGCTCATGCGTGTACTCCGTCCTCGGCCTCCTGCTCGGCCTCAAGCACCGCCTTGCGATCATCCTTGACCTTGGTCAGTTCGGCCAGGGCCGCGGAATCGGACAGCGCGGTCGCAACGCGGTAGGCGATAGCGAAGGCATTGAACAATTCATCAAGCGTGCCGGCAGAGCGGATCGACTGCTTCAACTCAGCCTTTTTAGCCTCGGTCATGGTCGCCGGCCGGCGCTCGTCTTCGCCGGAATCGAGCCAGTTCACCAATTGCTTGCCGGTCGCGATTTCAGGCTTGAAGATCGTGCCGTCGAACACGCGCGTGCGGTCCTTTCCAACGTACGCCATATGCTGGACATCGAGTTCGAAAAAGGTGGTGAATTCATATTCGATCCCGTCCCGCATGATCGGCGCCAAGCCGATTTTCCGTACCACCGTCTTGCCGGTGCGATCATCCTTTTCCTGCACGTACTCGGTTTTTGCGCGCATCGTTGCAATAATGTGGCAAGGACTTTGCAGCAGGGCTTCGACCAGCGCATTATGCTCTGGTGTGACCTGGCGCCATGCCTGCCATGAATTGCCCGATTTATCGGCGATCTTGCCTTGCCGGTCGAGCGATCCGCCTTCCCCGCTCCATGCGTGCGTCAGACTATCGACGATAATGGTCGACACGCCCGCCTGTTCCAGCGCATGGATCGCTTCGATATAGCGCGCCGGCGTATACGGCGGCGCAAGCGTAAGCACGTCATACCCTTCCGGCAACAGATCGGCATACAGATCGCCGCTGCCATGTTCGGTATCGATCATGCCGACACGTCCGCCCAGCCCGCCGGCAATCAGCAGCGACGAATACGTCTTGCCGCTACCGGCCGGACCAGACATGCCCAGCCGCAGCTTGGCGCGCCGCTTCGTCGCACGATGAATTTCAAATGTACTCATGATGGCTTTCATCCTTTCTTCACTCTCGGCTTCGATCTGTTCCAGGCAGCCAACTTGGGCATACCATTGCAGCCCGCCATCCCCACAATCTGCCTGGTTTTCCATTTAGTCGATATCAATTAAAAAATAAGATTAAGGTATAAATACTACCATATCGGTAGCTCGAACTCAATTGAATTTATAAAAGTAAGTCATTGTTTTTTAATGAAATTTCTTGAGTTTTAGACGAGCAACAATTGCATGGATCTTCGGCGATTCAGCCCCCGGAGGTAGTAATTTTGCTACATGATCGGGCGACAAGCGGCGCAGCTGCAGGGCATGCAGCAAAGCGGCTTCACGGCCAGCCAAATCACTCCCCAGCGAGGGTAACCAGCGCACCGGGATACGTCCCAGGCGCGCTGACTGTACGGCTCGCAGGTACTCTTCCCTGAAAGCCGCGCGTGCGCCGGCTGCATCGCCCGCTCCCATCAGCGGCCATGCCAAGCCCCAGGCCTGCGCCATTTCGGCTGTCCACACGACCGATGCCGATTCGCTGCGCGGCATCATGGCCCACGCCTCATCGACATCGGGACGGCCATCGTCGAGCCGCGCCAGGATATCTACCGTCCTGAGCGCGCCCTGCAGCTCCATCCGGCAGCGCCCTAGCGCTGCAAGGATGGCGGCCTCGTCAAAATCGGCCAGGTCCTGGGCAAGCAATGATGCGGCTGCCAGTGACAGGGCACGGCCGCAGACTTCGGATGTCAGAACGATGGCCTCGACCAGTACTTCGTTGGGTGTGCTGTGCCGGGCGCCGTTGATCATGCCCACACTGGTCCGCTGCGACCTGCCCATTTTCATTCTCCTTGGAATATTCAAGTTCGACAAAACAACAGATAGTGAAAAAAAACGACTATTTTGGTTGCATTTAATCAACTGTAACGTCCTGACCTGATGTACACTTATCAAAGTTTGTTTGGTAGCAGTTCTTCCGCCGCGAGCTTGACCGGCGGTAACGGCAATGCGACCGAAAAACACAATTGGGAAACAAGAACAGATAAAGGCCCCACCATGACAATGGACAGCGCGCAGATCCGTCACAAGAATTTCATGAAACTATTCGATGACTTCATCAACAGGCATCCGGGCGAACCACGCCGCGGCATGCTAAAACTGTTCGCCGGCCATCTCGCGCTTTCCGATCGATATCTCAGCCATATAAAATGCAATCGTAAAAATATTGGTAATTCTGTCGCCCGCGCGCTCGAGGAGCGAATGGGGTTGCCGCATGGGTGGTTGGATAGAGAACATGAGACGGTCAGCACGGCTGCGGATGCCAAGGAAAAACTCTTCCTTGAAACAGCTCTGGTACTGTTCCGTGCTCAACCAAATGAAGCACGCGATCTGATGATCGATTTATTGCGGGAGCGTTTACACGATGTAGTCTGAGAACCGGAAATTTGCGTCAGGTTGTTGGCAACAGTATTCAGAGACGGAATTACAGCAATTTATTTAGAACCATAATCATAATACTAAAACAGTAGTATTGCAACCAAAAACTATTCTTTTTTTCATCGAATAATTTCAACATTTGCGTTGATCCCCTTAGCTCGACAAGCTGGAAATACTACCGTTCTGTATGCTTATGGATTTGAGGACGATACGTGAATTATCAAGATAATTTCAGTGCTTTTTTTGCCTTATTTGATTGGAATGCCTGACGCCGGCGGTTCTTGCACCAATCGAATTCATATTCGCTCGGCATGATAATCGGCACCTGAAGACAAACGCTTTGGGTGGGCAAAACTTCCAACCAATCCTCGATCAGGCGCCGGTAAACTTCACCGACTGGCCGGATCCGCCGTTCCAGGTCGAATAGGCCCAGTTGATTGACATGTCCGTTGTTTTCTCGCAAGGCGGTGTCCCAGTCAACCTGGTCCGTCAGCGAGTACCAGGTAAAGCCGACGATAGGCACACCGTCATTGCGGACCCGCAGCACGTTTGCCCATTGCTTGCGCAGCCAATTAACCGCCTCGTCGCCACGCGGGCCCTGGCAAAGATTGGTTTCGGTATGCATGACCGGCAAGCGGTAGCGATCATGATATTGATGGGTAATGACTGCATAGCCAAAGATTTCTCCCGATCCGACGGTAGTGCCGTCAGCCGCCACCCGATGCTCGTTGGTTACATAATAGTCATTGCCCATAATGCAATGGTGCTTCAGATTATTCTTCAGCAAGGCGCGGTATTCCTCGCGCTTCATACCGTTATCCATCAGGTATTCATACATCTCGGAATCGACCCTTCGCCCGTAATTCAAATCGAGCGACAGAAAACGCTTGGCATTACTGAGTTCGGCGGGACGAATTGCCCTCGGATTCTCTGCATGGTAATACTCCGACGATTCACTCTGGATGAACAGCGCATCGGGACGGACGTCGAGGATCGCGTGCATTGCCATGACGTTGGCGCTGACAAGGTGTTTAAGCGCAGTCACGAACGCGCGGTCGCTGCGCTGCTGTTCATTCCACCAGCCATAGAGCGCCGAGAACTCGGCGCAGATGAACATTTCATTGATCGGCGTGTAAAGCTGGACCCATGGAAAGCGCTTGGCAAATGCGTGCGCGTAGGCGGCAAATAATTTCGGAAAGTCAGGATTCTGGAAATTGCCTACCCAGTCGGGTACGCCAAAATGGCACAGGTCCACAATGGGCACCAGGTCGCGTTGCTTCAAGTCGTTGAAGGTTTCGTCGGCGAACGACCAGTCATAGTGGTCCACGCCCAGGAAGGTTCGATGCAAGGGAGGACCATAGCGGAGTACGACAATCCCCATCTCCTGAACCAGGTCGAAATCGGTACGCCAGTGGCGATAATGGCCGCACTTCTCAAGTTCGTCCATCCGCACTTTACCGTCCGCCACGGTGGGGGCGCTATTTTCTATGCCGGTGGCGAAAATAAAACCGGGTATCACTTTCTGCTCATCCCGCAGTCGAGGACGGCTGCAGCAATTGCGACTAATTTTTCCCCTGTCCGATAGAGACCATGGCCGCGAGTCAAAGTTTCAGGCGCTGCGGCAATCGCCTCGTCATTGCCGCCTTGGAGCGTGACGGACTACTACGCCGCTTCCGCGTCGGATCCGGGCGCCGGCAGCCGCGCCAGGAAACATTCGAAATCGCCAAGGACAAGCGGTTGTGCAAGCAGATACCCCTGCCCTTCGTCGCATGCGCAATCGCGCAGGAAGGCCAGCGTATCGGGCGTTTCAATGCCCTCGGCGACCACGCTAAGATTGAGTGCGTGCGCCAAGTCGATGAATGCCTTGATGAACCTGGCATTTCTGTCGCCATCAATCTGCTGATTGATGAAACTACGGTCCAGCTTAAGCGCATCGAGCGGAAACCGCTGCAGGTAAGCCAGGCCTGAATACCCGGTGCCGAAGTCATCAACCGACAGCAAAATTCCGACTTTCTTGAGTTCCTTGAGCATGCTTGCCGAAACATCCATATCCTCGATCAGGGCGCTTTCAGTGAGCTCCAGTTCCAGCAGATGCGCCGGCAAGCCGGCCTCGCTCAGCGCGTCCTGCACCTTACGCACCAGATCCGGGCATTTGAGCTGGCGGGCAGACAAGTTGACCGACACACGCAGCGATCGCCCGAACCGGTCTATCAAATGCCGCGTGTGCATGCACGCCTCTTTCAGTACCCACTGTCCGATTGCGTCGATCAAGCCTCTTTCTTCCGCGATCGGGATGAACTGCATCGGCGCCACGGGGCCGAGCTGAGGGTGATTCCAGCGAAGCAGCGCTTCCATCCCGACGATAGTCATGGTTTTCAGGTCGAGCCGCGGCTGGTAGTTCAGTTCGAATTCGTTGCGTTCCAGCGCGCGCCGCAATGCATGCTCGAGCGTCATGCGAATTTTCGCCTCGACGCTCATTTCTTCCTCGAAGAAACGATAGCCGTTGCGGCCTGCCGCTTTCGCTCGATACATCGCGGTGTCGGCATGCTGGAACAGGCGCTCCGTGGTTTTTCCATGTTCCGGAAACATGCTGATACCGACCGAGGCGCAGATGTACACTTCCTGGCCGGCGATATAGAACGGCGCCGCTAGCGCCGCAAACAGATTTTCAGTGATTTTTTCCGCCGATTCCATGCCTCTCGAGCAACCGGCGGCCACCACGAACTCATCGCCGCCCAGGCGGGCGACGACATCGTTCGGGCGCAGGTTCATCTGCAGCCGCCTGGCGACTTCGCATAACAACATGTCGCCGGGCTCATGGCCCATGGAGTCATTTACTTCCTTGAAGCGGTCCAGGTCGATGAACAGCACCGCAATCGAATCATGGTCGCACGCCGAATCCAGCATACGTTGCAGGCGCTCGTTGAGCAGCGCCCGATTCGGCAAGCCAGTCAGGCCATCATGGGTAGCCAATTGTTCAAGCCGTTCCTCCGCCTGCTTGCGCGCGGTGATATCGGTCAGAAAGGCTGTGACCGATAAAGGCCTGCCCTCGCCATCGCGTTTTATATCCGCATTGACCAGCACGTAGACCGGGTGGCCCTGCTTGTGCATGATGACGGCCTCCCGTCCATGCACGGCGCTGGCGCCATCCATAGTCGACAAGGCCTGGTCGAATGGAGATGCCGGGAACAGCCGCAGCATGGATTGCCCGACCAGTTCATCGCGGCCATAACCGGCAATACCGCATAACGCCGGATTGACATCGAGCAGCGTGGCATCCGCGTCCGCGAGCAGATAAGCGGATGGCGTCATTTCGATCACTTCACGGAAGCGCTGTTCACTGGAGCGGATTGCCTGTTCGGCTGTTCGTCGCGCCGTAATGTCATGAAAGAATACGGATAAACCGTCGAGATGGGGGAAAACCCGCACCTCTAACCATGCGCGTACCGGCGCATAATACGATTCGAAGAACGTGTTCTCGCCAGTCTCCATCGCCGTCCGATAATGCACAAACGCCGGTGATCCGAGAATTTCGGGAATCGCTTCCCACAGGATTTTTCCAACCAGCGTATCGCGTGCACGGCCGAGGACACTGGCAGTCTTGTGATTAATGTAAGTGAGCCGCCAGGCGCGGTCGACTGAAAAAAAGGCGTCGCCGATACTTTCCAGCGTCGACGACAGGCGACGCCTGGATTTTTGCAGTTCGGCGCGGGTAAGCGTGCGCTCGGTGACATCGCGCGCACTTGCGACCATTTGCCGGTTGTCAGCGGTCCACCTTACGGAAAGCGAAAGATAAACCGGTTCGCCGGATTTCCGGAGCCAGCGGCTTTCGAAATTCTGAATCGTGTTTTTTCCAGTCCGCAGGCGTTGCTCTACCTGGCGGGTTTTCTCAATCTGGTCCGGCGCAAGGAAATCTTTATATGACCGGCCGACGATTTCTTCGCGGCCATAGCCGAGAATTTCGCTGAAAGCCCGGTTTACCCGAAGCATCCGTCCTTCCTGATCAAGCAGCGCAATGATGTCCAGCGTGTTTTCGAGTAATGCCCTGTTTTCGTCGGCGAGTTGCGCGAGTTTTTTTGCAACCGCCATTTCTTCGGTGATGTCGCGGCCGATTCCACGGTAGCCTTTAAAAATCCGGTCCTCGAATATCGGTTCGCCGGAAATACTGATATAGGGAATCCGCTCGCTGACGGGCGCCGGCGCCTGGTAGCGGATGTCCCTGAATGGTTCGCGCCGCGCAATTTTTTCGACATACTCCAGCACGCCGTTTTGGTTCACATCGCTGAGAAGCTCAAGCCGGGTCTTGCCTAGAATACTGTCAGGAGCACGGTTCCACACCGGTTGCGCGCCTTCGGAAACAAAAACGAATCGACCGTCTTCATCGGTTTCCCAGTACCAGTCGGACGACAGTTTGGTCAAGCTGCGGAAGCGCTCCTCGCGCTTTTTCAGTTCGTCCCGCGTAGGCCCGTCGAAGCTGCCATCGCCCGTCAGGGCGGCGCCATCGGTATTTTCCATTGTGCCTTCTGTCCTTGGTATCGTTTCGAAGCTGTTAACCGAAAGTCCATCGCCCGATGCGTAACAGTTTGTACGCGGACCGGCGAAGCAAAGGTGCGAACCTGGATCGGAATGCGCCCTCGCCAAACCATGCTGGAAACCAGAAAGACCGAAAAAGCACAATCAATTCACAGTCAATTTATTTCCTAATGGCAACTGTATCCCAAGGCGCGGCAAAAGGCTAGTACTGCATGTCAAATAATTATGGTGCGTTGCATATGCAACGCAGGCCATTCCGGGCAGCGCTGAAAATAGCGGATGCAGCCGTGGCTGGCCCTGCCCCCAGGAGCCTGCGCACTAGTGTCATCGGGTTCAAAAATTTGCCGTCAGCGTGACACGGAAAGAACGCGACTCAATCGGATGAAAATGACGATCATCGGTCGCCACGCCGGGCGGTTCCCCGCTCAGGCGCGAGGCATAAAAATAATCGATCGCGGAATCCTTGCGGTTGGTCAGATTGAAGCCTTCGAGTTCGATTCGCATCTTTGGCGAAATCCTGTAGCCGATCCGCCCATTGAGCGTGCTGGTGCCGCGCGAACGCCGGGAATTGTCTTCGACCAGCGGCCGTGGACCAAAATAGCGTAATTGCAAGGCGCCGAAATACGGGCCAAGGTTATCGACTGCCAGCGCGATCGAAGCCACGCCTTCCACCGCGCCCGGTATCCGGTTTCCGAGCGGATCGGCATTGCTGAAGCGCGCCCGCGCAAACGCCAGGTCGGCGTCGATCGTAAGCCAGTCGAACGGCTTGTAATAATTGTTGAATTCGAAGCCCACCCGCCGGCTCGGGCGACCGGCCTCGGTGGTGCCGGCGTCGCCGACGAAAATCAGTTCCGAATCGAAATCGAGCTGGTAAACAGAGAACGAGCTTTGCAGACCGGGGAGGATTTCAGTACGCGTGCCGACTTCAAATCCCTTCGACCTGACCAGCGGCGTAACCCGGTCGGCCGGGTCGCCTGTTTTCGGATCGATCGTGATGGTGGTGCCGCGCGCGTCATTGCTGTGAAACCCGCTGCCGGCATTGACGTAATATTCGGTTTTTGCCCACGGCCCGAAAATCAGGTTCAGCTTCGGAC
Source organism: Herminiimonas sp. (assembly GCA_028292315.1). Taxonomy (GTDB): domain Bacteria; phylum Pseudomonadota; class Gammaproteobacteria; order Burkholderiales; family Burkholderiaceae_D; genus JAQGMO01. The sequence goes on along the minus strand of JAQGMO010000207.1, from coordinate 5,965 downwards.
TCGCGATGCTGTCCGTAGCCCGGCCGGAATTGACCGGGCTATCGCTCCTGACATTGAAGCGGTAAAAGTCTTCACGGAGTCCGGCGACCGTGCGGAACTTCTCGGCCCAGCGGGTAGTGTTTTCAAAGTACACGCCGACGCTGCTTTCGACGATATGGTCTTCGCGGGTCGTCGATAGCCGCCGCCGCGCCGCCGTGTTGGAAAGGCCGTTGTAAATATTATCATTTTGGAACTGCAAACCTATCGTGTTTTCCGACTCGCGTCCCAGCCACGGCGCGCTCCAGGTATGTCCCAGGTTGATGCCCGCGGTGACGCGCCGGTCGCGCTGGTTAAACTGATCGCCGTTGACCGGGTCATCGTTGAAGTAAGTAAAATTGGAATACAGATCGAGCTTGTTGTGAATCACATAGGCATTGACATGACTGGACCCGGCGCCAGTGGTCCGGCGCCATTGCGAAGACAGGCTGTACCGGTGCGCCACGCCGCCGTCGGTCGGGTCGATTGCGTCGAAGCGCGAGATCAGACCGGCGTCGACCGCGCGCGCGGGAATCTGGTCGGTCGCATTCCACTTGCCGCGATAGGCCATTGCCGTGACATTGAAGCCGTTGCCCGCGTTTCCTTCGCTGTAACGCAATACGCCGTTGAACCTGCGATAGTCATCCGGCTGCGTGAACGGCCCGTCGTTATGGAACAGTTCAAGCGCATATAGCAGCCGGCCGGTTCCGAACCCCGGCGAATCGGCCAGCAGCGTCCGCCGATAGCCGTTCTGGCCAACACCGATACTGGCAATGCCTTGCTCCAGCTGGTCCGCATACACGAGGGCAGCCGCCCCGGCCGAAGCAAAATCGCCTTCGGCTGCGTAGTAAGGGCCTTTTCGATATTCCAGCCTTGAGGCCAGCTCGGGAATCAGGAAATTAAGATCGGTCCAGCCTTGACCGTGGCCATGGCTGCGCTGATTGATGATGACGCCGTCAAGCGTGGTGCGCAAATCGGTGCCATGGTCGAGGTTGAAACCGCGCAGATAAAACTGGTTCGCCTTGCCTTCTCCGCTGTGCTGGCTCACGATCAGGCCGGGAGTCGCTTCGAGCAATTCGCCGGCACGATACACGGTACGGGCATCCAGCTGCTTCTGGGTGACGACGCCGGTGTTGGCGGATTCCGCGATGCCGAGCTGGCTGTTGCGCGAAGTCTCGACCGTGACCGCCTCCAGGGTTTTCTCTTCTTCGGCTGCCCTTGCCGGCATGCTGACGAACGGGAAGCCCAACAGTGAAGCGCATATTGCCGTGCGCATGAAGTCAAGCTGATTCGCTCTCTTTAAATTCATCATGAAGGTACGGCCGTCCCTATCCGGTTTGACGATACCGAATAGTACGTCGAATTCCTTCAAATGGATTCAGTCCGGCTACCAATATGTTACAAGCATTTTCGTGGCTAGCACATAGAGGAGCAGCGCGAAAAATCGTTTAAGTACCAGCACCGGCAGCCTGTGCGCCAAGCGGGCGCCGATGGGCGCGGTGACGACACTGCCGCAAATCAGTCCGGCCAGCGCGGTGAGGGAAATGAAACCAATCGTGTCGGGCGGCAGGTCCGGCACGCTCCAACCGGAAATCAGGTAGCCCACGGTGCCGACCACGGCGATCGGTATGCCGATCATGGCGGCCGTGCCGATCGCCATGCGCATCGGCACGGCGCACCATAGCAGGAACGGTATGGTGAGGAATGCGCCGCCGGCCGACACCAGTCCGCTGACGACGCCGATCGCGGCACCGACCACGCTCAGCATCAGGACGCCGGGCAGGGTTCGGCCAGGCTTGGGTTTCTTGTTGAGCATCAGCTGCGTAGCGCCAAAGTAGACGATCACCGCAAAGATGATTGCCAGGTGCCGTTGCGAAATCCAGCCGGTGGCCAGCGTGGCGAGCAGGCTGCCGCACACCATGGCGGGCGCCATGCGTCTGACGATGGTGAGGTCGACGCCGCCGAGCCGGACATGTTCGCGCACGCTGGCCACCGAGGTAAAAATAATCGAGGCCATCGCCGTCCCGAGCGCGAGATGAACGATATGTCCGGGAGCGAACTGCTGGGCCGCGAACAGGGCTGCCAGGATTGGCACCAGCGTCATGCCGCCGCCGATGCCAAGCATGCCGGCCAAAAGACCAACCGCCGCGCCGGCCGTTACGTAGACGATGAACCAGGTCATCGAACGACTGGACGCGGCAAACGGTCTGTCATTGAAATATCCTAATTTGCATTCAACTTTTCAAGCACTTGTCCGCCGCCATAGCTGCCTTGCTGCGGTGCCGCACCGCCCAGCGTCATCCGGATCGCGCAGTATTTGAACTCCGGAATCTTGCCGAACGGGTCCAGCGCCGCATTGGTCAGCCGGTTGATCGCCGCTTCGTAATAGCAAAACGGCACGAATACCGCCCCCCGCGGCGTGCTCTCGTCGGCCCGCGCATACAGCGCCACCTCGCCGCGCCGCGACGCCAGCGTCACCAGCGCCCCCGGCTGCCCGCCCAGCTGCGCCAGGTCCAGCGGATGCACCAGCGCCACCGGGTCCGGCTCGAGCGCGTCCAGCACCGTGGCCCGCCGCGTCATGCTGCCGGGGTGCCAGTGTTCCAGCTGCCGCCCCGTGATCAGCACCATCGGATAGGCCGCATCGGGCCGCTCGTCGGCCGCAATGATATCGGCCGGCACAAAGCGCGCCCGCCCCGACTCGCGCGGAAAGTCTTGCACGAACACCACCGCCTCGCCCGGATCGCCCTCTTCCCGGCACGGATACGTCACCGCATGCTCGCGCTCGAGCCGCTCCCACGTGATGCCGCCGATGCTGGGCATGGCCCGCCGCATTTCATCGAACACTTCCGACACATGCCCGTAATCCCAATCCAGCCCCATGCCTTGCGCCATCTGCTGGATGATCCACAAGTCCTGCCTGGCCTGCCCCGGCGGATTGAGCGCCTGCCGTCCCATCTGCACCAGCCGGTCGGTGTTGGTGAAGCTGCCGCTCTTTTCCGGAAACGCCGACGCCGGCAGGATCACGTCGGCCAGGTACGCCGTCTCGGTCAGGAAGATATCCTGCACCACCAGGTGCTCGAGCGCCGCCAGCGCAGCCCGCGCATGATTGGCGTCGGGGTCGGACATGGCCGGATTCTCGCCCATGATGTACATGCCGCGCACCGTGCCCGCCTCGATGGCGTTCATCACTTCCACCACCGTCAGCCCGGGCCGCGCATCCAGCGGCATGCCCCACAGCCGTTCGAATTTCTCGCGCGCGGCCGGATTGTCCACCCGCTGGTAATCCGGGTACATCATCGGGATCAGCCCCGCGTCGGACGCCCCTTGCACATTGTTTTGCCCGCGCAGCGGATGCAGCCCGGTGCCGGGCCGCCCGATCTGCCCGGTCATCAGCGCCAGCGCGATCAGGCAGCGCGCATTGTCGGTGCCGTGCACATGCTGCGATATGCCCATGCCCCACAGGATCATCGAGGCGCCCGCGCCGGCATACAGCCGCGCCACGTAGCGGATCGTTTCGGCGTCGACCCCGCACACCGGCGCCATCGCTTCCGGGCTGTAACCTTGCACATTGGCTTTCAATTCTTCATAGCCGGTGGTGCGGCTGGCGATGAAGGCCTGGTCGGCCAGGCCCTCGTGCACGATCACGTGCATCATCGCATTGAGCAGCGCCACGTCGGTGTCGGGCTTGAACTGCACGAAGCGGTGCGCAATGCGCGCCAGCTCCGAGCGGCGCGGGTCGAGCACGATCAGCCGGGTGCCGTTCCTGGCCGCATTCTTGATCCAGGTGGCCGCCACCGGGTGGTTCACCGTCGGGTTGGCGCCGATGATGAGCACCACGTCGGCCCGGGTCACATCCATGACCGGATTGGACACCGCGCCCGAGCCGATGCCTTCGAGCAGCGCCGCCACCGACGAGGCATGGCACAGCCGGGTGCAGTGGTCGACATTGTTGCTGCCAAAGCCGGTGCGCACCAGCTTCTGGAACAGGTACGCTTCTTCATTGCTGCCCTTGGCCGAGCCGAAGCCGGCCAGCGGGCTGTTGCCGTCGCCCTTGCCATGGGTGTCGCGGATGTGCCGCATCCTGCCGGCCGCCAGCGCCAGCGCTTCTTCCCAGCTGGCTTCGCGAAACACGTCCATGACCCGCTGAGGGTCCATCGTGAAGTCGCCGCGCTTGGGCGCATCGGCGCGCCGGATCAGCGGCGTGGTCAGGCGCTGCGGATGATGCGCATAATCGAAGCCATAGCGCCCCTTGACGCACAGGCGCTTGTGGTTGGCCGGGCCGTCGCGCCCTTCCACATACAGGATGGTGTCCTGCCTGATGTGGTAAGTCAGCTGGCAGCCCACGCCGCAATACGGGCACACCGAATCGACCTGGCGGTCCGGTTCGGGCAGCGCCGGCGCGCCCTTTTGCAGCGGCGCCGGCATCAGCGCGCCGGTCGGGCATGCCTGCACGCATTCGCCGCATGCCACGCAGGTCGAGGCCCCCATCGGGTCATCCATGTCGAACACGATCCTGGCCTGTTCGCCGCGAAAGGCCAGGCCGATCACGTCATTCATCTGTTCATCGCGGCAGGCGCGCACGCAGCGCGTGCACTGGATGCAGGCATCGAGGTTGACGCGGATGGCCGCGTGCGAGGCATCGGCGGGAAACCGGGCGCGCGCGGCAAAGCGCGGCTTGCCCACCTGCAGCCGGGCCGCCCACTGGTCGACTTCATTGTGGCGGGTGTAAGCGGTCTCGGGCAAGTCCGACTGCAGCAGCTCCAGCACCATTTGCTGGGCCTTGACGGCGCGCGGGCTGTCGGTGGTGACTTGCATGCCGGGCGCCGGGGTGCGGCAGCAGGATGGCGCCAGCACCCGCTCGCCCTCGATTTCAACCATGCAGGCGCGGCAGTTGCCGGCCGTGTCCAGGCCCTCCTTGTAGCACAGGCGCGGGATCGCCACGCCTTCGCGGTCGGCGATCTCGATCAGGGTGGCGCTGGCGCGGGCGCTGACTTCGCGCCCGTTGAGGGTGAAGCTGACCAGCGGCGCATCGAGTTGGGCCAGTTCATTGCGGGTGATGGCGTTCATGGTTCATTCCTGTTCATGCTGGTTGCTTCAGCGTGCTTATTGTTCCAGCGTGCTGATTGCTTCAGCGTGCCTATTGTTCCAGCGCCTGCTAATTGTGCCAGCGCCTGCCTATTGTTCTATTGTTCCAGCTCATGCGGGAAATAGCGCACCACGCAATCGACCGGGTTGGGCGCGGCCTGTCCGAGCCCGCAGATGGAAGCGTCGCGCATGACCGCCGACAGGTCCGCCAGCAGCGCCACATCCCATTTGGGCTGTTCGATCAGCTGCAGCGCCTTGGCGGTGCCGGCCCGGCATGGCGTGCACTGGCCGCAGGATTCATGCTTGAAAAAGCGCATCAGGTTGCGCGCGGCGCCCACGGCGCTATCGTGGTTCGACAGCACCACCACCGCGGCCGAGCCGATGAAGCAGCCGTACGGCTGCAGCGTATCGAAGTCGAGCGGGATGGCATTGAGGGAAGCCGGCAGGATGCCGCCGGAGGCGCCGCCGGGCAGGTAGGCATAGAACACGTGGCCGTCCTGCATGCCGCCGCAATACTCGTCGATCAATTCCTGGATGGTGAGGCCGGCCGGGGCCAGGTAGACGCCCGGATGACGCACGCGCCCGGAGACGGAAAACGAGCGCAAGCCCTGGCGGCCGTTGCGGCCATGGGAAGCAAACCAGGCGCCGCCTTTTTCAAGGATGGCGCGCACCCAGTACAGGGTTTCGAAATTATGCTCGAGGGTGGGCCGGCCGAACAGGCCGACCTGGGCCACGTAGGGCGGGCGCAGGCGCGGCATGCCGCGCTTGCCTTCGATCGATTCGATCATGGCCGATTCTTCGCCGCAGATATAGGCGCCGGCGCCGCGCCGCAGGATGATTTCCGGTATATCGTACATCGGCAGGC
>JAQGMO010000190.1 GCA_028292315.1 Herminiimonas sp. | reverse complement strand
GTTACCGCAGCCAGCCGCGGCGTCCGAAGTACCACATCGGCACCGCGGCGCTGGCGATCATCAGCACCACCACATAGGGGTAGCTCAGCACGGGGCCCAGCCACTCGATCTCCGGGAACTTCATGTTCATGCCGTAGATGCTGGCGACCAGCGTAGGCGGCAGCAGCGCGACGCTGGCGACAGAGAAGATCTTGATGACCTTGTTCTGGTTGATGTTGATGAAACCGACGGTCGCATCCATCAGGAAGTTGATCTTGTCGAACAGGAATGCGGTATGGCCATCCAGCGATTCAATATCACGCAGGATCTGGCGCGCCTCTTCAAACTGGTCGGCATTAAGCAGGCGCCCGCGCATCAGGAAGCTGACCGCGCGGCGCGTATCCATCATGTTGCGGCGAATCCGTCCATTCAAATCTTCCTCGCGCGCCATCGCGCTCAGCGATTCGGCGGCGTCCTGGTCGGTAAAGTCTTTCTGCAGCACGCTGCGGCTGACTTCTTCCAGGTTTTGATAAACGCCTTCCAGCGCATCGGCCGAGTATTCGGCGTCGGTTGCGTATAGATCGAGCAGCACGTCCTTGTAATCGGCGATCGAACCCGGCCGCGAACGCGCCCGCATGCGCACCAGGCGGAATACCGGCAAGTCATCGGTATGGACCGAGAACAGCATGTTCTTCGCAAGAATGAACGCCACGGTCACCACCCGCGAAGGACCATCGTCTTCTTCCAGCAGGAAGTCGGTGCGCAGGTGCAGATCGCCGTTTTCCGCCTCATAGTATCGGGCCGACGCCTCGATATCCTTGACTTCATCCTCGCCCGGCAGCGTGACGCCGTAAATGCTTTTTACCCAGTCGCGTTCATGATCGTTCGGATCGGTCAGGTCAACCCATACCGGGGCAACTTTTTCAAGATCGGAGCGGCTCTCGATATTGACCTGGTTAAGCCGTCCGTTCTGCAATACGAATACATTAATCATGTGCTCTCCCAGCTGCGCCGGTCTTCCCGATGCAGTCATCGGTCGACACACAGCTCGCCCTGCGGCATGCGCCGCAAGTTAAATAATTTTCAGGGAACGCAGCCAGGATATGGCCATGGCGCGCCCGCCCACCTACAGCGGCGAGAGGCGCTATCAAGCAGTATGCGCAACAGCGCTATCTCGCCGGTTGGCCGTCCGATGACGGCTGAATACATGAAGAAGGACTACCCAAGACGGGTCTCCGGATACGAAAACAGCGCAAGTGTACTTTCTACGTCAGCCAGAGGCAAGTCAAAATAGCGTTAATGTAAAGACCGCGCCGGCGTATGACTGTTGCGACAACCTGTAACGGAACCGGGGGCCTGCGCGGCGGAAGGACAGCGGCTGCAACGCGCGGGAAACCGGGCCATTTTGGCATCGCCTCCCGCGCCCGGGGCTGCGCGGTTTTCAAGGCAGTTCCGCCGATCCCATGCGCCGCAGGATCAGCGCGGTGCGGCGCGCCAGGTAAGCCGAGCCGCGGTTTTTATCATAGAAGCGCGGATTGGGCAGCATCACCGCCAGGCGGGCGGCCTGGCTCGCGCTCAGGCTGGCGGCCGGAACGCCGTAGTAGTGCCGGGCCGCCGCTTCCGCGCCATACACGCCGCTGCCCCATTCGACCACGTTGAGATAGATTTCAAAGATGCGTTCCTTGCCCATCCAGAATTCGAGCATGTAAGTGATCACGAATTCCTGGGCCTTGCGCAGGTAACTGCGCTCGCCCGACAGGAACAGATTCTTGGCAAGCTGCTGCGTGATCGTCGAGCCGCCCGCGACGACCCGGCCTTTTTTTGTATTCTTGTCGAATGCCTTTTGCAGCGCGACCCAGTCGACGCCTTCATGCCCGGAAAAGTTGCCGTCTTCCGCCGCAATAATCGCCCGCTTCAAATTGTTCGAAATACGGTCGTAAGGCACCCAGGTATATTTCAGCGCGGCGTCCGGTTTTTTTTCACGCAGCACTGATAATTGCTGCCGCATGAAGCTGGTCGACCCGGGATTGTGATCGACCCACCATGCTATCTGCAAAAAGAAATACAGCTGCAGCGCGAGAATAGCCAGGACCGGCACAATGATCAGCCACAGGAACAGCTTGCGCAAAATTTTCATTGTCTGCCCGGGTTGGCGGCCTTATGCCAGTTGGCGTAATTCAGCGTATATCTGCGCCGTCTCCGGGCGCACGCCGCGCCATATATAAAACGATTCGGCCGCTTGCTCCACCAGCATGCCCAGGCCGTCGCGCACGGCTGCGCCATGCCCGGCGGCAAAGCGCATGAAAACGGTGGGCTGGCCGGCATACATCATGTCATAGGCGAGTGCATGCGGGCCCAGCACGGCCGGCGGAACCGGCGGCACCTCTGCGGCCAGACTGGCCGACGTGGCATTGATGACGATATCGAAGTTGCCTTGCAGGTTTGAGAATTCACTGGCGCGGAGGGCGCCGCAGAACGTGCCGCGATGCGCGTCGAAGCGTTGCACCAGTTCCAGCGCTTTCGCCTGGGTCCGATTTGCAATCACCACTTCAAGCGGATTTTCAGACAGGATCGGCAACAGCACCCCGCGCGCCGCGCCGCCGGCGCCGAGCAGCAATATCCGTTTGCCAGCCATGGCAAAGCCGGCGTTACGCACGATATCCGTCACCATGCCGACCCCGTCGGTATTGTCGCCAAGGATGCCATCAGCTTCGAATTTCAGGGTATTGACCGCGCCCGCCGCCCGGGCGCGCTCGCTCAACCGGTCCGCCATCGCGTGCGCCTCGAGCTTGAACGGCACTGTCACATTGGCGCCGCGCGCGCCTTGCCGGATGAACTCGCGCACCGTGGCGGCAAATCCGTCGAGCGGGGCAAGCAGCCGTTCATAAGTCAGGCCCTGTCCGGTCTGGGCGGCGAAACGCGCGTGAATCTGCGGCGACTTGCTATGGGCGACCGGATTGCCGATCACGGCATAGCGCGCAGACCTTGCAACCGCATTCATCAGTTGGAGCTCCCTCGTAACTGCGCTTCCACCCCGTCGTCACGGGTAAATCTGAAGCGGGTAATGATTTCCCATACATCGTCCTTGCCGCTGCTGCGCATGTTGGCGGGAAACCGGCCGAACGGCGCGGCGCGCCGGACAATGTTCAGGGCGGCGTTGTCGAGCGCCGGATTGCCGGAACTCTTTTCAATCCGCGGCCCGCCTTCCTTTTCATATATTGCGCCGTCATGGAACACCGGGATATACACCACCAGTTCGCCGTATAGCTTG
>JAQGMO010000154.1 GCA_028292315.1 Herminiimonas sp. | reverse complement strand
TGCCCCAATGCAGGCTTCCGCAGTCTGCCGGTGGCGCAGCATCGCGCCCGTCACGACGCGGTGAAACCGCTGGTCGCAGCGTGCGAACCACTCCCCGAGCATGCGGGCCTGCCTGACGCCGAGCTCGGACAACTGATCGTAATCGGCCGCGCCGAATGATGCCTGGCCATGCCGAATCAGGTAAATTTGCCCCATGATTACCGATCTTTCCTTCGTGTATTATCCAGGTCTTATCCGCGGAATTCGGATACAGGATAAGGTTACAGCTTGATTTGCAGTCCGGCAAGTGCGATTCCGGAATGGCGACGCGGTTTCTCATGCAGCGATCCCTTGCCGGCGGCAACTCAATCCTGGATTTCACGCCAGGCGGTGCGCCTGGCCCTGTTCATAATGCCCAAAAGTGGAGGCGGCGCCTGCACGGTCTGGACCCAGGCGGCGGTGTCTATTACTTCCACGACCTCTCTTCCATCTTTTCTTTTTACCGCCGTGATACCGGCGACCAGCGCATTGCCTTCCAGCCGCAAGCCTGCCATCATTTCGAGCGACCTTACCAAATGGAGACCGGTATTGATGTCCAGAAAATAAAGATAGGCATGGCCTCCCAGCTCACACGCATTTTGGGAGGGAACATTTGCTGCCACGCTAAGCGTATTGCCGCTCAAAATCATGTCGACGTTCACGCGCTCGCCAGGGGATTTTCCACCCGGGTTGAAATCAAGATACCAGCCATTGTGGTTCGCCCAATCCATAGCCGCACCATTGACTCCGCGCAAAGTTTTTCCCAGCAAGGCACCAATATTCGTACCGACATACTCGTTCAAAGTGCGCGCCTGCATGGTCACGCCGCGCGACAGACCGATTCCTGTCGTGTCGAGTGCATCCTTCAGGGCGTACACCGACTGCTGGTTGATGTCGCTTCTATCCTCCTGGCCGAGATACCGGCCGGTACCCACCAGTACAAGCGGGTATTTTGCCGCGCCAGCCCGGGCCTCAGTGAGCTGCGGTGTCGTGGTAACCGGCTGAGCGATACCGTTGCTATCGACCAGTTGAGCAAGGCGCAGCGCAGTTTTATGCGGCAGGTGCCGAGCGTCGATGTCAATGCGCCAGACATTGCCGAGCAAGTCGCCGCCATATACCCGATCAACTACCGGTACGGCGGCATCCTCTATCCATGCGTTCAGATTCGCCAAGCCGCTTGGCGCACCGACTGAACCGGCCGGTAAACCGGCGCTGGTATGGGTGTTAATATCCTCCAGCACTTCGCCGCTGAGCGCGTCCAGCACAAACACATGGCCGTTGCCATCGCCAGTCGCGCTGCAACCATTGCCCGGAACATTGTTGTAGCCGGAAGAAACAATCACGACCCATTTCCCATTGCCACGCTTGGCAATAATCGGAGCGCCGTAACTGAAGCCGAGGTTAGGATGCTTAAATTCCCACAATCCCTTAGGCGCGGCAGGGTCGGTCACATCAAGCGCATAATAACTGCAGCCGCCTTTATTCAGGCCGCCGACCAGGATCGATTTCCAGTCGCTTTCGGTGGCGCATAAGCGCGTGTCGGCATTCAGACGGGCACACACATCAGCCATTACAGGCGATCCATCGACCAGATAACGGTGATTGGCCGCGTAGTTCCTGCCGGCCAGATGCCACATATTCGGCATCACCGCAGTCGGGACATAAGCCCAGCGTTCCCTGCCACTGACGGCGTCGAAGGCGTGCAACATGCCGTCATTCGCCCCTACATAAAGCGTCGCGCCTCGATTGATGTTGTTCCTTTTGAATGCACCATAAGTCGGATCGTACTTTTCATAGTTAAATGGCGGCACCTTGGCATATAAAGGTGACGCGTTAATGATATCGCCCAGGATATGATTGCGGCCGCGGTAAAGCCAGTTCTCCGTACCGGTGGTGCTGCCGGTCTTGATTTCGTAGGTTTCCTGTCCACGCAGATAATTGATCAGGTTTCGACTGGAATTCGCAGCCGCCTGCTGAGCCGCGTTCAAATCATTGGAATCGGTGCCGCACTGGTCGATCCTTGGGATTTTTTTGCAAAACTGATCGAAATGATCCATTAGCGTATCGGCAGTCAGGTTCTCGAATGTGAAATCCTTCAGCTTGTTCGTCGCGCCTGCACTGAAATATTTGATTGTGCGGTCATCCGCGCCTGCCGTGCCCGCATTGCGTCGGGCATCGAGCAACTTTTGTGCGGACCAACCCGGCGTATCGGACACGGCGCCGGTTTCCAGGTCGATGTGATAGCTGGTCACGTCGCCGCTCCATTCCGAGCTCAGATAGGACACCGCATAGGCGAGATTGTCGCCGCTGACCGGTATCGGATTCGAAACGGAGATGGGGGCAGCGGCCCCTTTCTTTTCCTCGATTCCGGCCAATGCCGACAGTATGCCTTCCCTGAGACTCTGTGCATTGGTCGAACTGTAATAGGTGCCCCGCCCGTTGACAGCAGCGTGCCACAAGTCGTCTATCTTACCGGGTGTATACAGTTCCCGCACTTTGCCCTTTTCATCCGGAGCGGGTATCACCGTCTCGGTTGCCGGCCAGGGGTCCGTCCCGTTGACTATATCGATATATTGCCGCACGCCCGGTATATCCTTGGCCTGCTCATAATTATTCTCATAGACTATATCCCCGCTCACCCCGAGGCCGATGGTAAATGTCGTCATGTGCTGCGCGGTCGACGTATCTTTGCCGGACCCGCGCACATTGTCTTTACATAGTTCGGTGTACTGGACACCGTCTATTGAATTGGTACATTTTTCGGTCCGTAAATCGGTCGTGTAATAATAATAAGCGATGTCGGCCAGCGTATTGCCATTTCCCTTGGCTCCCCGGTATGGCGGCTTGATGCCTTCCGCGCCATCAACGTCTCCGACCGGGGTTTTGTTATCAAGGGCGAATGGACCGTAAGTGTTCAGTTCGTAAGAAGCGTTCCAGTAACCATCGGTCGATAATATGGTGAAATTTTGCTGACAGGAATATTGAACCGGATCCCAGCCAGGAAGTACGCCGCCGAACATTTGCCCCATGCGTGACAAGGCACCGCGCAAGGGCGTGCCGCCTCCGTATTTCCCGGCATAAAGCCGCTCGAACCACGTTGCCCGAGTGAGCCCGCTGAAGTCAGCAATCTTCAGATCGGAATTCGGCGAGTCTTTGTTTGGTTCGGTCAAACCGCGGGTTTGAGCACTGTTGATGAAAAACAGGCCGAGCCGGAACTTGCTCTCGTCGAGATCCTTGAACGCTTCGGCAGCCGCCTGTTTCATCATCGAGGCGCGATTGCGATAGTAGCTATACCAGTTGGCGTAATTGGTCCGCGCTGCCTTTTTCTGGGCATCGGTTCGGTCTTGCGGCAACGCGGGAATGTTTGGCGCCCCGATCGCATCGGGATCGGTGACTATCTCGTATCTGCTATCCTCCTCGCAGATGCCGGGAGCCGATATATCAGGCGATGCCGTGGAAATTCGCGTCGAGTAATAATATTTGATCTTTTTCTTGCAATCGACACCCGCGCTGTCCGGGCAAACCGCATCCGGAGTCAGATTGCTGTTTTGCGCCAGGTCGACGGGAATATTTTTGCCCTCCCTGTCGAGAAATCTCGTACCCATCGCGGGAAAATATCCGTCCGCCAGAGCGGCGTTGAAATCGGCGTCCTGAAAACGTGTGACCTTATCGGTCGGATAAACAGCCCCATTGACTTTGTACGGCGGTACATAGGTGGTCGCCGGGTTATAAAACAGGGTATTGAATTTGTGCGATCCCCAGCACCGCTTATTCCTGTGCAAAGGGCCGTCAAGCGGCATGCTTTGCTCTGCCATCGACCCGGAATCATCGACCACGAAGGCAATATTCGGCTTGACCTGCGCCCCGATTGCCAGCGGCGTATCGGCGAGACTGGTCATACCGGCCTGCGCAAGCAGTGGCAGGCCGGCTAACAGCAACAGCATGGATGCCCGGATGTTCTTCATGCGAATAGTGATCGAACTCATGGAATCGCTCCTGGCGGGAAATGAACATAGGATTCGGTATGGCTGATTGTCTTGCGCGGTCCTTCTGCGCGCACCACGATACGGAAATACGGGCCATTCAGAACCGCCGCGCGCCTGACCGAGCCATAAGCCACCTTCCCTCTCTCGGACGGTGCATCGACCTCGCTCGCGAGCGGCCGCGCACAGTTATTTCCCGCGGTGTCGGGATCACCGGCCGCACTGCACATGCGGGTGATCAGGACGCGCGTGGTGATGCCGTTGGTTTCCCGGTCCAGGACCGGCTTGATGCAGGCGGAACGGGAACCCGCGTCGGCATAGGCGCAATCGTTGACATCCCAATCGATCAACGTCCGCTCCGCATTGTCGAGGCTGCTACTGATATCGAGCAGTTTCGGTGCGACGGCATAATATCCGGCATCAGCGGCGTCATTGAACAGTACGCTTCCTGCATAATTCGTTTCAAGCCACGTGATGGCACGCTCCGTGGCACCGTCCGCCGCCAGCGTCGTACTTTGCTTGAATGATAGGTTGCCTGCGATAAGCGCGCCGGTGTCGACCATGCGTATCAGTCCGACCGCACCCAGCGATAACAGTAGCAGCGCAATCAGCACGACAAACAAAGAGATGCCACGCTGGGGGCGCGGCCCGACCGCACCGGAGCGCGATATGCGGCTTGTCAGCAGCGGGTTTGTCAGCAGCGGGTTTGTCAGCAGCGTATTCATTGCTGCCAGATCGTGTTACGCACTGGTATCGTCGTTTCGACGACGTGATACCGGTAGTGCCGCCACTCCGGCATGGTATTGCCGATATTGACGTCGATCGCCATCGCATTGCCATCCGGGTCGGGTCGCCAGCAAACCGCGGCCGGAGGCGGCGCGGGGCTAGCGCAGGCTGTTCCCGCAAAATTGCCATCGAGCGTAACCATCTCGGGCTCCCGCTTCTGGCTGCGCGCGACCAGCGCAACCCGGATTGCGAGAATCTGTTGCCATCCGGCGGCATCCACCGGCGCAATGGCGTCCCATGTATCCACAACCCCATCGGGCGGGGCCGACGTGTCCTTGCCGTAAACCGCCTGCAACTGCACGATGCCCGGATACAGGTCCTGCTTTTCCGATGTCGCAGCCTTCAGAACGGATTCGACCAGGTGCAAATTGTTATTCTCGATACTATAGACTTGCTCGATATATTCGCCCGGCTGGCCGAGATTGATCAGGTAGTCGCCGGTAAAATAACCGGCGGCCGGCATGGCGCTCGCGGGCCCGGCCGTATTCCAGATACTGGCGCCGGAAGCATGCGGCACATTGTTTAGGCCCGCGGCGCTGCCGGCCACCTGTACGACAGTGCACCAGCTGCCTGCGGCAGGGGCGGCGGGCACGGCTAGCATCATGTCGCCGTCGCGCACACCCAGGTCGGACTGCACAAAAAAACTCGCGTCGGTGCTGGCGTGGTTGAGCAGGATTCGGGTTGGTAATGCCGCGCTCCGGGTTTTGCTGCTTAAAAACCCGATGCTATCCGGTGCGCCGCCGGCACTATCGCTTATCGATACCGGGGTCAGCCACCATTTCAGAGAGACACCAGACTTGACCGCACGGATTTCACATCCGATCGACGCTCTCACGGTTGTCATCCCATATCCCGCATTTTTGCCATCGCGCTCGATCGTGTAAAGCCCCAGTGCCGCATTGGTTACGGCATCCGCCCCGGACGTCGATGTACGCCGTCTTGCCTCGGCAGTTTGCAATACTTCGACTACAACCAGCACGGTGATCAAGCCGATGGTCATGCCGATCATGATATCGATCAGGGAAAAACCGGCAGTCCTTCTCGTCCTCGGATGGCTCATGATTTTTTCGCGATCATCAGTTGGTGATGCTGGCTTGTAGATCGAAACGGGATTCGGCTTCACCTGGCAAAGTCCATCTCAATGTAATATTGACCGCGCTACCGTTCACGCCGACAGTGGCGCTGCCGGACGGCAAAATCCGGCCGACCGCGGCGCTCCAGCTCCCGCACTTGGCAAAGCTGCTTGTCGTGCATACACCCCCAGTCATCGCGTAATTCGGCAGATTGACCTGATCGACCCACATCTGACCGATTAATTGGGTGGCGAGGATTGATGCTTCGGCACGCAGCCGCGACTGCGTGACGTTCTTGCTCATCATGGCTTGCAGCCCGACCAGCGCCAGGACGCCGAGAGAGAAGACCAGCACCGCGATCAACGCTTCCACCAAGGCAAACCCCGAGCGCATTCGCATTGTCGTGTCTGATTTCGGCATGGCATGCTTCTGTATAGGCATTGTGGTCACCATTGCAATTAGCAAAATGCAGAATCGGTCGACACGGTCACCGCCGGATCGCACATCCGGATTGCGCCGCCACCGACGACCCGAAGTCCCACAGCGCGCGTCGCATTCGGTGAAACTGTCGAGGCGAAGACGATCCGATCAACCGGGACAACACTGTCACAGAGCAACTCGACCCGTCCGAATCCATTGAAGGTAACGCAGCTCGATGCGACTGGCGGCGTGCCGCCGCTGGCACTGATGCCCACGTTGGTGCTGCCGTCGCTCACCGAGCGCGACTGGATCAGCCGCGGCGCATCCGTATCCGAACTTTGCATACTGCATTTGCCGGTAGGATCGTCGACGCTTACCACCCATGCCGCCCCGGTAGCGCTGCGCACGCAAGGCCCGCTTATCCGATCGACCATCCACAGCGACACACGTGCATTGCGCTTCACTGCCTCGTTGCGGGCAAGATTCAAACCGGCCTGCATTGCTTCGGCCGTTGTTCGAATCTGCATGTTTTGAATGAACGTGTTGAATCCGGGCGCACCGACGGCAAGCAGGATGGCGACGATAAAAACGGCAGTCAACATCTCCACCAGCGTGAAGCCCGCCTGTTCTATTGATGCTTTGTCTGGTTGCTTCAGCATTCGCCGCCCACGACCAGCCAGCATTGCCTTGAGACCACATCGCCTTTGAACATCGTGGTGGATCTGACATTATTGCTGTCAAGTGTGAATATATGTCCGACCGCGGGGCCGGTGCTGCCCACTGCCATCAGTTCGTAAGCCTGATCGGGAAATGCGGTCGTGCCGGTTAGCCTGCAGCTGTAGGTGAATCTTCCGGATGTCGGCGCGGATGCCGCCGTAAAATCGATCTTCGGACCAGTGCCATCGTTTGCGCACGGAACTATCGGACCCACAGTGGGACCCACAGTGCCATAGCGACGATTGCTTTGATAAAACTGTTCGAGCTTCACCCGCATGTCGGACAGGGTAGCAAAAGCCTGGGGCAGCGTACCGCGACGGATATGATCGCGATAGCTTGGAATGACGACAGCGGCGAGTATGCCGATAATGACCACCGTCACCATCAATTCAATGAGACTGAATCCG
>JAQGMO010000124.1 GCA_028292315.1 Herminiimonas sp. | reverse complement strand
TTTACCAAGGCCGAGCTTGATCGCTGGGACGACCGGCAGCCCGGCTTCGTCACGCGGCCGATCAATCAATTCGTTTTTGCCGACAGCATATTGCCTGTGATCGAAGCCGGGCAGGTGGTGCTGGTGGAGGATGGCCACTGCGTGGACGATGCGCTGACCGTGGAAGCGGCGCCCGGCCATACCTGCGGCCATGTCAAGATCCGCGTGAAGTCGGGCGAGCGTGAAGGCATGTTCACCGGCGATACGATCCATCATCCGATCCAGTTGCCGTATCCGAAACTGTGCTCGACCTTCGACGAGGATCCGGTGCAGGCGATGCACACGCGGCTGGCGATGCTCGAGGAGTGCGCGAGCCGCAATATCCTGCTGCTGCCCACGCATTTCGCCGATCCGTTTTCCTGCTGGATCGAGGCGAAGGGTACGGCCGGGCCCTCGTATCGGGCGATCTGGAACCACGGTTAGCCGGCTGGCCTGAACTGGCCGCGCGTGACCGCGCCGGCAATACGGGAGATACCGGCAGGGCGGGAAAGCAAGTCGTTTTCCCGCCCTGCTTATTATTATTTACCGGGCGGCCGCCTCGTACACCGTTTTTCCGCCGACCACCGTGCGCAATATCTGCGCATCGCGGATATCCATCGGCGGGCAAGTCAGCGGATCGACCGACAGCGCCACCCAGTCGGCCAGCATGCCGGGCCGGATCATGCCGCGCTCATGCTCGGAAAATGCCAGCCAGGCGGCATCGCGCGTGTACAGGGCGAGCGCCGCCTCCGGGCTGATCGCCTGTTCAGAGCCGATGGTTTCGTGCAGGTCGTCGACATAGCGCGTGATCGCATGCCACAGGCCGAGCAGCGGCCGATAGGGATTGACCGGCGAATCCGAGCCGCCGCCGACAATCACCCCGCCGTCCAGCCAGCTCTTGATCGGCGTAGCCTTGCCGAACGACTCCGCGCCCAGGCGCTTGACCAGCATCGGCGCGAAGTTGTATTGCATCGTGGGCTGGGTCGCCACCGCCACGCCGAGCCGGCGCGCAGTCTCGATATTGTCCGCGCTCGGCCACAGGTAGGCATGAATCAGTGAAAAGCGCAGGTCGCGGATCGGATGGCGAGCGTCGACTTCGGCGAACACGCCCAGCGTCAGATCGATTGCACCGCCGCCGACCGCATGCACCCCGAGCGACCAGCCATTGCGCGCGCAAAACTCGACGATGCGATGGAAGGTCGCGGTATGCGTGACCTGGATGCCGCAATTGCAGCGCTCATCGGGATACGGCTGCCGCATCAGCGCGGTGCCGAGCGAAGCCCCGCCATCCATGAAAACCTTGATGCCGCCCAGCTTTAGCCTTTCGTCGCCGAAACCCGTGCGCACGCCCCAGGCGGCCAGATTCGACAGCACCTGGTCGGCATCGTCCTCGGTCTGGGCCAGCGGCATCACCACGGTACGCATGGTCAATTCATTGCGCTGCCAGAGTTCCTGGTAAATCGACATGTCATCGGCGCTCAGCCCGGGATCGATCACCCCGCACAGGCCCGCCGCATGGTAAAGCTGCTGGATATCCTTCAGCGCCGCCTTGCGCTCCTCGCGCGAAGGCGAAGGCACGTGGCGCTCGACCAGGCTGAATGCCGGCGCTTCCAGCAGCACGCCGGTCGGATCGCCGTTGGCGTCGCGCACGATGCGCCCACCCTCGGGGTCCGGCGTATTCCGGTCGATGCCCGCAATCGCGAGCGCCTTGCTGTTGACCACGCCGATATGGCCGCCGCGATTGAGGTACACCGGACGATCCGGGCAAGCCTGGTCGAGTTCATGGCAGGTCGGGTAACGCGGATCGGGAAAGGTCTCTATTTGCCAGCCCTTGCCCGAGGTTAGCCACTCGGCCTCCGGCGTCCGGTCCGCGAACGCACGCACGGTCTGCACGATATCGGCGATCGACTGGCAGGCGGACAGGTCGGCGATGCGGCGCTGTATACCCGTGTGCAGCATATGGTTATGCGTATCGATCAGGCCGGGAATGACCGCACCCCCGGAAATCGAGATCAGCTCGGCGTCCGCTCCGGCCGAGGCCTTCACTTCGTCATAGCTGCCGACATGGACGATGCGGCCATCCCGTATGGCAAACGCTTCCGCGCGCGGTTGCCGCGGGTCCATCGTGATTACATTGCCTCGAACTATATATGCGGTCATTCCGCGTTCTCCTGTCTGGTGATTCCAAAGCTGATTGTCAAGTCGATCCGAAAACGATCCCGAGCGCTTTCCTGAACAGTTTTTCAGCATGCTTCCCAGGCCCGCCGGCGTCAATTGTAACGAGGATCGATTATAAATTTAACAAACTATGTTGACAATAAAAATCGATTAGTAGAAGATTATCGAAAATTTGCGCATGGTGGAATTTTCCACACATACCTGCACGCCTCGAAGGACTGCGGGCTGCGCGCACGATAACGAACGGGGAGAGGCGATGGCAGTTACTTTTGCTCCCGTTGCCGACCATATTCTGTTCGGTAACGTGGTGACGCTGGATGCACAGGGCACGACAGCCGAGGCGATTGCGCTTGGTGGCGGCAAAGTGCTCGCGACCGGCACCCGGGAGCAGGTATTGCGCATGCGCGGCAGCCAGACCGATGTGCGCGACTTCGCAGGCTCGGCCATCATCCCCGGCTTCAACGATACGCATGCCCACATGGACGGCGTCGGCATCAAGACGATACGGCCGTCGCTGGCGGGCGCAAAATCGATACGCGATATCCTCGACCGCATCGCGGCGCTGGCCGCGCAGGTTCCGGCCGGGACCTGGATCGTGACCATGCCGGTCGGCGAGCCGCCGTACTATTTCGACGCGCTCGCCGGGCTCGCGGACAAGCGCATGCCGACTCGCCAGGAACTCGACAGCGTGGCGCCCGATCATCCGGTATTCCTTTCCAGCCCCAACGGTTTCTGGGGTCAGCCGCCGTGCCATTCCGCGATGAATACACTGGGCCTGAAGCGCAACGGCATAGACCGCCACAGCAAGCCGCAGGCAAACGGGATCGAGATCGTGCGCGACGCCGCCGGCGAACCGAACGGCAATTTCATCGAGCACAATTATGTCAACATGCTCGAACGCGACCTGCTGCCCGCGGTGCCGCGCTTCAGTTATGAACAGCGGCGCGAGGGCTTGCGGCGCGCGATGCATGCCTACCATGCGAAGGGCACCACCAGCATTTATGAAGGCCATGGCAATGCGCCGGAGATCCTGTCGGCCTGCCGCGACTTGCACGAGCACGGTGAACTGACCATGCGCATGTCGCTGGTGGTTAGCCCGGCGTGGGGCAGCGTCGCCGAGGCGGAACGCGTGATGCGCGACTGGCTGCCGCTGGTGCGCGGACGCGGCGTCGGCGATGCGATGTTCCGCGTTTCGGGCGTGTTCATCGCCTATGGCGGCGATCCGTGCGTGACGCATATCGTGCAAAGGAATATCCCGGACGTCGGCTGGAGCGGCCTGATCCCCCAAGCCAATACGCCCGAAGAGTTCGAGCAGTTGTGCCTGCTGGCCGCGTGCCACGACTTGCGCGTGCATACCGTGGTATCGGACAAGCTGCATGAAATCGTCCCGATCATGGAGCGCATCGCCGCGCAATACCCGATCGGCGCCCGGCGCTGGGTACTCGAGCATATCAGCGTGGCCACCAGCGCCGATCTGCAGCGGGTGAAGCAACTCGGTGTCGCCGTCACCCTGATTCCGCCGCACTATCTATGGAAGGTCGGGCATCGGTTTTTGAACCTGACCCCGGAACAGTTGGACCTGCTGTCGCCGGCCCGGGCCCTGTCTGAAATCGGCGTGCCGGTGGCGGCCGGCACCGACGCCGTTCCCTACGATCCCCTGTTTTGCATGTGGGCGATGACCACGCGGCGCGAACGCACCACCGGACGCGTGATGGGCGCCGGCGGCATCGTCAGCAATGAAGCCGCGCTGCGCCTGCTGACCACCTGCGGCGCCTGGCTGACTTTTGAGGAACAGGTCAAGGGCCCGCTGGCGTCCGGTTGCTACGCCGATCTTGCGGTTCTTTCCGGCAACCCGCTGACGGCTGGCGGCGACGATCTGCTTGCCTTGCGCTGCCAGGCGACCATGGTCGGCGGCCGCTGGGTGTACGGCGAGTCATGATGTTCATGCAGCGCGCCGCCGGCGGCGCGCGCTGCCGCAGATTTACCATTTTTTTTCAACAATCAGGAGTCCCATGATCCATCCCTGTTATTTTTCGCCTGACGGCAGGAGGCGGCGGTGATATACGTCCAATACCTTGTCAACGGCCTGTTCCTCGGGGGCCTGTACGCCTGCATCGCGGCCGGCTTTTCCCTCGTGTGGGGCGTGATGAACATCATTAACATGCTGCACGGCGCGTTTATCGTGCTGGGTGCCTATATCGCATTCTTCAGTCATTCGCTGTTCGGCATCCATCCCTTTGTTTCGATGATTACCGCCGGCATACTGGTCGGGCTGATGGGTTACCTGATACAGCGGGGCCTGATCAACCGTGTGGTCGCCAAGCCGGTGCTGGTGACGCTGACGCTGACTTTCGGCCTCGACCTGATTCTCAATAATGCCATGCTCCTTGCCTTCACGGCGGATTACCGCAAGGTGGTCCTGGAGAATCCGCTCGGCACGGCAAACCTCGGCGGCCTGTTCATCCCGCTCGACCGGATGTGGGCCATGCTGCTCGCGGTGGCCCTGATCGTGGCCGTCTATCTGGTGCTGCGGGTTTCGCGCATCGGCCGGGCGATCGTGGCCGTGCGCTGCGACCGCGACGCCGCCTCGCTGATGGGCGTCGATGTCGCCCGCACTTATGCGATCACCTTCGCGATCGGCGCGATGATGGCGGCCGCCGCCGGCGCGCTGATGAGCGTGGTGTTTCCGATTTCGCCCATGACCGGGCATCTGTTCCTCGGGAAAGCCTTCGTCATCTGCGTGCTGGGCGGCGTCGGCAGCATTGCCGGCGCGCTGGTCGGCGGACTGGTGCTTGGATTAATGGAGAGTTTCGGCGGCATGCTGCTGGGCCCGGAACATGCGCTGACGCTGTCGTTCTGCCTGCTCCTCGTATTGCTGGTGTTCCGCCCGCGCGGACTAATGGGCATGAAAGGTTTCGAATGAAGCGTTCGCATATTTTCTTTGCTGTTATCGCGGTGCTGCTGCTGGCGGCGGTGCCCCTGGTTGAAAGCAATTACATTCTTCGCATCGCCACCACCATGCTGATGTATTCGGCGCTGGCGATGGCGTGGAACTTCATCGGCGGCTTTACCGGCTATCCGTCGTTCGGCACCGCCGCGTTCTTCGGGCTCGGCGCCTACGCCGGCGCGATCGGGCAACTGCAGGGCATGCCGCCCGTCATGGCCTGGCTGTTCGCGGCGCTGCTTGCGGCGCTGTTCGCGCTGCTGATGGGCATGGCGCTGCTGCGCCTGCGCGGCCACGCCTTCGCGATCGCATCGCTGGTGGTGGCCGAGGTGCTGCGCGAAGTGGCAAACGGCTGGACCGACATGACCGGCGGCGGCATGGGGCTGAACCTGCCGTTCTCCAGCATGGCCCCGGAGCAGAGCGCCAGTTACTACTACTATTGCATGCTGGTGCTGGCCTGCATCACCTTTGCGGTCATGTGCTACGTCGCCACCAACCGCCTCGGCTTCGGGCTGCGCTGCATCAAGCAGAACGAGGATGCCGCCAATATGGTCGGCGTCAATACCACGCTATACAAGACCGCGGCTTTCACGCTGTCCGGCATGTTCGCGGCCGCGGTCGGCGCTGTCTATGCGTCCTGGACCGCCTACATCGAACCGACCGATGCCTTCGACATCATGATTTCGATCAAGGCGATCGTTATGGTCCTGCTGGGCGGCGCCGGAACCATCATGGGGCCGATCATCGGCGCCGTCGCCTTCCTCGCCCTGGACGAACTGGTCTGGCGCAATTTCCTTAAACTGCATACGGGAATACTCGGTCTGCTGATCGTTTTGCTGGTGCTGTACCTGCCGTCCGGCCTGTCCTCGCTCAGCCTGCGTTCCCTGTTCCGGCGGAGGTCTGCAGCATGAGTAAACTTCTTGAACTCAGGCATGTCAACCGCGCGTTCGGCGGCGTGCACGCGGTGCGCGATGTCTCGCTCACGCTGAACCAGGGCGAGATCATCGGCCTGATCGGCCCGAACGGCGCCGGCAAGACCACGCTGGTCAACGCCATCACCGGCGTTCATCCGCCGCAAAGCGGCGAAATCCTGCACAACGGCGCCCGCATCGACGGCCTCAAGCCGTTCCAGGTGGCGGGCAAGGGCATTGCCCGCACGTTCCAGGTGGTGCAGCCATTCCCGGCGATGACGGTGCTGGAAAACGTGATGGCCGGATCGCTGTTCGCAGCGCACAAGTCCAGCATGAAGGCGGCGAGCGAAGCGGCAATGGCGCAACTGGAATTCACTGGACTGGCGCCGCTGGCGAACCGGCCGGCGTCCGAGCTGACGCTGGCCCACCGCAAGCGGCTGGAACTGGCCAAGAGCCTGGCGATGGAGCCGAAGCTGCTGCTGCTGGACGAGGTCAATGCCGGCCTCAACACGGCGGAAGTCGACCAGGCGCTCGAACTGATACGCGCGATCGCGGCCAAGGGCATCACCGTCCTGATCATCGAGCATTTGCTCAAGGTGGTGCTGACGCTGTGCCAGCGCGTCGTCGTATTGCATCATGGCGAGCTGATTGCGGACGATACGCCCGCCAATATTTTCAAGGACCAGCGCGTGATCACGGCTTACCTGGGCGCGCGCTTTGCAGACCGTTACAAGGCACAACATGGCTGAACCCCTGCTGAAAGTGGAATCCGTCGTCGCCGGATATGGCGACATCAAAGTCCTGTGGGGCGTGAGTTTCGATATTGCGCCCGCTGAAACCGTCTGCCTGGTCGGCTCCAACGGCGCCGGCAAGAGCACGCTGCTGCGCACCATCTCCGGCCTGATCAAGCCTGAATCGGGCAGCATCCGTTTCAATGGCAAGGACATCGCAGGCGCCAGTCCGCAAGCCATCCTGGCCGCCGGCATCGCCCACGTGCCGGAAGGGCGCCGGCTGTTCGGACCGATGAGCGTGATGGATAACCTGTTGATGGGCGCCTATCTCAGGACCGACAAGGAAGAAATCAAGCGCGACCTCGACCGCATGCTCACGCTGTTCCCGATCCTCGCCAAGCGGCGAGATCAGCGCGCCGGCACCATGTCCGGCGGCGAACAGCAGATGTGCGCGATCGCGCGCGGCATGATGGGCCGGCCCAAGCTGCTGATGATCGATGAACTGTCGCTTGGGCTGGCGCCGAAGGTGGTGGAAACCATCGGAGAAGTGGTGGCCCAGATCACGCGCGAGGGCTTGTCCGTGCTGCTGGTCGAGCAGGACGTGATGACCGCGTTCGAACTGGCCAGCAAGGGCGTAGTGCTCGACACCGGCCGGATTTCGGTGATCGGCCCGACCTCCGAGCTGGCGCAGAATCCTGCGGTGCGCCAGGCCTATATGGGAATATCGCCGGCTTAAGGAAAACGGAAGACGGCCGCTGTACGGATCGTCTTCCTTCTGTCGTAAATTCGCATAACCAAAAAGGAGAATGTCGTGATGCATGTGAAAAGACGTGATGTATTGAAGATGAGCGCCGCGGCGTTGCTGGCCGCGTCTGGCGCGATGCCGGCCCAGGCCGCCAGCAAGGTGGTGAAAGTGGGCGCGGCGCTGCCGTTGACGGGACCGCTGTCGCCGGAAGGAACGCGCCAGCGCAACGGCTTCCAGCTGTGGGCCGACACCGTAAATGCAGCGGGCGGCATCAAGGCCGGCGGCGATGTCTACAAGGTGGAAATCATTTATGTCGATTACCAGTCGAATACGCCGCGCGCGGTGCAGGCTGCCGAGCGCCTGATCACGCAGGACAAGGTGGACTTCCTGTTCGCCCCGTTCGGTTCCGGCGCAGTCAAGGCAGTCAGCGCGGTGACGGAAAAATATGGCGTTCCCATGCTGGCGCCGAACGCGGCGTCGGAGCAGGTGTACGACCAGGGCTTCAAATACCTGTTCGGCGTGTTCACGCCGAACAGGACCCTGACCGAGCCGGTGGCCGAGCTGGTCAGCAAGCAGCATCCCTCGATCAAGAAGCTGGCCATCCTGGCGCGCAACGATCTGTTCCCGCTCGCGATCGCCGAAGAAATGCAAAAGTCGGCCAAGGCGCGCGGCATCGAGGTTGTGTACTTTGAAAAATATGCGATCGGCACCGTCGACTTCGGCTCGGCGCTGACCAAGCTGCGCTCCACCAGCCCGGACTGGGTCTTCGTCAGCGGTTACACGAATGACATGATCCTGGCGCGCAAGCAGCTGGTCGAGCAGGGCGTGTCGGGCAAGCTGCTGACCATGGTGGTCGGCGCGCTCGATCCGGCGTTCACCAAGGGCGTCGGCAACCAAAGCGACAACGTGACCACCTTCGCCTGGTGGGATTCGCATGCGAATTACAAGGGCGCCGATATCTTCGGTTCCTCCGAGCGTTTCGTGAAACTGTACCAGGCCAAGTATGGCGAAGCCCCCGAATATTCGGCGGCCGGTTCGTCCGCCTGCGGCGCGATCCTGCAGCTTGCAATTGAAAAAGCCGGTGGCGTGGACCGCGTCAAGGTGCGCGACGCGATCGCAGCCATGGATACCATGACCTTTTACGGCCCGATCAAGTTCGGCCCGACCGGCCAGATCAGTTCGCTGAAACCGCCTCTGCTGCAGATTCAGAACGGCAAGCCGACCGTGATCTTCCCGCCGGAAATCAAGACCGGCGAACTGAAGCTCGGCTTCAAGTAAAGACCTGGCCGTCGTTCCCGCTCCGCGGGAATGACGGCGCTCCATATCACCATCGATCACCACCGAGGAGTTTCAAAAAATGGAAAATCTTGCCATTGCCGGGGGCAGCATCCTGACCATGAATCCTGCGCGCGACATAATTCAGGGCGGCACCGTGCTGGTGGAAAACGGACGGATATCCGCCATCCTGCCGCCGGGCGCGCCGGCGCCGGCCGGCTGCAGGGTCGTCGATGCCCGCGGTTGCGCCGTGATGCCGGGGCTGGTCAATGCGCATACCCATTTATATTCCGCGTTCGGCCGCAGCCTGAGCTTTGGCGAGGACCTGATCAGCTGGCTGGCCACGCAGAAAGGCGTGATCGCGCAGTTCGACGACGAGGATTTCAGGCTCTGCATCGAACTGGGCCTCGCGCTGAACCTGAAGTCCGGCAATACTTGCGTGGTCGACGCCATGGCGCTGCCGGCGGCCAGCGGCAACCGGCTGTACCGCGAAGCGCTGGGACTGGCGAGGCGCTACAAGCTGTTATACGTGCTGGCGCGCGCCTACACCAACCAGATGAACAGCCCCGACTACATCGAGGACCTGGCGACCATCGAGCGCCTGAGCAGTGAACTGATAGAGGAATTCCACGGCAGCGCCGACGGCCGGCTGCGGATCGAATTGTCGCCGAATCTGCCGTGGGCGCTGTCGCTGGAAGGCTTCCGGATGACGCGCCGCCTGGCCGACCGGTACCAGGTCGGAATCCATATGCATACCTCGGAATCGGCCGCCTATGCCGGCCTGATCGAAAAGGCTTTCGGACACCGCTCGAACATCAAGGTCTATCAGGACGGCGGCTGCCTCGGGCCGGATGTGCAATTGCTCAGCTGCGCCCATCTGACCGACGAGGAATTCGAACTGATCGCCGCGACCGGCACGCGGGTCGTGCTCGATCCGATTTCGGGAACCACGATAGGCACCGGCGAGCCGCCTACGCTGAAGGTGGCCGGCAACGGCAATCCGAGCGCGCTGGCAACCAACGGCATGGCCAGCGCGGGCGCCCAGGACATGTTCGAATCGATGAAAATGATGCTCAGCCTGGCGCGCGTGAAAGCGCAGGACCCGGGCGCGATTTCGGTGCGGCGCGCGCTGGAAATGGCGACCATAGAGGGGGCGCGCGCGCTCGGGCTCGACAAGGAAATCGGTTCGCTGGAGCCGGGCAAGCGCGCCGACCTGATCTGCGTCGACATAGACAACGTGTTTTGCGCGCCGGCGCTCGATATCGAATCGACCATCGCGTTTTCCTGCACCAGCCGCGATGTGCGCGACGTCATCGTCAACGGCGAAATCGCGGTGCGCGACCGCAAGCTGCTGATTGCCGATGAAGCGACGCTGACCGCGCAAGCCATGGCGCGCGCATCCGCGGCTTACGAGCGGGCGAAGGCCGCCGCCGGACGGAACCGCTAACCACCGCAAAGTAGTGCGGGTGCGGGGACGCGGCGCGTTTTGCAACGCATGCGGATTGGGTCGCTGCCGCAGATTTTCGGATTCGGCCGGCGCCGCGGCCCAGCGAAGGCGGCAGATGCCGCGGCCGCCGCGGGTCGGATTAACGCCGCAGTTTTTGCCATGACAGGAGGAATCGATGGCTGTCCATAGCTTGCAAGCTGCCTGTCTGCTGCCATCGTCAGGCAGCGAACAGGTTCAGACCGGGGTGACGATTCGCTACGACGAAGCGAAGATACACGCGGTCGAAACCGGCCGGCCGGAAAGAGCAGGCGAAGGCCGGACCCTGATCCTGGCGCCGTTCGCCAATGCCCACGACCATGGCCGCGGACTGAAAACCCTGGCTTACGGCGTGCCCGATCAGGCGGTGGAATCATGGGTCGCCGCGACCTATTCGCTGCCGGCGGTCGATCCCTACCTGGTTGCCGCCGCCGCCTTCGCCCGGATGGCGCGCAGCGGCATCGGCTCGGTTGTCCATTGCCACCTGTCGCGCGACCCGCAGACGCTGTTGCGGGAAGCGCAAGCGGTCAGCCGGGCCGCGCGCGAGGTTGGCATCCGCGTCGCCTTCGTGGTGCCGCTGCGCGACCGGCACCGGCTTGCCTACGCGGACGATGAAGCGGTGCTGGCGCACATGGATGCGGGCGATGCCGAACTGACGCGCCGCCGGCTGAAGCCGATTGCGCCGATAGCGGAGCAACTCGCGGTGGCGGACGCGATCGCCGAGATCTGCGAATCGGAGCTGTTCCAGGTGCAGTTCGGTCCGGTCGGCGTCGAATGGTGCTCCAATCCGCTGCTGGAACAGGTGGCGGCGCGCTCCGCGGCGGGCGGCCGGCGCGTGCACATGCATCTGCTGGAATCGAAATACCAGAGAGAATGGGCCGACCATGCGTTTCCACAGGGGATAGTGAACCACCTCGATGCCATCGGCCTGCTCAGTCCGAGGCTGACGGTCGCGCATGGCACCTGGCTGCGGCCGGACGAGTGCGCGCTGCTGGCCGCCAGGGGCGTGATCGTGTCGATCAATACCAGTTCGAACCTGCGGCTGCGTTCCGGCATTGCGCCGCTGCCGCAGATCCATGCCGCCGGCCTGGATTTCGCAATCGGACTTGATGCGCTGGCGCTGGACGACGATGACGATCTGCTGCGGGAAATGCGGCTAACCCATTTATTGCACGCGGGGACAGGCTTCGACCAGGCGCTCCACCGAAGCACGATTCTGCATGCCGCCAGCCGCAATGGCGCGCGTGCCGCTTCCTGCTGCGGCGGCGATGGCGAGATTGCGGCCGGCGGTCCGGCCGATATGCTGCTGTTGAACCTCGACGACGTCGCGCAGGATCTTGTGCCGGACCTGTGCGACATCCCATCCATTCTGCATGCGCGGGCCACCGCCTCCAGTGTGCGCAGCCTGATCGTGGCCGGCCGCACGGTACTTGACGATGGACGCCTGACCGGGATAGACGAAGCCGCGGTGCGGTCCGCCCTGAATGCCGAATTGCGGCGCCATGCGCCAGAACTGGCGCGCCAGGTGCCGGATATGGAAAGATACCGCGCAGCGCTGGAGCGTTTTTACCGCGCAGGCGAACATCGGACCTCCGTACGAAACTGATAGCGGCATCCGCGATTAGCGGACGCCCGCGCCGGCTCGACAATCGCCACTGTGCCTTCCGGCAGACATATGATTTCCGTCAACAGCGGATAACTCCGATGCGTTGTTCGCCGATGAAATACAATCATGAATATTCGTTTAATACCGCTGGCGCGCCAGGCGCGCGAGCCTGACGCAAACTTACCGCTAGACAGGATCCGGCAATGCAGGGGCAAGCAGAAAAATGCGATATATCGGAATCGGCGCCAGGCGTACCTGATCCATCATCGGCGCCTCTGCTGATCGTGATGAATGCCGGCTCCGGCCATAGCGATGCCGGCGCCACGCGCGAGGCAATCGAACAGGTGCTCAAGGAGGCGGGACGGAGCTACCGCGTATTCCTGGTGGAAGATGCGAGACAGATCGACGAGGTCGCGCGCCGTACGGTCGAGGAAGCCAAAGCCTGTGGCGGCGCGGTCGTGGTGGCCGGCGGCGACGGCACCATCAATGCCGTCGCCAACGCCGTACTCGGCAGCGGCTGTGCGTTCGGCGTGATTCCGGCAGGCACCTTCAATTACTTTGGCCGCACGCATGGTATTCCCGAAGACGTGACGGAGGCGACGCGGGTGCTGGTGAACGGGCGCGTGCAGCCGGTCCAGGTTGGCCTGGTGAACGACCGCCTGTTCCTGGTGAATGCAAGCCTCGGGTTGTATCCGCAATTGCTGGAAGACCGCGAAGCATACAAGCAGCAATACGGCCGCAGCCGACTCGTCGCATTCTGGTCCGGCCTGGTTACCGTGTTACTGCAGCATCGTCAGCTCCACATCACCCTGGAGCGTCATGGGCAAACCACGACCATGCGCACACCGACTCTATTCGTCGGCAACAATAAACTGCAGATGGAACAGATTGGCATGCCGCTGTCCGAGGCGCTCGAAGAGGGGCAACTGGCGGCAATCGCGCCGCGCCCGGTCGGCACCCTGGCCATGCTGTGGCTGGTCATACGCGGCGCATTGGGACGGCTGGGCGAAGCGGACAATGTCGTCCGCTTCGGCTTCCGCCGGCTCACCGTGAAACCGCGGAAGCGTCATCGCAGCCATCGCTTCAAGGTGGCTACGGATGGCGAGATCAGCTGGATGAGCGCGCCGCTGGAATTCCGGGTGTCGCCGGAACCGCTGTATTTGCTGAAGCCCGATCTTGCGCCAGGCGCCGAGGATACGGCCAGCAGTGTCGCATGACCGATTCTTCAAGGCGCCTCCAGCGGAATCCGGAAGCTTGCTTTACACTTCCGGCATTGGCATTTTCCTTACCGGAGCGCACATCATGAAACGTCTGGCACTGCCTGCCCTTTTCACCGTCATTGCCACCCATGCTTTTGCGCATCATGGCTGGAGCGAATACGATGCCAATCAGCCCTTGCAGCTCAATGGCACCATACAGGAATCCGGCTATGTTCATCCGCACGGGTTCGTCAGATTGAAAACCGAAAATAAAACCTGGCTGGTCGTGCTGGCGCCGCCGACACGCATGGAAAATCGCGGCCTGTCGAAAGAGATGCTGGTTCCCGGCGGCAAGGCGACCGTAGTCGGTTATCCGAACCGGGACAAGCCGGAAGAAATGCGCGCCGAACGCATCGTCATCGGCGACAAGACGACCGAGCTGCGTTAATGCACGAAGCCGCCGGCATTCTCGGCTGGATCGAAGGCTCGGCACTGTCGCATGCGATGCGCGGCTGGCTCTGGCTGTATCCAATCGTGGAAATCGTGCACATCACCGGCTTCGTAATCCTGGTAGGCGCCGTGACGATGTTTGATCTGCGGCTGCTCGGTTTTGCCAGCCAGCTTCCGGTTCAGGCATTGGGGCGGCATCTGCTCCGCTGGTCCGCGGGTGGTTTATTGCTGGTCGTGCCGGCGGGACTGATGATGTTTGCGACCCATCCCCAGGAGTTCGCGGCGAGCGGCGTGTTCCGGCTCAAGCTGGCGCTGATTTGCGTTGCCGGAATCAACGCGGCGCTGTTTCATATCGGGGTGAACCGTTCGGTGGTGAACTGGGATAGCGGCGTTGCAGTGCCCGCGGCGGCAAAAGCGCATGCGGCGCTGTCGATCGCCTTGTGGCTGGCGGTCATTTCCTGCGGACGTTTGCTGGCCTATACTTGATCGATATGGGCCGACCGGGATGAAAGGAAGACGCCATGGCGGCATTACTGAGGTTCCTGCTCCAGATCGTTGTCCTGGCACTTCCACTCACCGGGAACGCCAGCGCCGATGAATCCGCGTGGTCCGCGCTCAGGTCGGGCGACCGGGTCGTATTTATCCGGCACGCCGTGACCGATTCGGGCGTCGGCGATCCCGAAGGATTCAGGCTCGGGGATTGCGGAACGCAGCGCAATCTGTCGGCCCAGGGCAGGGCGGATGCGAAAAATATCGGCGAGGCTTTCCGCAGTCGCAATATTCCAGTGGCCGATGTGTTGTCGAGCCGCTGGTGCCGCTGCCTCGATACGGCCAACCTTGCCTTCGGCAAGGTTCAGCCAGCCGCCATGCTCGATTCAATGTTCAACGACAGTGCCAGGCCGGCAGCGGAAAAAATCCGGGAAGTGCATGCCTTCATGGCAAGGCGGTCCGCAGCGGGCAACCTGATACTCGTTACCCATGCCCAGAATATCCAGGCACTGACCGGCGTATCCCCGGCCTCCGGTGAAATCGTGGTAACAACCCCCGAGGCCGGCAAGGATGGCAAATTCAAGGTGCTCGGGCGGATCGCGATTGCCGGTCGGTGACGGCCTTCAAGGTGAGGGGCAGGCGACGGGCCGTCAAAGTTCCGGAAGCCTGAGCTGGGCCTGGTTGCCGGCCCATGCCTTGTTCAGCAGTTCACCGGTGGCCGCCGCACGGCCGGCGTCGCCGCGGTTTTTGTACACTTCGCGAAGTCCATAGAGCGCCCAGCCATTGTTGGGAACCTTTGCCAGGCTGGCGCGGAAAGCCTGTTCCGCGCCAGCCGGATCGCCCTTCTGCAGCAGCACTGCGCCGAGTGACTGCCTGATCGGGTAATACCAGTAGGACGGCTCCATATAGGCCAGCTGATCCTGCATCTCCACGGCTTTTCTGAAATTCCTTTCGGCTTCGGCAAGATTGCCATTTGCCTGGGCGATACGGGCCGCGACCACATCGCCCGCAATCTGCAATACCTCCTGCGCCGGCACATTGGCTTCATTCAGCGTGGAAAAATCGCCTGAATCGCGCAGTCGTCCGATTTCGGTGCCTTCGTTACGGGCACTCGCGGTGTCGCCTTTTTTCGCAAAGGCGACACCGCGTGCGTAATGCCATAGTCCCTTCACATAGGGCAAGTCGGATGCGGGGGCAGGAATGGCCAGGATCGTGTCCGGATCGCTGAATTGGACATGCGCAAAATAAGGCGCGACCCGCACTGGCTGGGCAATCGGAAATTCACGCGCGGTCTGATCGGTGACCAGGCTGGAAAGCTTGTCCGCCGCCCCGATCACCGTCGCCCCGTCGCCGGCCATCTGGGCCGAGACCAGTACAAAGTGCACATTATGCGGGTAGTAGGCGAGGGGATAGACGCCGGTCGGCTTCCGTTCGGCGATATACATTTCATCTGCGGCGACCGCTTGCTTGTTTACCGCGAGCGAATCCTTGTAACGGCCGACACGATAATAGATATGGGACGGCATATGCACGACATGACCGGCGCCCGGCATGAGTTTGCCAAGGCGCTCCGCGTACGGCTCGGCCCGACGCGGATCGGTGGAAGCCTCCACCGTATGGATATAGTAGTGGATCGCGCCCGGATGATCAGGGTTTGCCTTCAGCACGCGCTCCAGCGTAGCGACCAGTTCAGCGGTCCTGCCTTTCGGCGTGGCGCCGCCGTTTTCCCAGTAATCCCACGGCGACAGGTTCATGAGCGCCTCGGCATACAGCACTCCGATATCCTGGTCGTTCGGATAGCGTGCCGCAACCTTGGCCATGGCATCGGCGTAAGCGCTGTCCAGTGCGCTGCGTTCCGCACCGGGGGCGTCGGAATAACGTGCCGCAAGCGCACTGATCAAGGCTTGCTCGCGCGGTGTGGCCCGCTTCATCATGGCAACGGCCCGGTCGCTGGCTGCGACCGCAGGCGGGTTGGCATCCGGGTCCATCGGCATGTTGATATTGGGGCCCAGCACCAGCGCCTCGCCCCAGTAACACATCGCACATTTAGGGTCGATCTTTTGCGCCATGCGGAAGGCCTGCGCCGCTTCGTCGTGATTGAATCCATAGGCGAGGCGCAGTCCCTGGTTGAAATATTTCTGTGCCTGCGGCTTGCTCGTTGTAATGGGATAGGCGAGGGTTCCCAGGTTGTCATAGAGCGGCGGTTCGCCGGGCGCCAGCGTAATTTCCTGTTCCGACTTTGGTAGTTGGCCGAACGGTTTTAACTCGTTCCTGGTGGCCTGAATCTTGAAAAACAACTTGCTTGCCATGACATTGCCAGGGCGGGTCTTGCAAGCAGGATCAGCAATGCCAAGCAGCGCGGCCGGGTCAATTCTACGCGCGGACTGCGCAGTGTCGCCGTATGCAATAGCGGAGACTGCGCCGAGAACGGCGAGTGCGGCGGCGGACAGGGTTAGCTTTGACATTTTCATCTCCTTCAGGTCGCCGCACCGCAGATGGATTGTCCGGGCAAGAATCGAATTTTCGAATTTTCTTGTCGCGGGGACAGCCGGCGGGACGTAATTCATCGGTCCACTATGGCAACGATTGAAAGCGACTCCCGGGTATTCTTCTAGCAGTCTGTCGTTCGCGGCCCGGAACGCAAGTGAATCCTGTGCGGGATTTGAGGCGGGTCAGCGGAATGCTTCCGACCTTGCATTGGCGCTAAGCCTAATGGGAGCATGCCCGCCGGATATGCCGGCGAAAGGCGCGAACGCGGTGGCGTAATCCCTGTCTTCCCTTGCGCTAATCCAGCGTGAAGTCTTCGCGATCGCAAAGCCGGGACTTATAAGAATATTGTTGCGCTTAATGTCTGATGTCGAACAGGAGGAGCCAGGGGCTTTACAAAAAAAGTGCCCTCAGTCCACGCTGCTACTCGATATTCGACGTAAACGCGAAGACCGTTTTCACATCGCGGACATAACGGCGGGTCTCGCTGAACGGTGGCACGCCGTTATATTTGCGCACGTTTCCCGGCCCCGAGTTGTATGCCGCCAGCACTTCCTCGACCGTGTCATGGCTGCGCATCAGGTATTTCAGATACGCCGTGCCGGTGTCTATATTGGTTTGCGGGTCGTACAGTTGCCGGCTGTTTCCGACACCCATGTACTTGCCTGTGCCCGGCGTTATCTGCATCAGGCCGCGCGCATTCTGCCTGGACGTGGCGACGGGATTATAGGCGGATTCTTTCTGGATGACGGCATGGATCAGGCCGGCCGGGACACCATGCTGATTCGATGCTTGCATAACCAGGTGGTGGTAAGGCTTGTGCTCGCACGCGCCGCAGGCGGCACCGGCGGCGCCGGCCATGATTTCATGGATCGGCATACTATCGTCCGCGGACGGCGCCCCGGCTGCATGACGTCTTTGCTTCACGCCGGATGCGCTGGCTAATCCGTCGGACCTTCGCACATACAGCCAGTTGCCCCATTCGGCGGCGATCTGACGCGCAGTCATCGGCCGGATGCGCGCCGGTTTGTCAATGGCGACCGCGGTGCGCGCGGCCCGTATGCTGTCCGTATAGGCGCGCTCTTCACTAGCCGCTGCCGCAGATGATTGCCGCAACGTCCCCTGGCCTGCCGTATCCGATTGCAAAAGCAGCGGACCGGAGCAGGCGCTCAGTAATGCGACGGATAGCACGCCGCCCACTGCCATTCCGGCCCGGTAAAGGGATGGTATCGGCAAAGTTCTGGTGTCGGGCCGGGAGCAAGGCCCCCCGCGCGGTAGTTGATCGTTCCTGTGCATGGCTTCCCCTTCGGATCGGCGGCGTAAAGCTGAACGACGCGGCAATCCAATCCCGGGAGGGATCGTCCGAAGAAAAAACCAGTGGAGACGGTGCGCTAATGGTGGTCAGCATGCATGCTGCAGGCAGGCGACGACGGCTGGAAGAGTGGCGTCTTCCGGTGTCATGTACTTTCGGCAGCCCTGCTGTCATAGGCATCATGCCCTTAGACCAGAAGCTTTGCGTCCCCGTTTTTCAACGGGTTTGCCAGTGTCGAGTGTGGTGTTACCGGACGAAGGATAGCGCGATTATTTCCGAAGGGGAATTAAAAATTGCTTTTGCCGGCTATTTACGTTCGATCAAGGAGCTATGTGAGGCATTATTTACACAATATCCGCAGTGTGGGCCCGCGCACTACATCAGGCCAGGAAATCCCGGCACACGTTGCAGGACTCTTCATGTGCCGGAACATCGCCCGGCGACCGCATTTGCCGAAATCTGGCAAGCGATCTTTAGATCCCGAGAAAACGGCGGGCATTGCCGCTGCCGACCAGTTCAAGCTCGGCCGGCGTCAGTCCGAGTTGCTCGAAGCACTGGCCCGGATAGCTTTGGCCGGCGACAAACGGATAGTCGGACCCGGCAAAAACCTGGGTCGCGCCGAAAGTGTTAATGAGATGCCTGAGCAGACCGGGATCGAAGACAATGTTGTCGTAGTAAAAGCGGCGCGCTGCTTCCTTCGGCGACCCGAATGCGCTATTCAGTTCACTCATGCGCTCCCATCCGGAAGCGAGGCGCGGCAGGAAGGAAGCAAGCGTTCCGCCGCCATGACTGAATCCAATCCGCAGTTTTGGAAATTTTTCCAGCGTACGTCCCGTGATCATGGACGCCGCAGCAAGACCTGTATCGAGCGGAAAGTTAACAAATGCAGTGAGTCTTTTGGCGGGACCAACCAGGCGATCGACGCCGGCCGGGTGCAGGGCGTGGACAAAAATAGCCAGGCCGAGCCGTTCCGCCTCGGCGAAGAAAGGATCAAAGAACGGGTCTCCCGGCGAGCGTCCGCCGATGTTGGAGCCGATCTCGACGCCGACCAGATTATAGTCGTCGCGAAATGACGCCAGTTCTTTCGCGGCCATTTGCGGGTCCTGAAGCGGCACCATGCCGAGGCCGACGAACCGCTGCGGCGCCGCGGCGACCATTTCACTGATGGCGCGGTTGACATGCCGCGCCATTTCAAGCGCGGCGGCGGGTTCCAGCCAGTACGACAGCAGCTCAGGCATGGGGGACAGCGCTTGCATGGTCACGTCTTCAATGTCCATGTCCGTCATGCGCCGGTCGACGTTCCAGCTGCGGCCGTCCAGCACTCTGAAGTCTTTTCCGCCGATTACGACTGCCGACTTGCCGCCATCGCGCCGCTCCATCGCGGGCCACGCCTCGGGCTTGCAGCAGGTTGGGCAGGCTGGAAAACCGTCGGGAACCACATGCGCATGTACGTCGATTACTTTCATTTTCTTACTGTCTCCATATTGAAATTTTTTTGAGAAGCCGGCATTGTCATGGGAGGCGCTTGCCCGGCCGTGTCCCGTTTGGCTGGTACAGGCAATGCATTGTGCGGGATCGCTTGAAACAATCCGTCATGCTTGTAAGTAAATTATATCGTGTTGTGAATGCTGTCGTTTATGCTCACGCGTTACGCAAACGGGCACGGACTATGC
>JAQGMO010000096.1 GCA_028292315.1 Herminiimonas sp. | reverse complement strand
TCTTCCTTGAATGCCTCTTCGCGTTTCTTGCGCAGCGATGGCAACAACACCACGATGATTGCCAGTGCCGCCAGGCCCAGCATGGTGGCGCTGATCGGGCGCTGCAGGAAAACCAGGGGGTCGCTGCGCGACAGCAGCAGCGCACGGCGCAGGTACTCTTCCATCATCGGTCCGATGATGAACCCGAGCAGCATCGGCGCCGGCTCGGCACCCAGCTTGGCGCAGATATAACCGAACAAACCGAACAGAGCCATCATGTAGATGTCAAATTCCGTATTGCTCAGGCTGAATACGCCGATTGCGCAAAACATCAGGATCGCCGGGAACAGGCGGTGATACGGGATCGTGATCATCTTGACCCACAAGCCAATCATCGGCAGATTCAGGATGATCAGGAACAGGTTACCGATCCACATCGACACGATCAGGCCCCAGAACAGCGCCGGCTGCTCGGTCATGACGGCTGGTCCAGGCTGGATACCCTGGATGATCATGGCGCCGATCATCAATGCCATGACCGGATTGGACGGAATACCCAGTGTCAGCATCGGGATGAACGAAGTCTGCGCGCCGGCATTGTTGGCCGACTCCGGCGCTGCCACGCCCTGGATGGCGCCCTTGCCGAATTGCGCCGAATTCTTCGACACCTTCTTTTCGATCGCGTACGCCGAAAACGATGCCAGCATCGCGCCGCCGCCAGGCAGAATCCCCAGCATGGAACCGAGTGCCGTGCCGCGCAGGATCGGCGCGATGATGTCCTTCAGGTCTTGCTTGGTCAGCATCAGGCCCGATACCTTTTTCATGACCAGTTCGCGGGTTTCTTCATTCTCGAGGTTGCGGATGATTTCGCCAAGGCCGAACATGCCCATTGCGACCACCACGAAGTTGATACCGTCCGCCATTTCAGGCATGTCGAAAGTATAGCGCGGCACGCCCGAGTTCACGTCGGTGCCGACCAGACCCAGCAGCAGGCCCACGATCACCATGCCGATTGCGTTGAGCAAGGAGCCGCTGGCCAGAACGACCGACGCCACCAGGCCCAG
Source organism: Herminiimonas sp. (assembly GCA_028292315.1). Classification (GTDB taxonomy): domain Bacteria; phylum Pseudomonadota; class Gammaproteobacteria; order Burkholderiales; family Burkholderiaceae_D; genus JAQGMO01. Next base: position 17,864 of record JAQGMO010000096.1, on the reverse strand, counting down.
CACCATCAGCGAGAAATACTCGGCCGGGCCAAACTTCAATGCCAGTTCGGCCAGCGGCGGGGCAAATACCGCCAGCAGAACCGTGGCAACGGTACCGGCAAAGAACGAGCCGATAGCCGCGGTAGCGAGCGCCTTGCCGGCGTTGCCCTGACGCGCCATCTGGTAGCCGTCGATCGCGGTGACCACTGAAGACGATTCGCCCGGCAGGTTGACCAGGATCGCGGTGGTGGAACCACCATATTGCGCACCGTAGTAAATACCGGCCAGCATGATGAGGGCCGAAATCGGCGGCAGGGTAAAGGTGGCCGGCAGCAGCATGGCGATGGTCGCTACCGGGCCAAGGCCAGGCAGCACACCGACGGCGGTGCCGAGAAATACGCCAATCAGGCAATACAACAGATTGGTCAGGGTAAAAGCGGTGTCCAGACCGAGGGACAGGTTAGCAAAAAGTTCCATCTCAATTTCCTGTTAAAAACCGAACCAAGGTCCGAGCATTGCGATCGGAAGCCCCAGCAACTTGACGAAGATGAGGATGCTGAACAGGGTCAAGCCGATTGCAAGGGCGATCGTCTGCACCAAATGGAACTTGGTGCTGGCATAGGCGCTCAACATGATCAGCACGATGATGGCGGGCACCAGTCCGGCGCCGCGGATCAGAAAGCCGAACAGCAGCACCGCGCCGAGAACGATGATCAGTTGCTTGATGGCGAACCGTTCAATGGCTTCTCCGTGGCCGAAGAAGGAGCGCAGAATGCCGACGCCGCCGATGGCGACCAGCATCCAGCCAAGTACCGTCGGGAAGTAAGCCGGGCCCATTTTGGCTGCCTGGCCCATTGAATAATCTCGGGCAATCAGTACGGCGGCAAGGCCGAATGCCAGAAAAATCACCCCCGTCCAGAAATTCTTGGGGTGGCGTATGATGGATGACAAAGTAAATCCCCTTTCTTATTTAAATATTGCGTGCCGACGCTTTTCGCGACTTGGCATTGCACAAGCATTACACAGGCATAACACAAGCATTACAAATCTGACTTCTCAGAATTGCAGCATCTTACATCGTTTCGTGCGTCGATTTCTAGAAAATTTACGGGGAACAATATGTAAATGGCGAGGCAAACGCCCCGCCATTCAAGACCTGTCCCCGAAACCTTATTTAATCGGCGTAGACTCCCGCCTTTTTAATGATCGGCGCCCACTTATCGATCTCCGCCTTCAAATGGGTCCGCAATGCCTCCGGCCGCGCCTGGTTATCAGGTACCGGCGCCGTACCGAGGTCGGCAAAACGCTGCTTGACCGTCGCATCCTTCAGCGCAAATTGCAGCGCGGCCGCCAGGTTGTCGATGACGGGTTTCGGCGTGCCTTTCGGTGCGTACAGTCCGTGCCATACGCCGACTTCAAAGCCCGGCAAGCCGGCGTCGTTCAGGGTCGGAACGTTCGGCAGCGAAGCCACGCGGGTTTTAGTGGTCACGCCATACACCCTGATCTTTTCACTCTTGATCTGGCTGGTGGTGTTGGTGGTCTGGTCGCACATCAGGTCTACCTGGCCGCCAAGCAGATCGTTCATGGCGGGTCCGGTGCCCTTGTACGGAACAGTTGTCATCTCGGTGCCGAGCGCTGTCATGAGCAGCATGCCGCACAGGTGCGACGCCGAACCGACGCCGGCATTGGCATAGGTGACCTTGTCCTTGTTGGCCTTCACATACGCAATCATTTCCCGGGCATCCTTTGCCGGAAAATCCTTGCGCGCCACCACCGTCATGGGCACGTCGGTCACCAGGCCGATCGGCTCGAAGCTATCGACCGCGTTGTAAGGCAGCTTGCGGTATAGCGAGGGAGCGGTCGATTGACCGATGTGATGCAGGAAAAGCGTATAGCCGTCGGGCGCCGCCTTGGCTACCCGAGCGGCGCCGATCGTGCCGCCGGCGCCGCCCACGTTTTCCACGATGATCTGCTGTTTGAGGCGCGTGCCCATCGACTGCGCAATCAGGCGGGCCACCGTGTCGGTCGGACCGCCGGCTGCGAACGGCACGATCATCGTGATTGTCTTGGTCGGGTATTCCTGCGCATGAGCCGTTGCGCCGGCGACCAATGTCAGGCATGCAAGCGATGTCACAAACCGGATTTTCATGGATACGTCTCCTGGTTAACTATTTATTATAAAAAAAACCTAATCAACAGTAACACTCGCACTTTGGCCGACGGGATTCCCGGCGGCCTCCGGTTAATGCCTGAAAATCAGCTGAGTACGCCGGCATGAACCGGCATTCGGTTAACCTATATTAATTTTACCCGACATGGATAATAGTAATTTGAGCAAGACCTAACAATTGTGGAAAACCGCAAAGCGTCAGCCGCAAACGCTTGCGGGTTGGCTCATTTCACCAGCACGACCGGTACATCGGTCAGATGGAGCACCTTGGTTACCACCGAACCCAGCAGCATGTTCGAGACCGCCCCGAGGCCGCGCGTGCCCAGGATGATTTGATCGCAGGACGATTCCTTTGCAAAGCGGGCAATGGTTTCCGCCGGATCTCCTACAAACATGTGGTGCTGATAGGCGAGACCGGATTGGTCCATCAGTTCACGCGCCTTGGCAATTTCCTTCAAACCCTCTTCATGGTGATATTCCTTGATCTGTGCCGCATTGACGAACCCGGCTACCCCTCCATGCAGCCGGGGCTGCACATTCACCACGTGAATCTCGACCGCACACTGGGCCGCCAGCCTGATCGCACTTGCGACCGCGCGCAGCGAATTGTCCGATCCATCGACTGCCACTAATAGCTTGATCACTCAATCTCTCCTTAATGCGAAACCGCGAATCCGCGAAACCGACGCAAAATTCTTAATGCGAATCGGGACCGTCGCCCGGCTGCCGCGCCGCCAGGTCCACCAGGGCACCGGCGCGCCGCGCTTCGGTGCGGGCTGCCAGCCATTTGCCGACCACGATAACCAGGAGCGCTCCGGATACCGGGCCGATCCATTCCGCATACGGCACCGATTGCGCGATCATGGCTTTGAGCGCCACATCGGTAACGATCATGCCGCCGGCAATCCATCCGAGCAGCGCGCCGCCGCCAGTTACCACGATCGGGAAGCGGTCCATCAATTTAATGACCAGCTGGCTGCCCAGGACAATAATGGGAACACTTAGCAACAATCCGAAAATAACCAGCCCCTTGCTTTCGCCGGCGGCGCCGGCAATTGCGATGACATTGTCAAGGCTCATGACCGCGTCGGCAACGATAATTGTCTTGATCGCCGAAAGCAGCGTTACGCCGGCTTCGATATTGTGGCCGCCCTCGTCGGGTTCCGGTTGCAGCAGCTTTATGCCGATCCACAGTAACAGGAATGCGCCGACTATCTTGAGATAAGGTACGGCGAGCAGCGAAACGGCAAAGAAAATCAGAACAACCCGCAAGCCGATCGCGCCGGCCATGCCCCAGATAATGCCCAGCCTGCGTTCCCGCGGCGGCAGTTTGCGGCAGGCAAGTCCGATAACGACAGCATTATCGCCGCCGAGGACGACGTCGATGGCGACGATCTGCAAGACCGCCATCCAGAATTGTGGGCTACTTAAATCCATAATGATCCGAACAATGAAATATAAACTGAGGAAGACTACCCGGGGCCAGCCTGATTTTTCCTTGGCGTTTCAGGCGCGCCGGCAGACCAGATGCAAATAAGGTGCCATTATTACATCCCATGAAAGAAAGAAAAAGCGAACGATTCCCCAAGAAAAAGCGAACATTTCCCGAACTGCCAGGCTTTTGGCATCCTTCAGCTAATTTCCGTAGACAAGATTCGGCAGCCAGAGCGAGATCTGCGGAATATAGGTTATCAGCAGCAGGAAACCAAGCATGGTAAACAGCCACGGCAAGACCGCCACCGTCAGTTCCGAAATACCCATCCGGGTAATGCCGGAGGCGACATAAAGATTCAGCCCCACCGGCGGATGGCACATGCCCACTTCCATGTTAACCACCATGATGATCCCGAGGTGCACCGGGTCGATACCAAGCTTCATCGCTACCGGGAACAGGATTGGCGCCATGATGAGCACAATCGACGAAGGCTCCATGACGTTACCCGCCAGAAGCAAAAGCACATTCACCACCAGCAGGAAAGTCAGGGCGCCGAAGCCCTTGTCCATGATCCAGCCTGCCATCGCCTGCGGGATATTCTCGCTGGTCATCAGGAATGAGAACAGTACCGCGTTCGTAATAATGTATAGCAGCATGGCGGACATCGATGCCGAATCGAGCAGAACTTTCGGCACTTTTTTCCAGCCCATGTCCTTGTATACGAAGACCGCGACAATGAACGCATAGACTGCGGACATGGCGGCCGCTTCGGTCGGCGTAAAGACGCCGGTATAGATCCCTCCCATTACGATCACGATCAGCAGCAGCCCCCACATGCTTTGCCGGAAGCTGTTCCAGCGTTGGCGCCAGCTTGCCTTGGGCAGCCGCGGATAATTATGCTTGCGCGCCAAATACCAGGTGGTCAGGCCAAGCAAGCCGGCCAGCATCAGGCCGGGAACCACGCCCGCCATGAACAGCTTGCCGACCGACGTATTGGTCGAGACCGAATACATGACCATGACGATCGAGGGGGGGATCAGGATGCCGAGCGCGCCCGACGTGGTGATGACGCCGGCGCCGAACCCGCGCGGATAGCCCTGCTTGACCATCGCCGGCAGGATGATCGAGCCGATCGCCACCACTGTCGCCGGCGACGAACCGGATACCGCGGCGAACAACGCACAAGCCATCACACCGCCAAGAGCCAGGCCGCCGTGCCAGTGCCCCACCATGGAGGTCGCGAAATTGATCATGCGCCGCGCGACACCGCCATGCGTAAGGAAATTTCCGGCAAGAATAAAAAACGGGATCGCCATGATCTCGAATTTCTCGATACCCGTGAACAGTTTCAGCGCGACCGCTTCGATCGGCACCGTGGTCATCGTGAATAAAAAGGTCAGCACCGTCAAACCGAGCGAAATCGAGATCGGCATGCCGGTCAGCATCAGCACCAGCAGAAGCGTAAAGATGATCGCCGCGTTCATGCCCTACCCCCTTGTGTTTCCTGTTCCAGGCCTTCGACATACGCATGGTCATGTTTCGGCAAGGCGCCGGTCCGGATGAAATTCCAGGCCACTTGCAGGAAGCGAAAACACATCAGGTAAGAACCCAGGGGAATCGCCAGATAGACGATCCACATCGGGATTTCCAATACTTCCGAGGTGCTGCTGGTATGGCTCAGTTCGTATACGAATTTCGCGCCCAGCGTGCCGACGATGGCGGTAAATGCCGCGCCCGCCAGCAATCCGAAAACAATGAATTTGTTGCGCCACGGCGGTGTCATCCGGTTGACCAGCACATCGACGCCGACATGGATGCCGGTGCGCACGCCGTAGGCCGCGCCGAACTTGGCCATCCACACAAACATGTAAATAGTGATTTCCTGGGCCCAGCTGGTATTGAGCCGGATCAGGGCGTCCTGCATGCCGGGGATCGGCAAGCCCGACAGGTAGCGGTGCAACACCGCGACGAATACAACGATGGTAGCCAGCGCCATCAGGCTGGCAATCAGCCACTCTTCCAGGTGATCCAGAACTTTCATGTCGTCTCCGTCCAGCGGTGATTGGTGCAGTGCACATCGGGCGTCCTCGCGTGCACATGGCTTGCCGGCCCGGACAGCCGCCAACCGCGTGATCGCATCGCCATCACCTGTTATTTGAATCGGGCTTCGCTTTTTTTACTTCTTATAATAGTCAGACAGTCGCAGCATAACCGAGATAAGCCTGAACGACCATCCCGCACTTGTTCCCGGCCCTGGCTGGCATGAGCCACGCAATTTTCAACATCCGCGGCTTGCATGACGACTGTGGATAACCGCATCAGGCACGGACCCGCTTGCCGCGGTAGCGACCAGTGGCGGCCAATCCGTTACACTAGCATATCGGCCATGCTTCGATTTACCTGTTCATGAGAGCGTGCCGGACCACCATAAAATGAGACGCCTCCGACACCAACCACTATTTTCCGGCATCCCCGGCCGCAAGCATGCCTGGCGCTGGTTGTTGCCGGTCCTGCTGCTTCTCCTCTTCCTTTCGACCATGCTATGGCTGCCATGGCAGGCACAGCGGATGGAGGCGAATGAACGCCAGGAACAACTGATCGCCGATACACTCTGGGTGGAACAGACTATCCGGTTTCAGCTAAGCCGCAACGAAGAAAGCCTGCGCCTGGTGGCCGATGAAATCGTTTCAGGTTACCTGTCGGGGAAAAAATGGAATGAACGGCTTGACGTCCTGCTCCGGAACAGTCGTGAACTGAGCCGGATCGTGTGGCTGGACGCGAATGGACGATCGGTAGCCTCAACCGACGACGTTCCCCTGACGATCGAGGATTTTTCGACGCAGTCGCAGTCGGCGCTTGCGCTGGCCCGCAGCTCGGGACACGCGCGGTATAGTCAGCCGTTACGGCGGTTCGGATCGCCAGGGCCAGTAGTGATGGAATACCACGTGCCGCTGTTCGCCGGCGAGCAGTACCTCGGCGGCCTGATCGCAACCTATACCATGGCCAGCATCCTGGACCAGATGGTGCCGTGGTGGTTTGCCCAGGATAACGAGACCGCGCTGACCGACATCGACGAAGTCGTTCTCGAGAAGCGCGCGGCGGGCGGCCCGGGGCGCGGCATCTATACGCACCGGCGCGCGCTCGATCTTCCGGGAGTCAGCCTTATCCTGCATACCAACAGCATCAAGAACGCCCCGAAACTGCTGCCGAACCTGCTGGTAGGCTTAGTCATTGCACTGTCGATCGGATTGCTCTGGAGTCTGGGCGCATTATGGCGCGATATCAACCGCCGCCTCGCGGCGGAAGAAGCACTGCGGCAGGAAGTGTCATTTCGGACAGCCATGGAAAACTCGCTGGTGACCGGATTGCGGGCGCGCGATCTGACGGGGCGGGTCACCTACGTGAACCCCGCGTTTTGCCATATGGTCGGCATCGTGGCGGCTGAACTGATCGGCAGATCGCCGCCGATGCCGTACTGGGCTCCGGAAGCGATAGAGGAATATCAGGAGCGTTTCAGCAAAGTCATGGCCGGCAGCTTCACGCCCCAGTTCGAAACGATTTTTCAGCGTGCCGGCGGCGAGCGCTTTCCGGTGCTGATATTCGAATCGCCGCTGTTGGACGACAGCGGGCGCCAGACCGGCTGGATGGGATCGATCCTGGATGTGTCCGACCTCAAGCGGGTCGAAAATATCAACCGGCAGCAGCAGGAAAAACTTCAATCCAGCGCACGCCTTGCCAGCATGGGCGAAATTGCTTCGACGCTGGCGCATGAATTGAACCAGCCGCTGGCCGCGATTTCCAGTTACACGACCGGAGCGCTGAATTTGCTAAGCCATAGCGAGGCACAGGGGCGCAGCGTGGACCTTGCCACCTTGAGAAGCGCGCTTGAAAAAGCAAACAGCCAGGCACAGCGCGCCGGCCATATCATTCGCAGCGTGCATGCCTTCGTCAAAAAGCGCGAACCGGCGCGCGAACCGGTGACGGTACAGGCGCTGCTCGACAATCTGCTGCCGCTGGTCGAGCTGCAGGCACGCCAGTTTTTTGTTTCGGTGCAGATCCATATCGATCCGATGCTGCCGCCGGTCCTCGCCGATCGCGTGATGCTCGAGCAGGTATTGCTGAACCTGACCCGCAACGGAATCGAAGCAATGCAAAACGTGGCTTCCGAACGACGCGTGCTGCGTATCGCCGCCTCGCTCGGCCCGGCAACGTCCGGCGCCGTGGCGCCCAGCCTGGTGGTCTCCGTCGCAGACCGGGGACACGGGATTCCGGATGAGGTAGCCGAGCGGCTGTTCTCGCCATTTTTTTCAACCAAGGCTGAAGGGATGGGCATGGGGCTGAATATCTGCCGCACGGTCATCGAGTCGCATGGCGGAACTCTTTTGCATGAAGGCAATCCGCAGGGCGGCACCATTTTCCGTTTTTCGCTTCCCGCCATGCTTGGAAGCCCGGCTGCGGGAATAGCGAGCGCCTCGCATGATGCGGGCAGCGCCATGCATTCCTGACCGCTTTTTACGAAGATGCCTTTTACAAAACCGCTTTTTAACAAAAAAGATAACGCCGGAGAGTGAATGCTGCACATAGTAGATGATGAAGAGGCTGTTCGGGATTCCCTGATCTGGTTGGCGAAGTCGCGCATGATCGAAGCGACCGCTCACGGAAGCGGCACGGAATTCCTGGCCTCGGTGGAAAGCATGCCGCGAATCGACCCGGATGGTGAATGCGTGCTGCTTGATATACGCATGCCCGATATCAGCGGACTTACGCTGTTCGATACGCTTTGCGCGCGCGGCCTTACGAAACGCCTGCCCGTGATTTTTCTCACCGGCCACGGCGATGTGCCGATGGCGGTCGATACGCTCAAGCGTGGCGCCTTTGATTTTTTTGAAAAGCCGTTCAACGATAACAAGTTGATGGACAGAGTGCAGGAAGCGCTCGCCGCATCGCAGCAGGCCGGCGCTTCCGCCGCCGTCCAGTCGCGCCTGACGGCGCTGTCCTTGCGGGAACGGGAAGTGCTCGACCTGATCCTGGATGGCAAAATGAATAAGGTGATCGCCGATAAGCTTGGCATCAGCATGCGTACGGTGGAAGTGCACCGCGCGCATATTTTCGACAAGATGAATGTGAAAACTGCTGTGGAGCTGGCACGGTTGCTGAAATAGCGCCACGGCGCTGGCAAGCTGCCGCGAACACCCGTAACATTCGGGTCTTGGCCATTTCCTGAATCCGGGGGCCTGAACCTGCCGAGGAATCATGCCCATCGCTACCATCCTGCTGCCCGACTTCCTGCTGATCCTGATCGGCTTCGTGCTGATGCGATTGACCAATTGGGGCGACGCGTTCTGGGCCGGCCTGGAAAAGATGGTCTACTACGTGCTGTTCCCGACATTACTGTTTTACTCGACGTCGCGCAGTACGCTCGACTTCAGCGTCACTGGAAAGCTGTTGCCGGTCACCATCGCCGTTATCGTGTCGGGCATCGTTCTCGGCTGGCTCGCCAGGCCGCTGTTCACGGCGCCGCCGAGGGCATTCGAATCCGGCGTCCAGACTGCGTTCCGTTTCAATTCATATATTGGGCTGGCGGTCGCATCCCGGCTCGGCGGCGACCAGGGCACATCGATGATGGCATTGATCATGGGCTTCGCTATCCCCATGTGCAATATGGCGGCCGTGCATGCCCTGGTTCACCGGAGCGGCGGCCTGCTCAAGGAACTCGCAAAGAATCCGCTGCTGATCGCCACCGCTTGCGGCCTGGCCTTCAATCTGGCCGGATTGAAAGTGCCGGATGTGCTCGGAATTACCATGTCGCGCATGGGAAACGCGTCGATTGCACTCGGGCTGATCATGGTCGGCGCCGGATTGCGCCTGTCCGGCTTGCAGGAGGCCAAGGGGCTTGCCGCTTATTTCATCGCCGTCAAGCTGATTGCACTGCCGGCCATCGCATTCGCACTGGGCCTGTGGATCGGACTGTCGCCGCTGCAAATGCAAATCGCGGTGATGTTCGGGGCGCTACCGACGGCGCCCAGCGCTTACGTGCTTGCCGCCCGCCTCGGCGGCAACGCGCCGTTCGTCGCATTCATTGTTTCGGCCGGCACCATTCTGTCCGTGGTGACGCTGCCGCTCTGGTTATCACTGGTTCTCTGACCCTGCGTGACGGGCCAGCGCCCATGCGACATGTTCGCGGACCACGGGCGACGAATGGTTGCCACGCGCAGTCAGGGCCGCGACGATGTCACGATCACCGTGCATGCCGCCGCGCGCCGCATTGCCGAGGCCGACGGCCAGGTTGCGCAGCCAGCGCTCATGGCCGATACGGCGTATTGCGCTGCCTTCCAGCCGTTGACTGAATTCCTCCTCGCTCCATGCAAACAGATCGAGCAGCGTCGCATCGTCCAGTCCGTGCCGCACGTCGAAATCCGCAGTGCCTGAACGCTGGGCGAATTTATTCCATGGGCAGACCAGCTGGCAATCGTCACAGCCCAGCACCCGGTTGCCGATCAGGGGCCGAAGCTCCGGCGGGATGCTGCCTTTCAGCTCGATCGTCAGATAAGAAATGCAGCGGCGGGCATCCAGCCGGTACGGCCCGAGGATCGCCTGGGTCGGACAGACATCGATACAGGCACTGCACTGGCCGCAATGCGAAGTGACCGGCGCATCGACCGGCAACGGCAGATCGGTGTACATCTCACCGAGAAAGAACATCGACCCGGCATCGCGATTGAGCAGCAGGGTATGCTTGCCGCGCCAGCCCAGGCCGGATTTTTCGGCCAGGCCGACTTCCATCACCGGCGCCGAATCGGTAAAGACGCGATACCCGAACTGGCCGGCCGTCGCCGCGATGCGGTCGGCAAGCCGTTGCAGGCGTCCCCGCAGAACCTTGTGGTAATCGCGTCCGCGCGCATACACCGAGACCACGGCTTCGCCCGGTTCGGCCAGCCGTGAAAATTCGCGCGCGCGCCAGTTTTCCTGTGCATTTTGCGGCAGGTAATCCATTCGCGCCGTGATCACCCGCAGCGTGCCCGGCACCAGTTCGGCCGGCCGGGTCCGCTTGATTCCGTGCGCTGCCATATAATCCATCTCACCGTGATAGCCGGCATCGAGCCAGGCCTGGAAGCCTTGCTCGATATGGGACAGGTCGATATCGGCGATACGCACATCGGCAAAGCCCAGCTCGCGCCCCCATTGCTTGACCGAGAGCGCAAGTGATGCCATATCGAAAGATGTTTTTTCTTGCAACATAACTACCATTTCCTCACATAAGAGTCCATTTTACGAGATGCAGCACTTTAAAGCGCTCCTGAAGGATGAAGCCGGCACCGCTGCCCTGGGCGCCGCACTGGCGCGTACGCTGGTTCCCGGCCTGGCGATCTACCTGCACGGCGACCTCGGCAGCGGGAAAACCGCGCTGACCCGGGCGCTGCTGCATGCGGCGGGCCATGAAGGCCATGTCAAGAGTCCGACCTATACGCTGGCCGAACCCTACACCGTCGCGCTCGCCGGCGGCAGCGTCGAGATCATCCACTTCGACCTGTACCGGATGGTGAGTCCCGATGAATTCATCGAGGCCGGATTCCGGGAATACTTCAATGAACACACGATCTGCATCGTCGAGTGGCCGGAAAACGGTGGCGCGGTGTTGCCCGCGCCCGACATCCGTGTTTTCCTGTCGGTTCACGGTCAGGGCCGTGATGTAGAATTACAGGCGTTGTCCGACCAGGGTTCTCAATGTATCGACCGACTTCACTTCGCACCAAATCTTTAACATCCCGACCGCGCCGCACGGTACTCAAGACCGGCGGCGCGCTTCTGTTGTCGATTTTTGCTCCGGCGGTCTCGCAGGCGGCCCAGATTATGGCGGTCCGCGTCTGGCCGGCCGAAGACTATACCCGAGTCACGCTCGAAAACGATACCAATCTCAAGACTTCGCATTTCATCGTGAAGGACCCGGAGCGGCTGGTGGTCGACATCGAAGGCATCGACCTCAATCCGGCGTTGAAAGGCCTGGTCGCCAAGATCGCGTCGAACGATCCTTACATCAAACAGGTGCGCGTGGGGCAGAACCGGCCGAACGTGGTGCGCCTGGTGTTCGACCTGAAGGAAGAAGTCAAGCCGCAGGTATTCATGCTTGCCCCGGTGGGCACTTACCAGCATCGCCTGATATTCGACCTGTACCCGGTCAATCCGCCCGACCTGATTGCCAGGCTGATTGAAAAAGGGGACTGGATGGATAAGCCGCCGCCATTGCTGGACCCGCAGCCGGCGCCGAAGCTCAGGCAGCCGGAGCCGCCGGTCGCCAGGACCGAACCGAAGGAAGAAAAGCTGCCGCAAATGACGCGGATGATCACGATCGCGCTCGATCCGGGCCACGGCGGCGAAGACCCCGGCGCGGTCGGCCGCTCCGGCAGCCGCGAAAAGGACGTGGTGCTGGCAATCGCAAAGCGGCTGAAGGCGAAAATCGAAGAGCAGCCGAATATGCGGGTAATGCTGACCCGTGACGGCGATTATTTCGTGCCGCTGCATGTGCGGGTGCAAAAAGCGCGCAAGGTGCAGGCCGACCTGTTCGTGTCGATCCATGCCGACGCCTGGGTCGAGCCTACCGCAAACGGCTCGTCGGTATTCGCATTGTCCGAGCGAGGCGCCAGTTCGGCTGCGGCGCGCTGGCTCGCCAGCAAGGAAAACTCGGCGGATCTGATCGGCGGCGTCAACCTCAAGGGACAGGACCGGCAACTCGCCAGCGTGCTGCTCGATCTGTCCACCACTGCGCAGATCAACGACAGCCTGAAGCTTGCCAAGGCGGTGCTCAGCGAGATCGGCGGCATCAACCGCTTGCACAAAAGACAAGTGGAGCAAGCCGGCTTCGCGGTGTTGAAAGCGCCGGATATTCCGAGCATCCTGGTTGAAACGGCATTCATCTCGAATCCGGAAGAAGAGGCCAAGCTGACCGACGACACTTATCAGGACCAGATGGCGGAGGCAATGGCGACCGGGATCAGGAAATATTTTTCAAAGAACCCGCCGCTGGCCCGCAGCAGGATGATGTAACGTGCCTGACCGGCGCCGGAGTCAGGATTTTGATTCAGCCTTGTGATTCAGCCCGTTTTCAGCGGCACATAAAGCGTTTCCTGCCCGCGCCTGATCAACAGGGCGACGGTTTTCCCCGCGTTTTTCGCCAGTTCCGCTTCAAACTCGACGACACTTTTCGCCGGTACGTCATTCATCGCAAGGACCAGGTCGCCGCTCTGGATGCCTGCGCGCTGTGCGGGGCCGGTCGCGCGGCGCACCAGCAGCCCGCTATCGAGTTTCAAACGGCTGCGCTGCTGCGGCGTCAGTTCGCCCAGCACCATGCCGGCCCGATTCGGCGCCGCCCGTTCCGGCTCGGTTTGTGCACTGGCCGGCGCGCGATCTGGCGGCAATTCCTCAACCGCCACCTTGACCTGTTTTTTTTCTCCTTTTCTCCAGACATCGAGCGTCACCGTGGTTCCGGGCTTGGTGCTGCCGGCCATCCGCGCCATGTCGGCCGAGGTTTGCACCGGCTTGCCGTCGAATCCCAGGATCACATCGCCGGGCATAATGCCGGCCTTGTCGGCGGGACCGCCCTTTTCAACCATCGCCACCAGTGCGCCACCGACATCCTTCAGGCCGAATGAGGCGGCAAGCTCCGGTGTGAGTTCCTGGGCCAGCATGCCGATCCGGCCGCGCGTCACCCTGCCGCTGGTGCGCAACTGCTGCACGATATCCATCGCGATATCGATCGGAATCGCGAACGACAGTCCCATGTATCCGCCGGTCTGGCTATAGATCATCGAATTGATACCGATGACCTCGCCGCGCATATTAAATAGCGGACCGCCCGAATTGCCTGGATTGAGCGCTGCATCGGTCTGAATGAAGGGCACATAGGTTTCCTGCGGCAGCGACCGGCCCTTGGCGCTCACGATGCCGGAGGTAACGCTGTTTTCAAATCCGAACGGAGCGCCGATTGCGGCCACCCACTCTCCCACTTCGAGCCGGTTCGGATCGCCGCTTTTGACATACGGCAGATCGGCGGCGTCGATTTTGACCAGCGCCACATCGGTGCGCACATCGGCGCCGATTACCTTCGCCTTGTACTCACGCTTGGTGGTCAGCCTGACCACGACTTCGTCAGCTTCGGCGACCACGTGCGCGTTGGTAAGCACATAGCCGTCCGGACTGATGATGAAACCCGATCCCATGCCCCGGGCTTCGAATTCACCGTTAGGCGGCTGCGGTGTAAAGCGCCGGAAGAAATCGGAAAACGGATCATCTTCCGGAAGTTCCGGAAGGCCCCGCGCTTCCTGCCGCACGCGCTGCGTCGTGCTGATGTTGACTACCGCCGGGCCAGCCTGTTTGACCAGGTCGACGAAGCTCGGCAATGCGACTGTCGCCGGCGGCCCCGGCTGTCCTGTTTGGGAAGCGCCTGGCGGCGGAGCCGTTTTCGGCTCATCCCGCGGCGAACAGCCAAGCAAAATGGTCAGAAGAAGAGCCGAAACAGTGATGGTGAGACGACACGATACGGGCAGCATATATTCCCGGTTGGCAGCCAGGCAAATGGATACTGACAGTATAGGAATGCATGCAGGAATGCGAAAGTGGCGCCGCTTGACGCCACTCAAATCAATGGAATGTATTCAATCCGGGCTGATGAGCGCCTCAGGCGCGGGAAAATTTCCTGAAAACCTTCCAAAGCCCACCTATCGCCAGCGGAATCACGGCCGCGCCGACACCAATCAGCACTATCGTATTCAGATGATTGCGGATGATCGGTATATTGCCAAAAAAATACCCAGCCGAGACCAGGCCCACGACCCACAGCAGGGCGCCCGCGACGTTATATAACTGAAACTTCATGAATGTCATGTCGGACACCCCGGCGACAAACGGCGCAAAGGTGCGCACGATTGGAACAAAGCGGGCCAGGATGATGGTTATACCGCCGTATTTTTCATAGAAGGCATGCGTTCTTTGCAAGGCCACCTTGTCCAGCCATTTGTAATCATGGGTAAACATTTTGTGGCCGATGGCGCTGCCGATCCAATAGTTGACGCTATTGCCGGCCACCGCTGCGGTCACCAGCAATCCGATCAGGACCCAGATATTCATTTGCCCGGTCGCGCAAAACGCGCCGCCGATAAACAGCAGCGTATCGCCCGGCAGAAACGGGAAAATTACCAGGCCGGTTTCGGCAAAGACAATTGCGGTCAATACGGCGTACGCCATGTCGCCGTATTGAGCTATGACTGTTCCGAGTGATTTGTCGACATGTAAAATCATGCCGAGGAATTGCATAAAGTCCATTGTTTTCCTTGTGATTTCCCTGTTCAGCGACTTCGCCGGGCCGCGAAATCATACACCACCGGCGTTCGCGAAAGCGCAAAACCAGGTTGGATGTTCCGCTCGGTCAGAGGACTACACGGAGGCTCGGGAATTCGGACGGCGGTATAATGGCACGATGAATGCTCCAGTTTACCCTTCCCGGCCAATTCAGCAATTGCCTGACCAGCTGATTTCGCAGATCGCCGCCGGCGAGGTCATTGAGCGGCCATCTGCCGTCGTCAAGGAATTGCTGGAAAATGCGCTGGATGCCGGCGCAACGCAAATCACTGTGCGGCTCGAGCAAGGCGGGGTAAAGCGCATTGCCGTGACCGACAATGGCCGCGGCATTGCACACGATGAAATGCCGCTGGCACTGGCCCGGCATGCCACATCGAAGATTGCTTCACTTTCCGATCTGGAAAATGTAATAACACTCGGATTTCGCGGCGAAGCGCTGGCATCGATCGCATCGGTGGCGCAACTTACCCTGACGTCGCGTACCGCCGATGCGGCGCACGCATGGGAAATCAACGGCTCGCCGATCGGCGGCATACCGCAGAATGCGAAGCCTTCTTCCGGCGCAACCGGCACCATGATCGATGTGCAGGATTTATATTTCAATACGCCGGCACGGCGCAAGTTTTTGAAATCGGAACAGACCGAGTTCGGCCATTGCGCCGAAGTCGTGCGACGTATCGCGCTGGCGCGGCCGGATGTCCAGTTTTCCTTGTCGCACAATGGTAAAACGGTAGATCACTGGAATGTTTCCGAAATAGCGAAACGCAGCGCCCATATCCTGGGGGACGAGTTTGCGAATGCGCGGCTGGCGCTGGAAGAAATCGCCGGACCGCTGCGCTTGCACGGCTATGTCGGCTTGCCGACCGCCGCCCGGCTGCGGGCGGATGCGCAATATTTTTATGTCAACGGCCGTTTCGTGCGCGACAAGCTATTAGCGCACGCGGTACGCGCCGCGTATGAGGATGTGCTGCACGGCGACCGCTATCCTTCTTATGTATTGCGGCTCGACCTTGATCCGGCGCTGGTCGACGTCAATGTCCATCCGTCCAAGATCGAAGTGCGCTTCCGCGATAGCCGCGCGGTGCATCAGTTTGTGTTCCATTCGATCAACCGCGCGCTGGCACAGACCTCGGCTACCGCATTCGGCTCGGCGCCGGCACCGGTGCCGGCCGCCAGCAGCGCGATGCCGTGGATACGCGAACAGCAGCAGATAGCGTTTGGCGCGCACTTGTCGTCGGTTCCGGGCGTGTCGCAAACGATGGCGAATTATGGCGCCCTGTTTAAGATGGATACGGGCGCCGCGCCGTTCGCCGGCCTGCAAGTGCGGGATTCGGGGTCGGCACCGGCAATCGATGCGACGGAACGGCAGCAGGATGAATTCCCGTTAGGTTTTGCCCTTGCGCAACTGCACGGGATATTCGTGCTTGCGCAAAATGCCGCCGGGCTGGTGCTGGTCGACATGCATGCGGCGCATGAGCGGATTCTTTATGAGCAGTTCAAGAATGCGCTGGACGAGGACACAGTGCAGGTGCAGCCCTTGTTAATCCCGGTCACGTTCCATGCCGACCCGGTGGAAGTCGGCACGACCGAAGAAAACCAGGCCACCTTGCGCGCGCTCGGGTTCGACATCGGCGCCCTGTCGCCGACGACGCTGGCGGTGCGCGCAATTCCCGCGTTACTGAAAAACGCGGACATCCAGACGCTGGCACGCGATGTATTGCGCGACTTGCGTGAATTCGGCGGCTCGCGCGTACTGGTTGAGCGGCGCAATGAAATGCTTGGCACGTTGGCCTGTCATACCGCGGTGCGAGCCAACCGCGTTCTGACGGTCCTTGAAATGAATGCCTTGCTGCGGCAGATGGAAGCGACGGAGCGCGCCGATCAATGCAACCATGGGCGCCCGACCTGGGTGCAACTGGCGCTGTCCGACCTGGACAGGCTTTTTCTGCGCGGTCAATAAGGTGCCGGAGCAGCGAGGCAAACCGCTGGTCGTGGCGCTGATGGGTCCGACCGCGTCCGGCAAAACGGCTGCGGCGCTCGAGATCGCGAGCCGCATTCCATCGGAAATCATTTCAGTCGATTCGGCACTTGTTTACCGGGGCATGGACATCGGGACGGCAAAACCGTCGCCGGCCGAGCGCGCGGCGGCGCCGCATCATTTGATTGATATTCTTGATCCGGCCGATGCCTATTCGGCCATGCAGTTCCGGCGAGATGCGCTGGCCTTGATCGCGGAAACCGGCGCGCGAGGCAAACTGCCGCTGCTGGTCGGCGGCACGATGCTGTACTTCAAGGCATTGCAGGACGGACTCGATGATTTGCCGCAGGCGGACCCTGCACTGCGCGCCCGGCTTGATCTGGAGGCGGCGCGCATCGGTTCGCCGGCCATGCATGCAAGACTTGCCGCTCTTGATCCGGAAACGGCGGCGCGTCTGAAGCCAAACGATGCACAGCGCATACAGCGCGCCCTTGAAGTGATTGAATTGACCGGGCAGCCGATGTCGCGATTACTGGCGAAGGCCGACAAGATCGAGTTGCCGTTCACGCTATTGCCGATTGCGCTGGAACCGTCGGACCGGAGCGTGCTGCACGCACGCATCGCCGCACGCTTTGACGCGATGCTCGCCCCCTCCTCCGGCGGATTGATTGAAGAAGTGATGGCCTTGCGCGCGCGCGGCGACCTGCATCCGGGCCTGCCGTCGATGCGGTGCGTGGGATATCGCCAGGCGTGGGAATACCTGGATGGCGCTTGCGACCGCGCTACGCTAAGGGAGAAAGGCGTTGCAGCAACCAGGCAGTTAGCGAAACGTCAACTCACCTGGCTGCGTTCAATGCCTGACCGGATCGTTGTTGATTGTCTTGGGAAGAATCCTGCTAGTGTCATATTGGATAGCATTGACAGGGTTCGGGAAAGCCTGCCATCAAGAA
>JAQGMO010000086.1 GCA_028292315.1 Herminiimonas sp. | reverse complement strand
AGCGGCCGACATTCCTCGACGGGCATCTCTGGGCCTGCGGGAAAGTTCCGGATGATCTAAGAATATCCATCGTCGGTCGCGGACGTTGGGATTGTTGTGTACTGATTTTCGGCAAAAATTTCATGGCAGAGCTTGTCTCAGACTTTAATGTCAGCAAGCTACATTTCTGGCGAAGTCAACCAATTGACAACATATTCGTTCAAACGCCGTTTTAACCGGCGCGGCCACGGACTTTAATTATTGCGCCGCCGTCATACTGCGTCCGGTTAAAAACACAGTTAAGGCTAAATGCGTAGTGCATGACGAAGCACGTCAGTTTTCGCGTCATCGAGGTCTGAAATCCAGGGCAATTGATGCCGGTTCGACAATAGTAAGCAAGCGTTCGGCAATCTCATTTCAAGCGATGAGAAGCGGGCGCGTGAGTGTTGCGAGGTGGTGAATCAGAAATATGAACGGTTACTACCGCAACCTGGGCGTGCCAGATAATTTGGCTTCAACACTGATGACGACATGCCGTCGCCATCAGTCGAGGGGACGCCGCATGATGAAGCCGCGCAGCGTCTTTCGTTTCACATCAGTCGCCACTGCCCCGCCATCCAGGCCAGCATAGACGCAGTGCCGCAGGCGGTATCGCCCACCAACAGGCGAGGTTTGTGGCGAAAGGATCGTTCGACGCGATCAATTATCGTCTTGGCCGAATCGACTTCCCTGGTTCGATGATTACTTCGTGCCGGACACTTCAACTTCTACCCGACGATCAGGCTGCAGGCAGGCGATTAATCCGGGGGTTGGCTTCGCGCCCTTGCAGTCCCCGGGTTTTGTCACTGGCTCCGAGCCATTCACGCCCTTGGTTCCGATTTTGTCGGCCGGGATTGCCGCAGAGTCCACCAGGTAATTCTTAACCGCTTCGGCGCGGCTGGTCGACAGTTTCATGTTGTAGGCATGCGACCCGATGCGGTCCGTGTGTCCGGTTACCGTGATGATGTCAAAGCTGGTGCCTTTCAAATCCGCAGAAAACTTGTCGAGGGCCTGTTTTCCGGCGGGCTTCACCGTCGACTTGTTAAAGTCAAAAAGAGAATCCGCGGAGAACGTCACCTTCGTCGGGGGCGCTGGCGCTGGCGGTGGCGGCGGTGGTGACGGTGTCACCGGTACTGGCTGGGGCGACGGCGCGGCCGCAAGAATTTCAGGCGCGCTCGCGCGCGGCACCGGAGCCGGCGTCTTCCCACCGAACCGATAGACCAGGCCGAGCGACACTTGATCGATGTCGCCTTTATTGCCGACCGCATCATTGATCCGGTATCGTTCGACCTCGGCGCGCATGGCAAGGGAATCAGTGAAAGCGTACTGAAGCCCGGCGCCAAACTTAAGGTTTGTATCGCGCTTGCTCGGGTTCGGATTCGTCACGCGGACGGCTCCGGTCCCCGTGAAGGAATCGCGCGCTTGCGCATGATTGACCCCGACCCGGCCGAACGCGGAAAAGTTATCCGTGATGGGCAGTATGCCAACCAGGTCGAGGTTCAGGCCCTGAAGCTTGATAGTGCCGTTCAGCGTTCCCGCCGGAACCGTGTTCGCGGTATACCCGAATTTGCCCAGATTGAAATACCCGCCTTCGAGCGCGAAGTTCCGGTTGATCTGGTAGCCGCCGAAGATTTTATAGCCCGTGCCGCGATCATCATCGGTGATCGCGCTCGACGAAAAACCGCCTCCCAGCAGGTTGCTCCTGATCCTGGGGTCATCAATAGTCGCTCTTGACGGACCGACGTTGGCTCCCGCGTACCAGCCGGTTGAATCGTCCGCCATGGCGAGCGGGCTGGCGACGACCGCGAGTGCTATCAGGCCGCGTACACTTGAATGTTTAACTGATTTCATATTTTTTCCATGAGGGCCTTGAGGCCCTCATGCCTGTTGCGTAATTCGTGTTGTTTTGAAAATGACTTGGCGGAACCGGTCCGGTTTCACCAAGCCCTTCCGCAATTTTCAGAAAGAGCGGATTCGACGTTTGTTCCGAATACCGCATTCCCGGTTACTGGCAGCCGGGAGGCGCACTGGCATGCCCGGGCACTGACACACTATTCCTGTCAAATACAAATGCGCCACTGGTCGTCACGGCACCGGCGAGCAACCTGCCGCAGGATGTCGAGCCGTTCTCCATCGTGATGGAAGTATCGGCCAGGATATTGCCCTGGAAGAGAGCGTAGGTGCCGATCGTGGCCGAACTGCCGACCTGCCAGAAGACATTGGCGGCCCTGGCGCCATTGATCAGCCTGATCTCGCTACCCGGCAACCCCGGGGCGCCGGCTGCCGTCGTCAGTGCGGACGGCGCCTGGAAAATGAACCGGGCGTTGGAATCACCCTGGCCATCGAGTGTCAGGATGCCGGTGACGCCGATTGTCGACGCAGTCGCGGAGATATAAACGCCTGGCGCGAGAGTGGAATTGCCGGCGCACCCTGGAAGGGCCCCCGCACCGCCGTTGCTGCCGACGATGCCGCATCCGAGCACAGTAGCGCCTGGCAGATTCGCCGGGGTGATGCTGTCATACGCTTTACGCAGGTCGCGCGTGACCGCATTGGCAGTGGTGGTATTGGGAAATGTGGGCGTAACGACCGTCCCTACAATCGTCGGTGGAGCACCCAGGCAACTACCAAAGGTACCTCCTGCGACGGGGTCACCGTTACAAGTAGCGGTCGGGTTCAGCACCGCATTTCCGTTTATGGTGGTGATCAGATTATTTGTGACGCCGGCGGCGGACGCGATTGCGTAAGTAGTGGCCAATCCAAGGTCGACCGGCGGCAGCCCTGGTGCTGTCACGACGACCGGCGGCAAGCCGACCGCTGCCACGGCTGCGGTTTTGAAGCTCCATGCGTGGCTGCATCCCATCGCCGTTCCCGCGTTATCCGCGGCACCTTGAATAACGACGTTATAGGAAGTTCCAGGCAAGAGGGCCGATGATGTCGTCAGCGTCGCTACCCTGGAAGCGGCGTTGTAATTCACCGAGGCTGGAACAAGCGCAGCGCCGCCGGCCGGGGCCAGCACAAATGTCGACGCATTGATGGTTGCGGGATTCATCGCGGAACTGAAGGTTGCAGTGATCAGCTTGCCACCGCCTGCAACACCGCTGGTGCTGGTTGATACCGACTGGTTGCCATTCGTCGGATCCGACATTGTCACTGTCGGAGCGGTAGTTGACGTCGCTGCGGAACAGACCCCGCCTGGCGCGATCGCTCCCGGCGGCGGGGTCACGATCAGCACGGCGCCGCCCGAGCCAAGAATTGGGTCGCGCCCGCCGCCACCGCCACAGCCGGTCGCGAATGCGCTCATTAACAATACGGTGAACCACGTCTGGCATCGGGAATACTGCTGGAATTTTTTCATCTGCTCTTCTTTTCCTATGATCTAAAAAACGGTCTGTGTAGTCGGCGAACTCCGTATCAACGCGCAAGCGGATGCGCTGCTCAATCGCTTCCAGGGTACGGCCTTACACTGCGAGCCAGTATCACGGCCAGCCGCGAAGGCTTCTGTGCGGTGGGACACATACGGGAAAAGAAGTATAGCGTATAACACAGATCGTTCTATCCTCCCGACTCATTCAGGCCGCACTGCCTGCGGGCCGCTTTCTTGTTTCTTGTAACGGGATGTAAGGGTGGTCATCGCAATTCGCTTCCGGAGCGTTCTTGACTTGGTCGCAGAGAGATCGTACTCAACATGAGTTTAACCAAAGGGAAAAAATGAAAAAATTAATCGCTGTTCTTATCGCCGGCCTGTTTGCCACTTCCGCATTCGCACAAGCTACCGCGCCTTCGACACCCGCCGTATTGAAGGCGGAAATCAAGGCAGACAAAGCTGATGTGAAAGCTGAAAAAGCCGAAGCAAAAGTCAATGCCGAGGCAAATGCCGACGTGCAAAAAGCTGAAGTGAAGGCCGCCAAAGAGAAATCGAAAGCAAACGCAAAGGCTGCAAAAGCCAAGTCGAAGGCCCACGCGAATACGGCAAAGGCCGACGCCGAGGACAAGCTGAAAACCGAAGCCAAGGAAGATAAGGTCACTGCCAAGGCCGATGCAAAAGCCGACAAGGCAGTAGTTAATGCCGACGCCAAAGCGGACAAGGTAAAGATCGATGCAAATGCGGACAAAGTCAACGCCAGGACTGAAGTCACGGCAGTGAAAGCCGAAGGCAAGGCGGAAGTAAAAGCCGCTGCCGCCAAGTAATCGTTTATTGCTCCGTTAAAAAGACAGGCTCGCCCTGTCTTTTTTATTGGCTTTCAACCTTCGAATCGAATGGAAGGCGCCGTTGCGTGCCCCCGTTCCACCGCTGTCCCAATGACTGTGTACGCCAGCGCACAGTCATCCTTGCCGATGCCGGCAATAATCCGTGAATAGAAATCGCCCTTCCGGGTCGAGACTGTGATGTTCTGCCTCCTGGCACAGGCATCGGGCAGAAATTAGCCGGCGCTCCGGGGGCATGCTTATTCCATCTGGCCTCGCCGTTATCGAACCAAACGTTTCAGTTAAAAGAAAGTAACCATGAATCAGTCTTCCATCCGTCGTTTCAGCAAGCCCGTTATCGGCGCTGTCGCGATTGTCTTGTCCCTCACAGGTTGTGCCGATATGTCACCAGTCCAGAGAGGTACCGCAACGGGCGCGGGCATCGGCGCCGGAATCGGTGCAGTCATCGGAGGCGTAACAGGCAATGGCGGCGGCGGCCGCACGGCAGGCGGTGCCGTATTGGGTGGCGCGGCAGGCGCGCTGATCGGCAACATCTGGTCGAATCGCATGGAAAACCAGAAGCGCGCAATGGAACAGGCAACCCAAGGCACCGGAGTCCAGGTAAGCCAGACGGCAGACAATCGCCTGAAGCTGGAAATCCCTAGCGATATCTCATTCGATACCAATCGATCGGACATCAAGTCCAATTTTCGGCCGATCCTGGATCGCTTCAGCACAACGCTGATTGAAAATGCATCGACCACTGTCACCATTATTGGCCATACCGATAATACCGGCAGTGACACCATGAACGATCCCTTATCGGTCGACCGTGCCTCGCATACCCGCGATTACCTGACCAGCCGCGGGGTCGCTGCCGGACGTTTTTCAGTGTCTGGTCGAGGCGAACGCGAACCCGTCGCATCAAACAGCGATAGCGCCGGTCGCGCACGTAACCGCCGCGTCGAGATTTACGTCGCCGAAGCGCAACGCTAGAGCGAATTGCGCATTGGTGCGCGGAAGGCGCGCGCCGATTTGGCGTGCAGGGCGAGAAGGGAGAGCTCCCTTTATCTGCTTCCCGTGCTGAAGGAACAGCACAAGAAGCATTGCGGAGTTCTCATTATGCAGAAGCCCTATCGACTGGCCGACCTGGCCAGGAAGCTTCGACCTGGATAGGCACGGATTCATCCAAACGAAGACTTTGGCCCGTGATAAAAAGTGATCGCAACGGATTCATGAAATAAACGAAGAAACGAAGAAACGAGTGGATCATTCTTCCTGTTTCCTGTATATTGGATGTCCTGCACTTGCATCAAGTCGTAATCATTGTTGGTCTCTTTCCTGTCTTGCTCTTCCACCGAGCCATTCCCGTTTGAATCCTTTCAGTTAGATCTCCCTTGTTTCGGGTGCGCTCCGGGCGTCGTCCCATTATCTTTACAATAAGGAAATAACATGAGTATTCAAACTGGCACAGTAAAATGGTTCAATGATTCAAAAGGTTTCGGCTTTATCACTCCCGATGACGGTGGTGGCGACTTGTTCGCGCATTTTCAGGACATCCAGGCGGATGGCTTCAAAAGCCTGTCTGAAAACCAGCGCGTCTCTTTTGAGCGCAGCGCTGGTGCGAAAGGCGAGAAGGCTAGCAATATCCGTCCCGTTTAATTCATACGATGGCTGCAGCGCGTAGCCATTGAAAATAATTTATCAGTCGTGAATGCCGGAAACGGTTTTTCGACAACCAGCGCAGCTTTTCCAAGCAGCGACGACATCACGCAGATAGCATGGGTTGTCGCCATACCTTGGCCGAGGACACTATGCAGATAGCATGGGTCTGGGGAAGCTGCTCTGGGCACCGATAATTTAAATTCAGCAAAGATCCAGCAATGCGGTCTTTACTCATGGATAGTCCAACGAGATCATATAGCGAGGGCACCATGCAGATAGCATGGGCTTTCCCAAGGTTCTGACCAGTGACACCACGCAGATAGCATGGGTCTTTGGCGGTTGCGATGAGTAGTGAATGAAAGCTCGCTTTGGCGAGCTTTTTTACGTTTACACGCTCCGTTTACAGGCTCGATTTGCAAAGGAACGTCCCTTGCATCATGCCTGACAGCTACGACGTCAAACCATGAAGTCATGTCTGACACCGGTTTGGCAGCTACTCCTGTTCGGTAAGAATATGGGTGAAGAGAATGACCGGCACACCTTCCGGAACTTACTTCTCGGTTTTTACCGAAGATATCACTTTCCGCATACCGTTATCGTGCTGGTACCATGCAACTAGCTTTCACAGATGTCAGAATCAAGCGACAGGTTTCTTATATCCTTTCCTGAGAATTGCCAATGGAGATTCCCGGCCTTCGAGGACTTGGCCCGACCAAGCTTGTAAAACAGGCTATCAGGCAATTTGACGAACATGATATGGCAACCTATGCGGCTGCCGTTACGTATCATGTAATTTTTTCGCTATTCCCGTTCATCATTTTTTTTATCGCGCTGCTTGGCTATCTTGAGCTATCGGACTTGTTTGACTGGTTACGACAACGAGCCGAAACTTTTTTCCTGCAGCAGACAATGACCCAAATAAACCAGATATTTGATCATCTCCAGCAGCGGCGAAGGGGGATTCTGTCATTCGGAGCAATTGTCGCGCTGTGGGCCGCGTCTTCGGGCATGCGTGCCGCGATGAACGCGTTGAATGTTGTGTATGGCGTTAAAGAAGCTCGCCCGGTTTGGAAGCGTTATCCGCTGTCGTTGCTTTACACGACCGTCGTCGGTGCCATGCTGGTTGTTGCCACTGTATTGGTTCTGGTTGCCCCGCAAGCGATG
Organism: Herminiimonas sp.; assembly: GCA_028292315.1. Lineage (GTDB taxonomy): Bacteria > Pseudomonadota > Gammaproteobacteria > Burkholderiales > Burkholderiaceae_D > JAQGMO01. The sequence continues at coordinate 7,024 of JAQGMO010000086.1, read as the reverse complement.
CAGTCAGTGGCACAACAAATCGGCATGGGCCATTTCAGCGCCGTCTTGTGGGCCTGGTGGCTGCGTTGGCCGGTCGTTGTGTTGCTCCTCACATTGACGGTCGCTATTGTTTATGCAGTTGCACCCGATGTTGAACAGCGTTTTCGATTTGTAAGCCCGGGAGCATTTCTGGCAGTCGTTGTATGGATTGTAGCGTCGCTTGTCTTTAACTTCTACGTGCGGAATGTGGCGAACTTCGATGCACTATACGGCAGTATAGGAACGATCATCGTACTGCTCTTGTTCTTCTTTATCTCTCTGGTCGTCTTGCTCTTTGGGGCTGAAATCAATGTGGTGATCGAGCATCATGCGCCAACTGGAAAAAATGCGGGCGAGAAAAGAATAAAATGAAATCTGTACGGCGTTCAGCGGTAGTCCGGGGAGGAAAGCGCTTGCGGATCAGCGGAACAGCTTTATTGGCTACGTCTGCAACTCTAGCTGGATTTCCGACTTTGCCTTTCCTTGGAACTTATCGCAGTTGCACCTAATCTACCGTAACTGACGACGCTATAGCTCCCATGAAACCGCTTCCCTTGCATCGTGAAAGCGGCCGCCGATTACGTTGTGCCATGAGCAGTAATCCCTCGATTCCAATTGCAGACGCCGCTGCCGTCCTGAAAGCAGCGCCCTATCCATTCCTGCTGCTTGCCACTGACTTAATCATCATCGACGTGAATGCCGCCTATTTGCGCACCGCAGGGAGAAGTCGCGAGGAAGTGGTTGGCCGACATATTTTTGACGCATTCCCGGCCAATCCCAATGAGCCCGCCAACAACAATCAGGAAGCGATACGGGCTTCCATTGAGCATGCAATCCAGACCAGCCAGCCGGATACCATCATGGCGCTCCGGTACTCCATATCCCGCCAAACACCAGACGGCCCGGTGTTTGAAGAGCGATACTGGAGCATTGTTCATACCCCGATACTCGACGACCAAGGCAACGTAAAGCTCGTTATCCATAACCCGATTGAGGTCACTGAGCTGTATACGCTGAAGAATGCACTGGGGGTCGCCACCGGTGACTACGACTTCGGCTTGCTGACTGAAGGAAGTATTCTCAGCCATGGGCAGCTTCTGGAGGAAAGCAATCGCAAGCTGGCAGAGGAACGTACCCGATTGCGCCGTGTCTTTGAGCAGGCGCCGGGGTTTATCGCTATCCTGCATGGCCCTGAGTCTACCTATGAAATTGTCAACGAAGCCTATTACCAGCTGGTGGGGCACCGCGAGCTGATTGGCAAGCCGGTGCGGGAGGCGGTCTCTGAATTGGAGGCCCAAGGCTATTTCGCATTGCTTGACCAGGTAATCGCTAGCGGCGAACCATTTGTTGGCCATGAAATGCGGGTGCAGCTGCAGCGCACACCGGGTGGCCCAATGGCCGAACGTTACATTGACTTTCTTTTTCAACCACTGTTTGCGCCGGACGGAACCGTATCCGGTGTTTTCATTCAAGGCCATGATATTACTGAGCAAAAGCGGGCGAAAGAAGCGCTGGAAATCAGCAACGAGCGCTGGAAGCTGGCCATTGAAGGGGCACGAGACGGGGTATGGGACTGGAACCTCCGGACCAATGAGGTTGCGTATTCCAAACGCTGGAAGGAAATACTTGGGTACACCGAAGATGAAATCGATAACACCTACGACGAATGGGCGAATCGTATCCATCCCGATGACCGGCAGACTGCCCTCGCTCAGTTACAGGCAAGCATCAGGGGACAACCATATCATAGCGAGCATCGCTTGCGTTGCAAGGATGGAAACTGGAAATGGGTGTTGGCGCGCGCTGTGGTAGGCGGTCGGGACGAGGCCGGCCGGCCAACCCGCATCACCGGCACCCTATCGGACATTTCGCAAAAGAAGGAATCGGACGAGTTGATTTGGCATCACGCCAGCTTCGATTCCTTGACCGGACTGCCGAACCGCCGCCTTTTTCGCGATCGCCTTGAACAGGAAGTCAGAAAGGCGCATCGTTCCGGCTCTGAGGTGGCATTGTTTTTTATCGACCTTGACCGGTTCAAGGAAGTCAACGATTTACTCGGTCATGATGCCGGCGACCTCCTGCTGAAGCAGGTGGGCGAGCGTGTGAATGCTTGCGTGCGAGACTCCGACACCGTTGCCCGGCTTGGGGGGGACGAGTTCACTGTTATTCTGACTGAGCTGAACGACCAGACCCATGTCGAAAGAATTGCAGAGAAAATCATCGCAGCCTTGGCAAGGCCCTTTCGCCTTTCCGAAGAAGTCGCCCATATTTCGGCCAGTATTGGCATTACCCTGTACCCCAATGATGCTGGCGAGCCGGAAGAATTGATACGCAATGCCGACCAGGCGATGTATACCGCGAAAGCCGCTGGCCGGAACCAGTTCCGCTATTTCACCCGGTCCATGCAGCAAGAAGCATATAGGCGCTTGCGTTTGGGGCGTGACTTGCGGAAGGCGCTATCGGGTGGCCAGTTGCAGGTGCACTATCAGCCGGTCGTTGATTTGTCCTCGCGCCATATCGTCAAAGCAGAGGCATTGTTGCGTTGGCATCACCCAAAACTTGGTATGGTTCAACCGTCCCAGTTCATTCCTCTTGCCGAAGAGTCCGGGCTCATCAATGACATTGGTGACTGGGTCTTCAAGGAAGCGGTGTCCTGGTCACAGCGCTGGAGGGAAAGAACAGGCCAGGCGTTTCAGATTAGCGTCAACCGGTCACCGGTCCAGTTTCTTTCCAAGTCCAATAGAACCAGCTGGGCAAGCTTCCTCGAAGAGCTTAGCCTGCCTGGGAATAGCATCTCGGTCGAAATCACCGAAGGCGTTCTGCTTAACGTATCGCCAGCGGTTGCAGACACGTTGCTACAGTACCGGGATGCTGGCATCCAGGTGGCGTTAGACGATTTCGGCACCGGTTATTCGTCCATGACATACCTGAAAAAATTCGATATCGACTATTTAAAGATTGACCAATCCTTCGTGCAGGACATTGAAACCAATACAGGAAGCCGAGCGATTGCAGAATCGATTATCGTAATGGCACACAAGTTGGGCCTTAAAGTCATTGCCGAAGGTATCGAGACGGCCGGGCAAGAGGAAATTCTGCGTTCCGCCGGCTGCGATTATGGGCAAGGATACTTGTTCTCAAAGGCCGTGCCGCCAGCTACGTTCGAACAGCTGCTGGCCAGCGAATCGGCAACCAGCAGCTCTAGTGAAACAGGCCGCCGTATACACTAGCCTCTAACGCTTGTACCCGGCAAGAACTCACTCCCCGGTAAGCCCACGCTAAGCCAATCGTCGCATCCGGGGTTGCCCTCGCCCCACGGGCCCTTGCTTTCCGAAGGCTTTTTGACCTGGACCAGCAGTAGATCGTGCGCCATCAAACCGTCTTCCCTGATTCTGCCGCCACGCGAGAAAAAATCATTGACCGGCGTGTCTTTCATTTTCCGCATCACGTCTTTTGCGTTATCCGTGCCGGCCGCTTTTACCGCCTCTAGGAATGGGCAAGCGTTTAAACATGCTGACGTCGGTACCGCCGGTATTACCAATGGGGACAATCCCGACTGCGGACCCGACTGCCCCAAGGAATAGGCGGAGTGCCTGGCCCCATACCTGCGTTGCCGAACGACGCCGAAGGCCGATTTTGAGCATTGACCAATGCGATTCCATGTGGGGTACGACATAGCGCTGGCCGAGCACGTGCGCCCGCTCCAGATGTCCGAACGCCTGGCTCAGGCGACCTTTTCTATAGAGGTGCCGGGCGGCGGCCATCTCGGCTTCAAATGCTTTCCTCAGTTCAGGCTGCATGATTCAATGTCGTTTCAATTCGATCGCTGATGTCTTTCGGACCGCAACCGCCGATCCGCTTTCCGCTTTCAACTCGCGGCGTGCCTGGGCAATCACACTCCGCGCCGCAGTCATTCCCAGTATTCCCATGATTGACGCAACCATAATATCCGGCCAACCGGAGCCGGTTCCGAAAACGCCAAGAGCAGCCAGCATGACTGCTACATTGCCAATCGCATCATTGCGAGTGCAAAGCCATACGGAGCGCGTGTTCGCGTCACCATTACGATAGGTGAACAACAAAATGGCGACTAACCCGTTCGCGATCAGCGCCAGAAAGCCGATCGCACCCATGGTCGATGCTTCAGGCATCGTACTGGCCGCGAGATGCCATATCGCCGTAGTGAGCACGAAGACGCCATATGCTCCCATTGTGATGCCTTTAACCAGGGCGGTGCGGGAACGCCAGACCGGCGCCAGGGCCAGGACAAACAGGGTTATGCCATAGTTGGCTGCATCGCCGAAGAAGTCGACGGCATCGGCCAGCAGGGACACTGAGCCAGCGGTCCAGCCGCCGGTCAGTTCAACCGCGAACATGCCGGCGTTGACCAGCAACGCAACCGCCAGGACGCGGCGGTATTTGGGATCAATCGGTGGTTTTTCGGAGGAACAGGCTCCAGCGCAGCAGTCAGACATTTCACCCCCTTTTTCGGTATAGTCCTATTTAAAACCCTGTAGCAGCTACAGGGTCAAGCGATTTCGCTTACCCATAAAGGAAGTAACTCATGGATTCCGGCACGTTGAAAATCGGGGAATTGGCCAAGCGCACGGGTTCGGCGGTCGAGACGATTCGCTACTACGAACGGGAGGGACTGCTGACGGCGCCGTCGCGCTCGGAGGGAAATTACCGACTATATGGGGCGCGGCACGTGGAGCGGCTGCAATTCATCCGGCATTGCCGCTCCCTGGACATGACGCTGGATGAAATCCGCAGCCTTCTGTCCTTCCATGATTCTCCAGAAGAGAGCTGTAGCGCCGTCAACGGTCTGCTGGACAAACATATTCAGCATGTCGCCGACCGAATTCGCGAACTGCAAGCCTTGCAAAAGCAGTTGCACGCCTTGCGCGGCCTCTGTGAGCATACGCAAGCCGCTAAAGACTGCGAAATACTGCAAAGTCTTGCTAACGCAGAAGGCGGCAAACCGGTTAACCTAGGGACGCATAGCGGGAATTGCCATTAGAGCAAAATGATATTCGATATCAGCAACTTACCGACTGTCTTGACGCCGGAGGGCTGTGCGATATGCGGTTGTGTCGCTACATCCAATTAAAGGGCATTTGATAACAGCGATACTTGACCTTCCCACTGTGGGAAACTATCCATTCTCGAACACTTAGGAGGGAAAATGGGCCGACGTGGCGAACTATGGGTCATCATTCAAGCTGCACTACTGGGCCTGTTTCTTTTCGTGCCGCGCGCAGGTCCGCCTTGGCCACATCCCGATTTATTCCATTTTGTTGGATGGGTATCTGCCGCTAGTGGCATTTTTCTGTTGATATGGGGCGCACTCAATTTAGGACATTCGTTCACGCCTTTCCCCCGCCCAGTACCGCAAGGCCAACTGGTTACTACCGGGGCTTACCGATTCGTGCGCCACCCCATCTACTTTGCCGTTCTGATTGCGTGTCTCGGTTTGGCGTTGGCCACGACGAGCCCGTTGCGGTTAGTGCTTATCCTGGCTCTTTTCGTCTTCTTCGACCAAAAGGCGCGTCGCGAGGAAGGCTGGCTGCAGGAACAGTATCCTGAATACGCGTCTTATAGAATGCGGGTTAAAAAATTGGTCCCGTGGATTTACTGAAGCAGCCACAAGACCTGCCAAAAACAGCCTTTTCAAAATGAAGGTTCCATCCTACTTTTGAACAGTTAGGGACGTCACAGTAGCGACGCCGTTGTTGCCGCTCTGGACCCTGAATTTCACCTTGTCGCCTGCTTTTACCTTGGACAGCAATGCGGAGTCTTTTACGGAAAAGGCCATTGTCATCGGGCCCATATGCATATTTTCGATAGGTCCGTGCTTCAAGGTGATGCGCTTGTTCGCTTTGTCGACGTCTTTGACTTCACCGTCTGACATGGACGCTGCCTTAGCTGGCTTGTTGTTCCTCATGCAGTCCATATTCATGCCCTTCATATTTTCCGTGTTTTTGATGCAACCCGTTTTCATGCCGCCCATGTCCATACCTTTACCGCTGCTACCTTGATCTGCATGGACGCTCATCGCGAGTGCGGCGAATCCGGAAACGGCGATTGTTTTGAAAAGTGACTTTTTCATGTTTCTACTCCTTGGTAGTTCAAAGTGATGTAAATGCGTCGCGCCTGATCAGGCGACGGCTTTTGAAAGTTGACTCCTTACCGCCGAGCGTAACTTGCCCTCTTGTAAAAGACGCCATGCCGCCGGAATCACAAAGAGCGATAGCAATGGCGCGGTAATCATTCCACCGACCATCGGCGCCGCGATGCGCTGCATGACTTCGGAGCCTGCGCCCCCACCTACCATAATCGGAATAAGGCCGGCCAGGATGACGGCGACGGTCATCGCCTTCGGGCGTACTCGAAGAATAGCCCCCTCACGTATGGCGTCCAGAATCAGTGCCCTGGTTAACGGATGTCCGGCCCGAAGTCGCTGATCTAGCGAGTTGCGCAGGTAAACCATCATCACAACACCGAATTCGGCAGCCAGTCCGGCCAACGCGATAAAGCCGACTGCGGTGGCGACCGAGACAGCGTGGCCAAGAAGCCAGACGAACCAGAACCCGCCTATGAGAGCGAATGGCACTGTCAGCATGAGTAGCAGCGCTTCGGAAGCCGACCGGAACGCCAGATACAAGAGGATGAAGATGACGGCCAGCGTCAGAGGAATGACCGCCTGCAGCCGGGCGGCCGCGCGCTCGATATATTCAAACTGGCCCGACCAGCCAATCGAGTATCCGGGCGGTAGCTTCACTTCTTTCCCGACGCTTGCCTGCATGGCTTTCACGGCGGAGAGCAAATCCGTCCCGCGTACGTCGACATACACCCAACCGGAAAGCCGGGCATTTTCGCTCCGGATCATCGGCGGCCCGTCGGTGACCTGGATGTCTGCGATATCGCCAAGACGTACTTGCGCACCTCGTCCCGTCACTACCGGGAATTCACGCAGCGTTTGAACGGAATCGCGGTATTCCCGGGG
>JAQGMO010000077.1 GCA_028292315.1 Herminiimonas sp. | reverse complement strand
CGCAACTTGGCCGCGGCGGGTTGCGGCAGGCGGTTGCCGATGGCCTGGCCGAAGTCGGCTTGCCGCCCGAGATGATGTCGCGGTATCCGCATGAGTTTTCCGGCGGGCAGCGGCAGCGCATCGCGATTGCGCGGGTGCTGGTGCTCAAGCCGGCGCTGGTGCTGCTTGACGAGCCCACTTCATCCCTCGATGTCTCGGTCCAGCAGCAAGTGTTGCAGCTGCTGGCCGAACTGCAGAGCAAGCACGGAATCGCCTATCTGTTCATCAGCCATGACCTGGCGGTGATCCGGGCGATGGCGCATCGGGTGATGGTGATGAAGGATGGTAAGGTGGTGGAAAGCGGGGTGACGGAATCGGTGCTGTCGGATCCGGCGCATGCGTATACCAAGCGCCTGCTGGCGGCGGCGACCTATGCGGTGGACGAAGCGGTGGCAGGGGAGCAGGAAGCAGGACGTTAGGTTTGTGAGCGCAGGGGTTTAACCCTGCGCAACCTGCTGTGCTTATCGAAAGCCTGCGAATTCCGCAAGACGAAAAGCTTAGCGCACGTTTTTTTGTTTTGTCGTGGCGACCACAGTTTTCGATGGCCGGGCGGCTACCTTGACACTCTCATGCCGCTTGGTGCGCACCACATGTCGGACCGGTTCATCGCGTCCCGTTTTGCGCGCGGCTTGCGCGGTACTCGCTACGCGCTTGCCCTCGTCCGCCTTCGGCCTGGCCGACGCGGTACGGACCGTGTTCGGCACATTCAACTCCAAGGTCTGGCCTTTGGCCACGCTGTCGCGGCTCAGGCTGTTCCACGATTTGATCTCCGCCACCGATACCCGGTGCCGTGCGGCGATCGAGGCCAGCGTGTCGCGCTTGCCAACCTTGACATGAATCCGCCTGGTCGGCGGCCGATCGGGTTCCATCGCCATCATGGCCTTATCGGCAACTTCCGCCGTAATATCGCTGGCGTGCGTTTCCGACCTCGGAACCAGGATGGTCGATCCTTCCTTCAGCACCATCCTGGGCGGAATGTTATTGACTTCGCGGATCACTTCCGGCGTGGTGCTGAAACGTGCGGCGATCGTTTCAATTCGTTCGCGCGCACTGGTTACCTTATGCGATGTCCAGGATGACAGTGCCTGCCCCCATTTCGACAGGTTAACCTTGAATTTTTCCGCGTTGTTCTTCGGTAGCAGGATTTGCGTATCGGGACTGCCGGTAATGACCGGGCGGTTGAACTGCGGATTCAGCGCCTTGAATTCATCCATCGGCAGCTCGGCCAGCTGCGCCGCAACCTTCACATCGATATCACGTGTCTTGTTGATCGTGACGAAATACGGCTGGTTGTCGACCTTCGGCAAAGTGATGCCGTACTGGCCCGGCGAGGCGATGATATTCTTCACCGCCTGCAGCTTCGGCACATAATTGCGCGTTTCGGCCGGCATGTAGATCGACAGGCCATTGAAATCGGTGGGGCCGCCGGCCGCACGCGCCTTGTTGATCGCGCGCTGCACCGATCCCTCGCCCCAGTTGTAGGCCGCCAGCGCAAGCTGCCAGTCGCCGAACATGCCATACAGTTTTTGCAGGTAGGTCAGCGCCGCATCGGTCGACGCCAATACATCACGTCGTTCATCCTTGAACATGTTTTGCTTCAGGTTGAAATCGCGCCCGGTCGAAGGAATGAATTGCCACATGCCCGACGCCTTGGCGGTGGAATAGGCCTGCGGGTTGAAGGCCGACTCGATGAAAGGCAGTAATGCCAGTTCCATCGGCATATTGCGTTTTTCGAGTTCCTGTACCACGTGGTACAGGTAACGCGAGGCGCGCGTGGTGGTGCGCTGAATATAATCGGGACGCGAACTGTACCAGGTGGTCTGGGTCGTCACCAGTGGATTGTCGAGGTCGGGAATCGCGAAGCCCTTGCGGATGCGCCCCCAGACATCGATTTCGTCGGTCTGCAGCGCCTGCATCAATGGATCGTTGGGATCAACCGGCTGGCTCGGCGAATAGGCAAAAATCGAGATATCGTTCGCGTGGGCCACGAACGGGACGCCGGCCGACAAAAGCAAAGCGCAGACGAAAGCCTTTTTTTTCAACTGATGCATGGGTTCACTTTTTTTTGTTTTCCGACCCACGAATCAGTCGGATATACAGGATTATGCCGAAGAGTGTGCTAAACGCTCTTCAGCTGCGTCAAGAATTCCACCCTTTTCGAGACGCGGCGATGATTGTACAAAAGCAATTCGTTAGTCAACTACTTGGTCGTACGGCTGTTTAGCCGACCACCTGCATAGCCAGTTAGCTCAACGGAAAGAATTTTTCCACACGCGTAAGGCAGCAAAACTGGCAATTGGTTCCGCAGAAGAAAGATGCTTAGTAGAAATTAGGTGCTTAATGATAGCAGGTTCGGTATAGCGGAGAAACGGGTTGGTGGCTTTTTCGAGACCGATAGACGAAGGCACGGTTGCCTGGCCCAGGTCACGCTTGGCCTGCTCCGCCTTGATACGAGCCTGCAGCGCGGCATTCCCCGCTTCCACTTCATTGGCAAAGCGCAGATTCGACAAGGTATATTCATGGGCGCAATACACCTCGGTATCGTCGGGCAGGGCCGCAAGTTTGGCCAGCGAGCTGGTCATCTGTTCGGGCGTGCCTTCGAACAGGCGCCCGCAGCCGCCGGCAAACAGCGTATCGCCGCAAAACAGCCAGCGTTGTTGCGACGCGACATAGGCGATATGGCCGCGCGTGTGTCCTGGCACATCGAGCACTGCCATGTTCAGGCCCAATTCGGGCACGGCGACCTCGTCGCCCTCGGCCAGCGGCCGCGTCACCGCCGGTATGGCTTCACCGCGCGGACCGAATACCGGTACCTTGAATCGTTCCAGCAGGCTTGGCACACCGCCAACATGGTCAGCATGATGATGTGTCAGTAGAATAGCAACCAGGGATAGCTTGTTGGCGTCCAGCGCCGCAAGAACTGGGGCGGCATCGCCCGGGTCGACCACTGCGGCGACCTCGCCATCGTGAATCAGCCACAGGTAATTATCGGAAAATGCCGGTATCGCCAGCACCTTCAAGGGATTTTTTGACAACATACGCATGAACCATCCGTCATCCGAAAAGCCCATTATAGCGCTCGGCCCGTGGCTTGAGAGTCCGGCCGGCACTTATGTGCGGACTTGGGAACAGGCCCGGCTCAACGAGTTGACGGTGGATATTTTCGGATTCAATGCGGTGCAGATCGGATTGCCGGAGATTAACGGGCTGGAAGCCAATCGCATGACCAACCGCTGGCTGACCGACACCCATTTGCCGGAAGACGGCCGCGGCCGGATCGTGGTGGCGCATGATTTTACGGAATTACCGTTTGCAACCCAAAGCCTGGACCTGGTCGTATTGCCGCATGTGCTCGAATTCGCGCAGGAACCGCACCAGGTGTTACGGGAAGTGGAACGAGTGCTGATCCCGGAAGGACAGGTGATTGTGAGCGGCTTCAATCCCGCGAGTATGTGGGGCGCGCGGCAGGCGGCCGGGCGCTTGCACGGAAAAAGTTTTTTGCCGCGGCGTGGCGAGTTGATCGGCGTGCCGCGCCTCAAGGATTGGCTCAAACTGCTCAACATGGAAGTCGGCCGCGGACATTTCGGCTGCTATGCGCCGCCTTGCGCCACCGACAAATGGCTAAGCAGGTTCGACTTCATGGAACAGGTCGGCGAGCACTGGTGGCCTTATCTGGGCGCCGTCTATATAGTACAGGCCATCAAGCGGGTCAAAGGCATGCGCCTGATCGGGCCGGTATGGAACCGGCAAAAGACCGGCACCCTTCAGGGCGTGCCCGCCACGAACAAGAATATTAATCACCGAAGCAAGTAATGAAAACAGAAACAAGCACAGAAACAAGCGAAAACCTGGATAAAGTTGAAATATTTGCTGACGGCGCCTGCCGGGGGAATCCCGGTCCGGGCGGTTGGGGCGCATGGCTGGTTGCCGATGGCAATGAAAAGGAAATCTACGGCGGCGAAGCGAACACCACCAATAACCGGATGGAGTTAAAGGCGGTGATCGAAGCGCTGACCGCCTTGAAGCGGCCATGCGAAGTCATCGTCCATACCGATAGCCAGTATGTTCAAAAAGGCATCAGTGAATGGATACACGGCTGGAAAGCGCGCGGCTGGAAAACCGCTGCCAAGGCGCCGGTCAAGAATGTCGACCTGTGGCAAGCGCTGGACGCTGCCCAGGCGCGCCACCGCGTTCAGTGGCGATGGGTCAAGGGCCATGCCGGCCACGCGGGAAATGAACGGGCGGATGCCCTCGCCAACCTCGGCGTCGATTCCATCATGTGAATTTGTTGGAAATTGCTTTATGCTACCGACAATATTTACTAAAATCGATTTTCTGAGGTTTCATCGACGGTTTCATCGACTAATTGACGTATAAGACCAATCTCCCGGCCCCGACCAAAATGAACGCACGTAAACTGATGTACATCGGTATTGCCGCCATCGGCATCGCCGGCCTTGGCGCTTATGCGTATTATGCGCAGCGCGCGCCTGTCAAACCGGTCGAGCAGAGCGGCGCAGCGGCGCCGGCCTCGGCTGCTTCCGCCAAGGGAGGCAACGGTACGGTGGCTGCGGGTAATGTGCCGGCCGCGGTCGATGTGGCCAAGGTGGTGAGCGCCAAACTGGTGGAAGACCTCAATTCGGTAGGGACGATCCGGTCGAATGAGTCGGTCATGATGCGCCCGGAAGTGGCTGGGCGCATCACCCGGCTTAATTTCGGCGACGGACAAAAAGTCGGCAAGGGGCAAGTGCTGGTCGCCTTCGATTCAACCGTGAACCAGGCTGAAGTGCAGCAGGCCCGGGCCGAACTCGGTATTGCAAAAAGCAATTTTTCCCGCAATGAA
>JAQGMO010000056.1 GCA_028292315.1 Herminiimonas sp. | reverse complement strand
ATCCGGCGCGGCCTGCTCGATTCGCCGGTCTTGGTTCGTACGCGCGGCGGCGATTTGTCGATCGCATGGGCCGGTGAAGCGTCGCCGGTTTTGCTGACCGGACCGGCAGTCACGGTGTTCGAGGGCGAGATTGAAATTTAACGGCCGGTCCCGGCGCATTCTGCCCCAAGCACGCGCTTGAGCCGATACAGCCGCTGCCGGTAATTGCCTTCCGGCCCGGATGGCCCGCAATCCACATCCTCGAACAGCCGCGCGATCCGGTCCAGCGCACGCCGTTCCTCGCCTGTATGCACCGGCACCAGGCGCCGCCTGCTGCGCGGATGCCGTTCACGGATATCCACCACCAGGCAGTGACCGCAGTTAGCGGCATGCAAGTCGATCAGCAAGGTCTCCGCCCGCGTCAGCCCGAACAGCGCCGCCAGTTCAATGCGCGCCGCCAGGAACGGATGCGCATTCGCCACATCGCGCGTCAACTGCGCCTGCGCCTCGATTGCCCACGCTGACGGAGTGGCCGGCGGCGCGATTTTCCCAAGCAGGACGAGTGCTTCCTGATCACCTTGAACCGCAGCTTTTTGCAACCAGTATACGGCCCGCACATCGTTCGCTGGCGCTTCGCGGCGCGCGCGCCATGCGCTGATTCCAAGGTCACGCTGCGCGACCTTGTGTCCGGCATGCGCGGCGCGCTCAAGATGCGCCTGTGCGCCTGCCAGGTTCCGTTGCGAGAATTCGGGTTTCAGGTAGATTTGCGACATGGCATACCAGGCGTCAGCCATCCCCTGCTCCGCCGCCATGCTCAGCCAGCGCAGCGACTTCTTGTACTGCGCCGATCCGGCCAGCGCGGGCAAGCGCGCGCCGCCTGCATCCATTTTCGCCAGCCGTAATCCAAGTCTGAACTGCGCTTCCCTGTCACCCGCCCGCGCCGCCAGTTCCCAGAAACGCTCGATCTCCTGGCTGTCGGATCCGGCCTCCAGTTCCAGCGCCTGGGCGCATCGTGTGAGCATCAACGCGTCATCGCCCGACAGATGCGCGACGCCCGCATCCACGCCAGGCCAGCGGCAAACCACAGCCCGCGCCAGCGGCAGCGACCAGCGCAGGAAGGTGCCGGTATCGGCGACCGTCCATGCGTGCTCGGCAAGTGCGCGCTGGGCGCCGACGACTCCGCCGCAGGCGGCCTGGGCCGCCCAATCGAGCATGTTTTCCTGCGAAGGCGCAGGGTGCTGCGCGCATTCAGCCGACACATCCGGCGCATCGGATCGCGCCTTCGCATCGGTTCTTTCCAGTTGCTGCGCCATCAGCCATTGTGCATCCGCGATGCCGGCGCGCGCGGCAGCCTCAAGCGCCGACATCGCCTTGTCGCGCAGTGCGCCCTCGATCGGAAAATCGGTTTGCGACAGCACCAGTTTGGCAAGCACCACGCCAGCCTGCATCACGCCGGCATCGAATGCGAGCGCATACCAGCGACACAGTTTTGCCCGCTGCGTCGCCTGCTTCGCCACTTCGAAGGGAATGTGGCTCCCGATTAATATCCATGCTTCCCTTTCTTTTTGTTGCGCGGCGCGGTCAAGCCAGTACAACGCGCTGGCGCCACTTTTCGGCAAGCCGCGCCCACCCGATAGGTAACGCTCCCCCAATGCCAGTTGCGCCGCCGCCTGACCTGAGCGGGCGGCACGAATGACAAGCAATTCTTCACGGTTGGCCATGTTGCGGTCGGTAGTTAAATGGGCCTATCAGGCTCCTCTCCTATCCGCACTGGCGGGTGAACAAAAATCAAATTCCATCAAAATTTGCAAATTTGCGACACTTTATTTTTTTAACAAACCTGGAATACAACACCTTAATCGCACAACTTTCAAAGCGGCATTTTTCAGTGACGAAAACACGACATTCATCGCGTGATTCATGCGTTTCGGCCAAGCTACCGCGCCAGCGCCGACCAATCCACACAAGCCCTTTCAGTCCGCAATTAATGTGAGCGCATCCGACTTGTCCGGACCCCCAACGGAGTATTTCCAACTTAAGGATCAACAATGAAAAAATCGTACCATTCACTTGCACTTGCGCTACTGGGCGCCATGGCAGGCGGCGCCTACGCACAGACTGCAGTAACCATTTACGGTATCGCCGATGCCGGCCTGGTTAACGAAAGGGGTGGCGCTACGGGCAACGTGAACAAGTTGACCAGCGGCGCTCAGTCCGGCTCGCGCCTGGGGTTCCGCGGCCGCGAAGACCTGGGCGGCGGCCTGGGCGCGATTTTCACACTCGAGGCGGGCATTGCGCTCGATACCGGCGGCTTCAATCAGAACAATACCGCGTTCGGCCGGCAAGCTTTCGTCGGCGTCGACAGCAGCACCATAGGCGCGGTCACGCTGGGCCGCCAGTACACCGCGCCTTACCTGATCCTGCGCGATATCGCTGATCCGTTCGCAGTTGGTTTCGCCGGTAACTCGTTGAACCTGATACCGGCCGGCGGCAGCCGCATGAACAACAGCATCAAATACGCATCGCCCAGTTTCTACGGCGTCAGCGGCGAGGCCGCCTACGGATTCGGGGAAGTCGCCGGCAGCAACACCGCCAACCGGATCGTCAATGCGGCTATCGGTTATGGCAACGGTCCGATCAATGTCCGCGCCGGCTATTTCAACCGGCGCAATCCAACTAATACCGGCGGTTTCCGCAATATCCTGGTGGGGGCAAGTTGGGATTTCCGTGTGGCCAAGGCGCATCTCGCATATGGCGTCGACAAAGGCCTCGGCAGTTCACCGTTTCCAGTAGGCGAGACGGCGCTGCCTTTCGGCACGCCCGCGGGGCTGGGGTCTGACGACAGCCGCGAATGGCTGGTCGGCGTAACTGTGCCGTTCGGGCCAGCCACTTTCCTGGCGTCTTATATCCGCAAGGATGACAGGTCGGGGTTCAATGCCGATGCCCGCCAGTGGGCGGTCGGCGCCACTTATTCGGTATCGAAACGCACTAACTTCTATACCTCATACGGCAGTATCAACAATGATGCCGGCGCGTCTTTCACAGTCGGGAATGCGTCCGAAGCGGGCTCCGGCGACAGGGCTTTCAACATCGGTGTGCGGCATCTGTTCTGACACCTGACCGGACGCTCCGCCGTGCGCGGATGCCGGTCCGGTTCGGGCACCTTAGGGTGCCCTTTTTTATGCCGCCTGAGGATGCGGTACTAAAGCGGTTTGCGGACGTCTGTACGGAGCCAAGGTCGGGCCGAGAAGCGCAAGCGACGAGAGTACGCTGAGCATCGCAGGCTCCGAGAGCGGTTTGCGGACGCCTGTACGGAAACAAGGTCGGGCAGAGAAGCGCAGGCTCCGAGAGCGGGTTGCGGACGCCTGTACGGA
>JAQGMO010000031.1 GCA_028292315.1 Herminiimonas sp. | reverse complement strand
AGTTCGATGCACCGACGATGTTTTGCGCCATAACTAGGTCCATTCTGTTAATTCCTTGCAAGCACGAGGGCTGGTCCGCAACAAAGCCTGCGTACTGCTTAACGGAAGAATTTGACATATCCTGACTGAAGATGCACGACTTTATCACACAAATTAGTGCTTTTAGTCGGGTGAAACCTGGACATACAGCCCGAAAACCATGTGATACGTCGTGGTTCTTGCGGCGACGGCAGAATTTTCGGAAGATGTGCACTTGCAAGATTGGAAGTTCTTGACAGATCTCCCAATTTACGTCAACTTAGCGGTTATCACGAAAGAACAACGAGGAGACAGGCGTGAGCAAATATGTCACGGCAGAAGAAGCAGTCCAGCTGGTCAAGTCGGGCGACACGGTTGCAATTGCGGGGCTAATTTCGCTCGCCGTCCCGGAGGAGGTCATTCGCGCACTTGGGCAGCGCTTCCGCGAAACGGCCGAGCCGCGCGACCTCACGCTGCTCACGCCGAACCGTCCGGGCTGGAGGGCCGACCCGCCGTCCGGCATCGAGCATCTGGCTCAGGCCGGGATGCTGCGCCGGGTCTACAGCTCGACCTACAGCCGACGGGATTCGCCGCGCTTTCTCAAGATGGTGGAGGACGGCGCGGTCGAAGCCTATTCCTATCCCATGGGATGCCTCTATCGCCTGATTCGGGAATGTGCCGCGGGGTCGCCCGGCTTTCTGACGCAGGTTGGCCTGAATACCTACATTGATCCTGCCGCCGAAAATGCGGGCACACCGCGCGGCAATGCGGCCACGCCGGACTCCGGCGTAGTGCGGCGCATGGAAGTCGACGGCGAGCCCTATCTGTTCTATCGCTCCATGCCGGTTAACGTGGCGATCATCCGCGGCACTGTCGCCGACCCGGACGGCAACATCAGCATGGAAGGAGAACCGGTCAGCATCGGCGTGATGGCAATGGCGATGGCGGCCCGCAACTCGGGCGGAAAGGTGATCGCCCAGGTGAAATACAAGACCGCGCGCGGCACGATCCACCCGCGCATGGTCGAAGTGCCGGGCATCCTGGTCGATGCCGTGGTCGTCGATCCGAATGGAATCCAGTCGCAACTGGGCGATTACGATCCCTCGCTGTCTGGTCAGTTCCGCAATCCCGACCTCGACGTGGAAGAACTGCCTTTCGATGAGCGCAAGGTAATCGCACGACGGGCGCTGCTGGAGATCAAGCCAGGGCAAGTGGTTAACCTGGGTGTCGGCATCGGCACCGGCATTCCCTCGGTCGCACGCGAGGAAGGCATGGCCGACGATCTCGCATTCAGCCTTGAACACGGCGCCATCGGCGGCATACCGGCGATGGGGACGATGAACAACAGCGGGGCCTTCGGTGCGCATTACAACCCGGACGCCATCATCGACTCCACCGAAATCTTCGACTTCTATCACGGCGGCGGCCTTGACGTCACCGTGCTGGGGTTCGCGGAAATCGATGGCGAGGGAAACGTCAACGTCGGCCGCTTCTCGGGCATGCTACGCGGTCCCGGCGGCTTCCTCGACATTGCGCACCGCACGCGCACCGTCCTGTTCTGCGGGACGCTCACCGCCGGGGGCCTGAAGATCGACATCAGGCAGGGCGGGAGTCCTTCCATGTCGATCACGCAGGACGGCCGCAACCTAAAGTTCCACGAGCGCGTGCAGCAGATCAACTTCCACGGACCGACCGGAGTGGCCAAGGGCCAGCGCGTGCTGATCATCACTGAACGCGCCGTGTTCAAGGTAACCGGGCGCGGCCTGGAACTGATCGAAATTGCTCCCGGCATTGACGTGGAGCGCGATATCCGTCCCGCGATGAACTGTGCCTTTGCCGTCAGCGCCGATCTGCGCGACATGGATCACCGCATCTTCAGGCAGGAACCGATGACGCGCCAGCCGGGATAGAAAACTGCGAGGCGGACATGGACACAAAAGTCATGCCGTCTTTCGATAGACGAGAAGGAGACATTTCATGGTTCACATCATAAAAAACATCAAGCGGCCGGCGCCAGACGTATTGAAGGCCGTTGCCGAATTTCCTCCAGCAACCCTGCACGAAGCGCAGGGGCGCACCGGAGCGCTGGACTGGCGCATCAAGCCGATCTTTCCCGGCATGCAGTTCTGCGGGCCGGCACTGACAGTGCGCTGCACGCCCAACGACAACCTGATGCTGCAGGCCGCTATTTCGATCGCACAGCCCGGCGACGTGATCGTTGTCGACGCGGGCGACAGCCCGGAGCAGGGTCCGTTCGGCGAAGTCCTTGCCACCGCGGCAAAGGCGCGCGGCGTCGCGGCCCTGGTCTTCAACTGCGCGGTGCGCGACGCACCGGCCATTCGCAAACTCGGGCTGCCGGTCTTTTCCATCGGGCTTTCGATCAAGGGCACGGTCAAGGAGACGCTGGGCGAAGTCAACCATCCGGTGGTGGTCGGCGGCGTGCACATCGAACCCGGCGATGTGGTCTGCGGCGATGACGACGGCGTAGTGCGGGTGCGGGCAGCCGAGGCCGGAGCGATCGCCGACAAATCACGCGAACGTGAAGCCAAGGAGGCGGGCTTCATGGAGCGCCTGCGCAATGGCGAAAACGTACTCGATGTCCTGGGAATGGGCCGTGTGCTCGAAGCCAAGGGCTGCAGCTGGGAATCCTGACCGCTGGCAGCCGGGGATGTGCGGCGCCGGTGTCCCGTTGCGGGCATGGCGCGTATGAAAATTCATGAGGAGAAGCAGCAATGGCGAGCAGTATCATCACCCGCATCCTTGAACAGGGATGGCAAAGGGTAAACACCGGGGGCAAGCATTCCGGCCTGTTGAATGCGATGTATCTGGCAGGCTTGAACGACTGGTTTCAGAAAAAGGTCCAGGAAGTGCTGGAGGGACCGATCATCACGCACCCGAACATTGCAGACAGCTCGTCGCGCATGCGGCCGCTCGTGCTGGCCGGGAAGGTTGCGGAAGCCAGGCAGGCCAATGAAGTATTCCACCGCGAGCGCGTAGCCTCCGGCGGCGTGACCCAGCATACGACGGCACGCAGTACCCCTGGCTGGGTGTTTGCCGACACCGCCTACATGGTTCCACCATCCCAGGCGATCCTCGGCAACCATGATTTCGCGTTCAGCGATCTCAAGGGTTTTCACAAAATACTGGCACAGGAAGACGGCTTGCTGCGCCACGTGTTCAATGCCAGCGTGCCGGAGAGCGAAAGCTATGTCGGCATAGACCTGTGGATCGATGGCACGGCATGGGGACGGGCGAGCGGGTGGTGGATGGCGGGCGTGGTGGATTGCCTGGAAGTGATTCCGGAAACCAGCTGGGATCGCGAATTGGTGGCGATGTACGAAAAAACCGCTGCACGCCTCATCGAATGCCAGGACCGCGGATTATGGCGCGCTACGATCGATGATCCGTACTCGCTGATCGATACCAGCGCGACGGTCATGATCGGTTACGCCCTCGCCAAAGGCTACCAGCTCGGGTTGGGCGGCGACCGCGCGAACCAGGCAAGCTTTGCCGCGCTGGAAGGCGTCATGCGGGATCATTTCGATTGGCAAACCGCGATTCTCCGGCATCAGCAGTTCGGGCCGATGATCGTCAATATTCCGAGTCCCAATCCGCGCTACCTCGACGACGGCAACGCCTACGGCCAGGGCTTTCTCGCCGCATTGTTCGCATTGACGGCAGACGGCGTGCAAGTGCGCAGCCTGGGTGTCCAGTCGCTGAAAAGCGTCGCCTGACTCATAAGAGGATTAACGATGGATTTCGCAGTCAAGGAAGAACAAACCGCGATTCTGGACATGACCCGCCGCTTTTCGCGGGAACGCATCCGGCCGCGCGTGCGGGAATACGACCGCGAGGAACGGTTTCCGCTCGATCTCTATGCCGAAATGGCGCAGCTCGGCTTGACCGGCGGCGTGATTCCCGAGCAGTACGGCGGCGCTGGAATGGACCACCAGACCTACGCGCTCATGGTCATGGAAATGGCTGAAACCTGCCAGGCGATGGCGGCTGCCGCAACTTGGGCGAGCGGCGTGGGCGGTGTGAGCGTGTTGCGCTTCGGCACCGAGGAGCAGAAGCAGAAGTACCTGGTGCCGCTGGCCAAAGGCGAGGGTCCGGTTGCCTTTGCGCTGACCGAAACGCATACCGGCTCCGATGTGGCATCGATGAAAACGCGCGCGGTGCGCGACGGCGACGATTACATCCTGAACGGAACCAAGGTCTGGATCTCGATGATCGAGTCCTGCAAATGGATCCTGACCTTCGCCACGGTTGACGCCGGCGCCGGTCGCAAGGGCATTACCGCCTTCCTGCTCGAACCCGACTGGCCGGGCATTACCCGAACCCCGTTCAAGAACAAGGTCGGCTTCCGCCCAATGGAGACCGGCGAGCTGGTGCTGCAGGATGTACGCGTCCCGGCCAGCAACCGGCTGGGCGCGGAAGGCGAGGGCTTCAAGATTGCCATGTCGTCAGTCGAGAACGGCAGGCTTGGCGTCGCATCCCGCTGCGTGGGGATGATCCGCGCCTGCCTGAACCTGGCAACCGAGTATGCGCAAACCCGCACCACCTTCGGCGAGCCGATCGGCAAGCGGCAGCTCGTGCAATCGAAGATCACCGACATGAAAGTAGCCTACGAGACGGCACGTCTGCTGGTCCTGCAAACCGCGTGGCAGAAGGATCAGGGCGACCGTGCCCGCGTGAACGCGTCGATGGCAAAGATGTATGCAAGCGACGCCCTGATGCGCGCCGCCGAAGATGCGATGCAGATTCACGGCGCCTACGGCTGTTCGGACGAATACGATATCGGCCGCTACTGGCGCGACGCCAAGTTCATGCAGACGATTGAAGGCTCCAATGAAATTCATCGCACGCTGATCGCGGAGTACCAGCTCGGGTACCGCTGAAGCAGTCGACCGAGCGCGAACCCGCTGGCCGCAGTCGTGCCGGATTCGGGATGGTTGCGTTGCACCAGGCCGTAGAAGTTGTGCCACATGGAGAAGAAAATGAACATGAAACGTTTGCCGCTCGAGGGAATACGCATCCTCGACCTGTCCCGCCAGTTGCCGGGGCCGCTGGCGACGCGCTTGCTGGCCGATTTCGGTGCCGATGTGATCAAAATCGAAGATACGCGCAACGGCGACGACTTCCGCTCGACGACGCCGAAGATCAACGGCATATCCGCGCGCCACCTCGAGTTGAACCGCAACAAGCGCGGGCTGGCGATCGACCTGAAGTCGGCGGAAGGCAAGGAGATTTTTCTGAAGCTGGCCGCTGAGTCAGACGTTGTGTTCGAGCAGTTCCGACCCGGCGTCGTCAAGCGGCTCGGCATCGATTATGAGTCCGTCAAGCAGGTCAATCCAAAGGTCATCTACTGTTCGTTGTCGGGCTTCGGTCAGGACGGGCCGTACCGCGACCTGGTGGCGCACGATCCCAACTACCTGTCGCTGAGCGGCGTGTTGAGCCTGATCGGCGCCAAGGGCGGAGCGCCCGTCATGACCGGTCCCCAGCTGGCGGACATTACCGCCGCAAACATGGTGACGATCGGAATCCTGCTGGCCTTGCGCAAGCTGGAGACGACCGGCGTCGGCGAGTACCTCGACATTTCCCTGTTCGACAGCGCGTTCTCGCTGCCGGTCACGGCGCTTGCCAACTACTTCGGCAGCGGCCAGGCACCGAGCCGGGGCGAAGAGCGGCACAACGGAAAATATCCGTGGGGCGACATCTATCGCGCCAAGGATGGCGGCTATATCTCCGTGACCGCGGTCGAAAGCCATTTCTACAAGAACCTATGCCATGAACTTGGTCGTGACGACTGGGCCGACCTGCAATATGCGGACGATGCAAAGCAGGAAGAAATCCGCGCGGCGATGAAGGAAATCTTCGCCCGCCACACGCGCGACGAGTGGTTCGAGAAACTGAAGGGCAAGGATGTCTGCGTGAGCCCGGTCCTGAGCATCGAAGAAGCCGTCAATAGCGAGCAGGTCCGCGCGCGTGGCAACATCATCGAGCACAACCATCCGGTTGCCGGCCCGACGCGACTGCTGGCGAGCCCGATCCGCATGCAATCGGGCGTGCCCCCGATCCGCATGGGCGCGCCGCTGCAGGGCGAACACGGCGCCGAAATCCTGTCCGGGCTCGGATACAGCGAGGGCGAGATTAAACAGCTTTCATCCAAAGGCGTGGTGCTCACTCCGCCAGCCCCTTGATCTGTGCCAGAGGAGACATTCATGCCGAAGCTGCCAATAGAAACAATCAAGATAACTGCGGACGTCGTGGTGATAGGCGGTGGCGGCGCGGCGTCGCGCGCGGCGCTGTCGGCTCGCCAGGCTGGCGCAAACGTGCGGCTGGTCACGAAGGTCGGATTGAAGAAGGGCGGCAGCACGGTGCACGGCGCAAGCGAAATCATGAGCATGGGAGCGGCCGGATTCGGCGACCCCGCCGACAGCAGCGAAATCCACTATCAGGACACGATGCGCGCCGGACGCGGCTTCATCGATCCAGCCCTGGTGCGGGTACTGGCTGACGACGCGCCGCACCGGATCCGCGACCTGATCACCCTCGGCGTTCCGCTCGACCGTGAGGCGGCCGACCGCTACAAGCTGATCAAAAGCGATTTCGGCAGTTATGCGCGCGCGCTCGGCGTCGGTGGCAAGACCGGCAAGGCTTTCGTCGATGCGCTGACCGACGAAATCGAACGGCTCGGCGTCGGCATCGATGCCCATGTTTCCCTGGTCGATCTGATCCGCGACAAGGATGGTTCGATCGCCGGCGCACTTTGCTTCGATGCGCAGCGCAAGATCCTGATCAATTATGAGGCGCCGTGCGTCGTGCTCGGCACCGGCGGCATCCACGGCGCTTTCGAGCAGCAGGTCTCGACCGCGGAAATGACGGGCGACGGCCAGGCGGTCTGTTTCCGCCACGGCGCCGAACTGGTCAACCTGGAATTCCATCAGGTCGGGCCGGCCCTGGTACACCCGTACGTGCAACTGTTCAGCGGCTCCTGCTTCAAGCTGCATCCGAAGCTGTTGAATGGCAACGGCGAAGAATTCCTGCATCGTTACCTTCCCCCCGAGATCAATCTCGACCAGGTCTACGATGAAAAGGTGTTTCCCTTCACAACGAACAATGTGTCGCGTTACATCGAGATTGCCATCTCACGCGAGATCAGGGAAGGTCGTGGGTCGCCGCGCGGCGGCGTCTACATTTCGTTCGCCGGCATCCCTTATGAAAAGGTGGAGGCGGTCATGCCCAACACGGCGAAGTGGATGCGGGAATCGGGCGTCGACCTCGAGCGCGACAAGCTGGAAATGGGGATTGCGTTCCAGTGCATGAACGGCGGTGTGCGCATGACCGGACCCGATGCGCAGAGCACGATTCCGGGCCTGTTCGTGATAGGCGAACTGGCCGGCGGTATCCGTGGACCCGACCGGCCCGGTGGCAATTCGCTGGCCGAAGGCCAGGTGTTTGGCCATCGGAGCGGGACCGCTGCCGCGCAGTACGCCGCAAACAGGAAAGCGGCCGGCCCGGCGGCGACGCTGGATGCAACGCTCGACTTTCTCGGCGCCTGCCTTTCCCGGGCCGCCCCGGACTGGCGCGTGCAGGACGCGGCGGCCGAGGTGCGCCGGACCATGCAGCGGGACTGCCTGGTCGAGAAGGACGCTGCCAGCATGACGGCAGCCCTGGAACGCATCACCGCAATCGAGCAGCGTTGCGAGCGCGAACTTGCGCTGACGCCCGATACGCTCGTCGAAGGGCTTGGGCTGCGCAACATGGCCACTGTCAGCGCCCTTGTCCTGCGCGCTTGCCTGAACCGCGAGGAAACCCGCAGTTCCCACTACCGGGTCGATTACCCGCAGAGCGACGACAGTGCCTGTCAACACAGCTTCGTGATCAAGCGGGATGGGGAGGGCGTTGCGTTCAGCTCCCTGACCTACCATGAAGGTTGAAACTCCGGGTTACCCCCGCCGCCGCGGACGGCGTGCATGATGGCCCTGGAATCAGCAAGATAGGCGGACGGACACCAGGACGGCAGGCTGGAAATCGACAGGGAGGCGAGGATGCAGAAGGAACCCGTTCAATACCGCAAGGCGGGCCGGCTGGCGTATGTCAGCCTTCACCGGCCAGAGCGCCACAATGCCTTGACCCCGCAGGTCATACGGAGGCTTTCGCAAGTCTGGCAAGAGATCGACCTGGACCGCGAAGTGCGCGCAGCGGTGATGTTCGGCGAGGGTCCGAGTTTCTGTTCGGGGATGGACCTGAAGCTGACCACGCCGGGATTCGGTTACCGCCTGGATGACGTCGGCGCAGTGGACAAGGACGAACTGGAAGCAGCGAGCCGTTTCGAAGCCTTGCCCGGCGAACGGCGGCGCATCAATTATGTCCCCCCTCCGACGCTCTCCAAGCCGGTGATCGCCGCCTTGCACGGGCGCGTAGCGGGCGGCGGCATGGAGCTGGCGCTTTGCTCCGACATCCGCATTGCGGCAGAAGGCACTAGCTTCGCGCTCCCCGAGGTTACCCGCGGCATCGTGCCCGGCAGTGGCGGCATGGTCTTCCTGCCTCGCATCATCGGGGCCGGCCGGGCAATGGAATGGCTGCTCACCGGTGAGGCGATCGATAGTGACGAAGCCTTGCGTATCGGCTTGGTCAACAAGGTGGTGCCTAAGGAGCAGTTGCTGGACGCCGCCACGGCGATGGCGAATCGGATCGCCGACAACGCGCCGCTTGCCGTGCAGGCCATCAAGGAAACGGTGCTGCGCGCGCTGGGCACGACGCTGGCCGAGGGATTGACGATCTCGGAGCAGCAGGCGCGCGTACTGTTCCGGACTGCGGACTATCAGGAAGGCGTGTTGGCGTTCAAGGAAAAACGCGCTCCCGTCTTTCGCGGCCGGTGAAACGTTTGTTCACACGGCGCTCGCGCCAATTATCAATTATCAGTCAGTCAAACAAAAACAGGACAGGAGAATGACATGCCAGAACTTATAGTAAAGAAAATCCTCGAGCGAGGCCTGCGGGAACCGATCGATACGGGCGGCAAACATGCGGCCATGCTGAACGGTATGTATCTGTCGGGCTGGAAGGACATGCTGGTCGAACAGCTTGAAAACACGCTGCGCGGGGAGGGCAACATTCCGCGCAGCGCGAAGCCGCTGGGCCGGATCGTGGCGCACCCCAATATTAGCGACTCGATGTCGCGCATCCGTCCGCTGGTGCTCGCCGGTTATCTGAACGAAGCACGCGACGCGCTGGAGATCTACAAGAGGGAGCGCGTGGAAGTCGCCGGTGCGCCGCTCTTCTCGACCGCGCCGAGCACGCAGGGCTGGATCTTCGCTGACACCGCCTATATGGTGCCGCCGTCACTGGCAATCATGGGCGAAGAGAAGATGGCCGTGAACGACCTGGTACGGACGTTCGAGCTGCTTTCCCTGCCGAATGGACTGATTCGCCACATTCTCAACGCGGCCGTCGACGTCAAGGACAGCTATTGCAAAACCGATTTGTGGATCGATGGCACGGCCTGGGGGCGCGCCAACGGCTGGTGGGTGGCCGGCGTGGTGGACAGCGTCGAGGTTCTGTCGGAACGGCCTGCCGGCCTGTGCGGCATGTTCACCAAGAACTGCGAAGCCCTGCTTGAAGTACAGGATGGCGGGTTCTGGCGCGTTACCGTGGACGATCCGTACTCGCCGATCGACACCAGCGCGACGGTGATGATTGCCTATGGCTACATGAAGGGCTATCAGCTCGGGTTGTTGGACGAGCGCTTCGAGAAGGCCGCCTTTACCGCCCTGGAGGCCGTACTGAGCCACCACTTCGACTACCGTACGGGGACTATGCGGCACCAGCAGATGGGACCTTTGATTGTCAACGTGGCGAGTCAGAACCCGCGTTACCTGAGTGAAGCGAATCCGTACGGGCAAGGCTTCCTCGCCCAGCTGTATATGCTGTGCGTGTGCGACGTCAACGTCACGACACTGGGCGTCAAGCAGATCGGCAAAAAATAGGGTTGACGATCGTGCAGGGCTTGCACTGGAAGGCATGCCAAGGAGAAGGCGAAGATGGCAATCGATTACAAAACGCTGCGGCACTGGCCGATTCCCGACATCGAGCGCACCTATACCGCCCGGGACACAATCCTGTACGCGCTGGGGCTCGGGCTGGGGGAGGACCCGACCGACGAGAGCCAGTTGCGCTTCCTGCTGGAGGACCGGCTTGAAGCCTTGCCTTCGATGTCTATCGTGCTTGCTTACCCCTGTGTGTGGTTCTCCGATCCGGGCACCGGCGTGAACTTCACCAAGGTTGTGCATGCTGAACAGCATTTCGTCATTCACCGTCCGTTGCCGGTCGCGGCCAGCGTCATCGGCAAGACGAAAGTCACCGGCGTGTACGACAAAGGGCCGCAGGTAGGCGCCTTGCTCCGTACCGAATGCCAGGTAATCGACAAGTCCGACGGCTCGTTGCTGTGCTCGATCACGTCGTCATCGATGGCGCGCGGCGATGGCGGGTTCGGCGGTGGAGACGTGCTGGAGAAAGTCCCCTACAGCGAGCCGGAAGGGTCGCCGGACGCTGTGTGTGACATTGGCACGCTACCGCAGGCGGCGCTGATCTACCGTCTGAGCGGCGATGAAAACCCCCTGCATTCCGATCCCGGGCGCGCGCATGAAGCCGGGTACCCACGGCCGATCCTGCACGGGCGCTGCAGCTTCGGCATTGCCGCCTGGGCGCTGCTCAAGCACTGCTGTGACTACCAGCCGGCGCGGCTGAAGAGCATGTCGGTACGATTTTCCGGCCCGGTATTTCCTGGCGAGACGCTGCGTACCGAAATTTGGCAAAGCGGTAACTCGGTGCAGTTCCGTACCTC
Organism: Herminiimonas sp.; assembly: GCA_028292315.1. Classification (GTDB taxonomy): domain Bacteria; phylum Pseudomonadota; class Gammaproteobacteria; order Burkholderiales; family Burkholderiaceae_D; genus JAQGMO01. The sequence goes on along the minus strand of JAQGMO010000031.1, from coordinate 2,020 downwards.
GGTAGTCGAGCGGGGCACCACTGTAATGACCCACGGCTTGGCAGAGATCGTCCCGCCTTGAGGGGCTTCGGCGATGGGCTGGGAATGAATGCATCAACCGCAATTGGAGTTCTTTGCCTGACCTGCGGAAGAAAGCCGATGAAGGTTTTTGGTAAGGAAGCCGACCACACCGATACACAAGATTCTCGACAATTCACGATAAGAAGAATCTTTTGGTAAGGCCGGCCGTTTTTAGCGTACTGGTACTTAAACTGAAGGAGACAAAATGAAACTGTTAGCAAAGATTGCGCTTGTTTTCGCCGCGTCGTTTTCCATGCTCGGCACCGCGGCGGCACAAAACTGGCCCACCAAGCCCATCAAGCTGGTGGTGCCGTTCGGACCCGGCGGCAGCACCGACATCACAGCAAGGTTGCTTGCGCAAGAGTTGACGATTCTCCTCGGTCAGAGCGTCGTGGTCGACAACCGTGGCGGCGGAGGCGGCAACATCGGCGCGGCGATTGTGGCTCGTTCGGAACCGGACGGCTACACGTTGATGATGGCAACCAGTACGCACGTGACCAATCCTGGCCTGTACAAGGATATGACCTATGACGTGCTGAAGGACTTCGCCTTTGTCTCGCAAGTCGCGTTCATTCCGAACATGCTGGTGGTGACCAAGGATCTTCCGGTGAAGAACCTGGCCGAGTTCGTCGACTATGTCCGCCAGAACAAAGGCCCGGTCTACTACGGGTCGTCCGGCAGCGGCACATCGCAGCATCTTGCCGCCGCGCTGTTCAACACTATGGCGAATGGCAAGATGGAGCACATACCGTACAAGGGAGGCGGCGCGGCTGCCGTGGATTTAATGGCTGGAAGGATCCAGGCTTACTTTGCGCCGCTTGCTGAAGTCGTGCCGCGCATTGATTCCGGCTCGGTACTCGCCATCGCGGCGACGACGAAAGAGCGCGTATCACGTTACCCCAACATCCCTACTGTCGGCGAAGCGCTTCCAGGCTACGAGGTAGCGCTTTGGAACGGCATTTTTGCACCTGCCAAAACCCCACCGGAAATCGTCAACAAGCTCAGCACTGCCATTCAGCAAATTCTGAAAAAGCCGGAGATGCAGAAAAAGCTGGCCGAGCAAGGTTCGACCCCGGTCGGCAGTTCGCCGGAAGAGTTTGCAAAGTTCGTGGCGTCTGAACTTCCGAAGTGGGTACGTATTGCGAAAATGTCCGGTGCCACTGTCAACTGATTGCAGTTCGCTCCAAGGGGCTATGCCCCCGGGGAATACAGCCTGGACCAGGTAACAAGCAGAATGGCAGCCACGATTGCCCATGCGATCGTGGCCATTACCAAGGTGCTTGCCAGCGACAACCGAACGCTCAGCCAATAGACAACGAGCAGATAGACGGCATAGGGAATGAGCGACCAAAGCCCAAAAAGTGCAGTGGTTCGCAGGTCCTGTGTCCCGCGTTCCGTGCCGATGATGAAGTGGGCGATCAGTGCAAACGTCGGGAAGAGCGGTATTAACCCCGCGATAAAGAAGCTTTTGGACTTGGAAAGGAGGGCAATGATGAGAACGGCTACTACACCAAGAACGCATTTCAGGAGCAAAGAGATCAATCCACCACCCAGTTTATTTAGTAATTATTCCCTAGCCGGGGACAAGTCCCGGCTGGATTAGTCAGAGACCGATTAAGCATACTACATGGAGACTGGTCGCCTCCACCGAGTGATTATCTTACAGAAAAAGGAGACGTGACATGTTCAAAGAGAATGGAGTATCAGGCATGCCATCGATATGGGCCTGGACGGTCATGGTCGCATCCTTGGCAGTCTTCCCGATCCGTGGCAACGCACAACAATATCCGGCCAAGGCGATCTCCGGCAGGTGGCGATCGAAATCCCAATTCTTTTCCAAGTTTTTTCAGCGATAGTCGGACGTGTGGCGCGGTCTCGCGTCCCATCGGGGCGGCTTCCTCGACGGCAGCGTTCCTGGTACGAAGAATTCAAGTAAAAAAAACCGTTAGTGGACCGTTCT
>JAQGMO010000007.1 GCA_028292315.1 Herminiimonas sp. | reverse complement strand
GGAGGTGAGCCGGGTCGCGCGCGAGGTTGGCACCGAAGGCCGGCTGGGAGGCCAGGCCAGCGTTCCGGGCGCCTCCGGCACCTGGAAGGACATGACCGAGAACGTCAACCAGCTCGCCGCCAACCTGTCCACGCAGGTGCGTGCAATTGCCGAGGTGGCAACCGCGGTGACCCGCGGCGACCTGTCGCGCTCCATCCAGGTGGAAGCGCGCGGCGAGGTGTCCGACCTCAAGGACAACATCAACGAGATGATCCGCAACCTGAAGGAGACCACGCAGAAAAATGCCGAGCAGGATTGGCTGAAAACCAACCTGGCGCGGTTTACCCGCCTGCTGCAGGGACAGCGTGACCTGGAAGCGGTGACCGCGCTGATCCTGTCCGAACTGGCGCCGCTGGTGTCGGCGCATCATGGCATGTTCTACATGATGGATTCCAAGGGGCGCGATGCGCGTTTGCGCATGATCGCAAGCTATGGCTTCCGGTCGGGCCGCGATGTGCCGACTTCATTTGCGCCGGGCGATGGCCTGGTCGGGCAGTGCGCGGTCGAGAAACAGCGTATCTGGCTCACCAACGTACCGCGTGACTACATCGTCGTGGCATCGGGACTCGGTTCGGCGCCGCCGACCAACATCGTTGTTTTGCCGATCCTGTTCGACCAGCAGGTCAAGGCGGTAATTGAAATCGCTTCCCTGGACCGTTTTACGGAAACGCATATGTCGTTCCTGGACCAGTTGATGGAATCGATCGGTGTGGTTTTGAATACCATCGAGGCGAACAGCCGGACTGAAAGCCTGCTGACGCAGTCGCAGTCTCTGGCGCAGGAACTGCAGCAAACCAACCAGGAACTGGCTGAGAAAGCGCGCCTGCTGTCCGAGCAGAATATCGAGGTGGAGCGCAAGAACCGCGAAGTGGAACAGGCCAAGATCGCGCTTGAAGAAAAGGCGACACAGCTGGCGCTGTCCTCCAAATACAAGTCGGAATTCCTGGCCAATATGTCGCATGAGCTTCGCACGCCACTCAATAGTCTCCTGATTTTGGCGCAGCAGCTCGGCGACAATCCGGATGGCAACCTGAGCGCCGACCAAGTCGAATTCGCCAAGACGATCCATGGTTCCGGCAGCGACTTGCTGACGCTCATCAACGATATTCTCGACCTGTCGAAGATCGAGTCCGGCACCGTGACGCTGGAGGTCAGCGAGTACCGTTTCCAGAATCTGCGCAATTACGTCGAACGCACCTTCCGCCACATGGCGGAGGCCAAGAACCTCAGCTTCTCGGTGGAACTGGTCGAGGACCTGCCGTCGTCGCTGATGACCGATACCACGCGTTTGCAGCAGATCCTGAAAAACCTGCTGTCCAATGCGTTCAAGTTCACCGCTCACGGCGGGGTAGCCCTCAAGATCGGCATGGTCAAGTCCGGCTGGACCAGCGATCACCCGAGCCTGGCGCAGGCCGATTCGGTGCTGGCGTTTTCGGTGACGGATACCGGCGTCGGCATTGCGGGCGATAAGTTGCAATTGATTTTTGAAGCATTCCAGCAGGCTGACGGCAGTACTGCGCGCAAGTATGGCGGCACCGGCCTCGGCCTGTCGATCAGCCGCGAGCTGGCGCGGCTGTTGAGCGGCGAAATCCGGGTGGAAAGCGAAGTCGGCGAAGGCAGCACATTTACGCTGTTCCTGCCGTACAACCGTAGCGGCTTCGTAAACTATGACGCGGTCAACCAGTCGCGCCCGCAGGCCGCTGCGCTTACCACGAATGTGATTTATACGTCGCATGATGCGGCTGACTATGGCGATTCGGCGCATGCGGGCCATTCGTCCGAAAAAACGGGAACGTCGTCGAGCGCGCTGGACGATGCTACCTTCGATGACCGCGCGTTGATCCGATCGGGCGATCCGGCGATCCTGATCGTGGAAGACGATGCGCGTTTTGCCAAGACCTTGCTGGACCTGGCGCGTGAGCGGAATTTTAAAGGGATCGTAACGATGCACAGCGATTCCGCCTTGACGCTGGCACGCGACTACTTGCCGACGGCGATCCTGCTCGATATCGATTTGCCCGATATCGACGGCCTGACGGCGCTCGACCGGCTCAAGCGCGACCCAAGCACCCGCCATATACCGGTGCATGTGCTGTCGAATCAGAAGGAACGCGAGCGCAGCCTGCGCCAGGGTGCGATTTCATATCTTGCAAAACCGGTCAGCACGGATCGGTTGCAGGAAGAATTCCTCCGCATCCAGCGCTTCCTGACGGCGGACAAGCGCAGCTTGCTGGTGGTTGAAGACGACCGGATGCAGCGCGAGGCGATTATTGATTTGATCGGCGACACGGATGTGCATATTGTCACGGCCGAGACCGGACAGGAGGCGCTCGGGAAGCTCAAGGCGGCATCGTTCGATTGCATGGTGCTTGACCTGACCTTGCCGGACATCAGCGGATTCGACTTGCTCGATATGATCGGCAAGGACGAGAACCTGCGTGAATTGCCCATCGTGATCTATACGGCGAAGGACCTGGATCGCAAGGAAGTGGCGAAGCTCAAGCGGATTGCCAAAACGATTGTGGTCAAGGATGCCCGCTCGCCGGAACGGTTGCTCGATGAAACAGCCCTGTTCCTGCACCGTTCGCCGGCAAACCTGCCGGAACCCAAGCGGCGCATGCTGGATCAGATCCACGCGGCCGACAGCGGGCTCGCCGGACGCCAGGTGCTGATTGTCGATGATGACCTGCGCAATATTTTTGCATTGAGCTCGGTGCTGGAGCGGCAGCAGATGAAGGTGCTGTTTGCCGAGAACGGACGGGATGGCATCGAGGTGCTGGAAAACAATCCATCGATCGAAATTGTCCTGATGGACATCATGATGCCGGAAATGGATGGTTACGATACGATGCGGGCGATCCGCCGGATTCCGCGCTTCAGGCAATTGCCGATCATTACTCTCACCGCCAAGGCGATGAAGGGCGATCGCGATAAATGCATTTCGGCCGGCGCCTCCGACTACATCACCAAACCGGTGGACGTGGCGCAGCTGCTGTCGCTGATGCGGGTGTGGCTGCATAAGACCGCTTAGCGGAAATCCGTGCCCGCCTTGGGAGCGCACCTTCGATTCAGGTGTAGCGGCCCGGGGCCGGCAGTCCGCCGCACTCCAACACGGCATTCCATTTCATTCCAAATTTCCCGCACTTGCCGCGGCAAGAACTGGCGAGTCCCCATAAAAATCGCATTAATGGATGTTGGCGCCGAGCGGGCGCCATTTTTATCCCGATAAGATCGCTGCTGGACGCCGCGCGGCTCAAGAGCGTAAGGCCGTTTTCCTGCCGACGGTTGATGTTGGCTTTCAGCTCCGCCAGTTCAAGCAAATTTTCTATCGCTGACGTAGTGAGCGCCGTGCAACTGCAAACCGGTGTAGACGAATTTTTAAAAATCCCGAGTCTTAGTCATTGTCGAAGCGCAATTACTTCCAACCTTGTTAAGTAACAGAGCGGACTTTTTTGTTCCCTTTTCTAAAGTGATGATCGAATAACGTTTGACATGGCCGATTATGGAACCTGAACGCGTCGCTTGTTACTTATGTGGTAGGGCGTAGCATTGCTTGCCTGAGTTGCAAAGAAGGCTACATTCACGAAAATATACTGCTGAAATGGTCGCATACAGGTTTCGCGACCCAAAGCTGCTTCCGTATCCTGCGGCATGGCTTTCATGCCGCAGGATGATTTTCAAAGGATTGCCATGTTTAAAAAGCTCGACATGATCAAATTGATGTTGCAAGAGCTGGGCGGGGAAATGGCTGAGCTTGAAGCGATCCTGCAGCATGAAGAAGCGCACTGGGCAATCCAGTTTGATGATGGCACGGTGGTCCTGATGGAATGGGTGGATGGGCCGTCGCGTCTGATTCTGTCGGCGTCGCTTGGGAAAGTGAGTGCGCCGATGCAGATGGCGGTCTATGAAACGATGCTTTCCTATAATCTGCTCTGGCGTGAAACAGGTGGGGTCAAGGCGGCGCTGAATGGGCCTGAAGGCGAACTCATGCTCTTGTTTGAACTGCATGCGGAACAACTAACCGTGAATATGCTAAAGATCGTGCTGGAAAACTTTGCCGGCCTGGTGCATGTATGGGGCACCTATGTAAAAACTGAAACCGGGAGTCGACCATTGGATGCGCTCTCAACCGACGCCGTGCATCTGCGCGCCTGACCAGAAATTGCTAACGCCGATTGAGGATACCATGGCTAATTTTATCGTCAATAAACTTACCGTCGATAGTCTGACTACCCCCGCGGATCTCGCCGAGTTTGTCAAGAGACTGGAAGATAACGACCAGATCCGCGGGAAACCTGCCGAGAAGGGCCGTGTCATTCTCTATGCGCGCAAGAGTTGCCCTGAGCCGGTTTCAAAACAGGAAAAGCGCAATGACCGGGACGCCGCCCGCGTGGCGGTGGAGGTGATCCTGCAGTCAATGAACGGCGTGGCGGGGGCGGAAGAGCCGCTTTACACTGTCGGCACGCATATGAATAAAGCGCGGTATGACTCCAAGGCCCGGGATCTCAAGGGTCCGCTTGATACTCTGGCCAATATCTATGAAAAGAATTCCGTCCAGGCGGCGGGCCGGGTTGTTCAGAATGTGCGGGTGGCCCGGCCGGGAGCCGGAACTGAAGAATCCTGGCGTCCCACCTCGGAACAGATGAGCGCGTTCGAGAAATTGCTCGGTACCCTGATCTCGTTTTCGAAGCCGAAACCGTAAATCATCCAGGGCGGGTTTATTTGTTTAAATGGAGCCGAAATGAACAAGTTTCCAACATTGACTGTCGGTAAAAATACCGGCTTGCAGGAACTGAGCAATTTTACAAAGGAAGTCGGGACAAAAGCGCGCATTCGTGGCCGTGAAGAGACGATGCCTAACGGAGAGAAGGTAACGGTCCTATACGTGCGTGACAGCAGTGTTGGCGGGCGACTGGCCCGGGTGGTGGAACGGCTGGTCGGTGCCTTTGGCCATTCAATAGCGCAGCGACCGCGCGAACTGGCGCTTGCCGCGGTGGGCATGGTGATAGGTAAAGTTCACGATGTGAGGGAAGTAAATCCGATTTCGAAGGCTGCATTCGACGTTCTCAAGGATACCGCCCACGATATTCGCGCCAGCGCTCTGCAGGGGCCGCTCAGTGAAATTAATTCAGACATAAACAAGAAAGTTGAAGGCGCCTATACGCTAGCTATGGAAGCAAGGTACAAATCCATGGAGGAGGAGTACCAGATTATGCGCGCCGACACGCCTCAGAATCCACCCGACGACGGCTTGACGGAAAGTGAACGTTCCTATAGGGAACTTGTGGAGCATAACTATGAGCCACTGGACGAAGAGCCGGACAGGTGGTCCGACGCTTTTTTCAGTGACAGCAACTTCCACGAGTTTTTGAATGGCGGCGTATCAGGCGATAAAGGCACAATTCATTGCATTAATGCAATGAAAAGATTTATTGATACGGGATTAACGAATTCCAAGTGGAAAATGCCTGATGAGACTGATCTGATTCGTGGGTTCGCTGAGCGCTGGTCCGTCGCAAAACTGCGCGACCCGGCATTTGTAGTCAGGGAAAATGGAGCCAAGAAATTCATCGATGAGCTGGTGACAAATATTATGCCCCCGGCACCGCTTCTGCAGGACTATTTCAAGAGCAAGGAATTCAGTGAAATTGCGAAAAAGCTGAAGTCGCCGCTACCCAGAAATACCAAAGCGAAAGATCGTCCTCCGGGTGCGGTTTCTCTTGATAATCTTGCTGAAAAATTGCATAGACAAGTAAAAGAAGGGCTCCTTCACGAGGCACAACTTAAGAAACTTAATCATGCCATTACAATTTCAAAGGCAAATCTAGCTTCCAGCATAAGGGCGCAGGAAGATATCAAGTTTGATCTGACGAATCTGCCGGCAGGCGATGAGCGCGAATCGGTGCTGGCAAAAATGGATGCCACAATAATGAAGGACGAACTCGCAACAGTAAGAAAAACCGCTCTTGAAAAATACACGGGGATAGCGGCCCTCCAGCAGTTGAAAACGGAGAATTACACTGAAAATCACGCGTCGTCTCCGGATACATACAAAGAGAGAGATGCGGAAATTAATGGCAGGATTGCTGCAGCCGACAGTCAAATCGCTGCGCTCAATGCCGAAGCGGATGATCTCGCATCGAAGATAAAATTGATGGAGCAGTTGAACAAGGAAAAAACAAGGGAGAGCACGAATAGCGAAGGCATACAAAAGGACCAGGAGAATGTAAAAAAAATTGAATCCACTTTGACTGGCCCACCAAATCTCAGCGTATTAATGACGATGCTTGAAGTGGAATTTACGAAGCACGGGATTGCGTCCGACAATGAACATCTTCAAAATCTTTTGAAACTGGTGGAAACGCAGATGAAGGCTGAACGGAGTCTGCCTGCGGACGATGGTGCAAGCTAGCCTATGCAGGAAGCCGCTGTGCAAAGGCAATCTGGTTTACGAAAGATCAATTCCTTTGCAAATTAAAAGTTTCCATAAATAATTTGACTAACTGACATCCAATTTGTACTGTATATTTGTACAGTGCAAATTGGATGAGTGATTTTCATCCCTCAATAACAACAAGACAGGTGATGACGATGACAGCGTTAGTTTCCCGCCCTGCATTGGCTGCGGCGGCAATGGATGCGCAACTGGCGCATTCCATCTGGCGTGCGGACCAGATGGGTTCTTATCAGACAGCAGCTACGGCGACTGGTTATAGCACGCTCGATAGTGCGTTGCCAAATGGCGGATGGCCTGGTTCCGCCCTGATCGAATTGCTGCTGCAGCAGCCTGGCATTGGAGAAATGCGCTTGCTGAAGCCGGCATTGGCGGTGATTGCAAAAAAACGCCGGGTGGCGCTGGTGCAGCCGCCCCATCTGCCGCAAGTGGCTGCGTGGTGTGCCTGGGGCATGGCGCCGGAGCGGCTGCTCTGGATCAAGACTGCACGCACCGCCGATGCGCTCTGGACCGCTGAACAGATTTTACGCAACGGCAGTTGCGGTGCGCTACTGTTCTGGCAACCGCAAATACGTTCGGAAGCGCTGCGCCGGTTGCATCTGGCGGCGCAGGGTTCCAATACCATGTTCTGGATGATGCGGCCGCTGTCGGCCGCCCAGAATTCTTCTCCCGCTCCGCTGCGCCTGGCGCTGCGACCCGCGGCGGCCGGTGTCGCCATCGAAATCGTGAAGCGGCGCGGCCCGCAGCACGATACCGCCATCCATCTTCAGCTGGATGAAGCGCCCGCTGCGGCACCCGGCATTCCTTCCAATTCACTCCCGTTCAATCATGCGTCTCTGGATCGCCGTGCACCTGCCGCTGCTGCCGCTGGAAACATTTCGTCCGCGCTGGTGTGAGCCTGGCATGCATGCGGTCCTGGAGCGCGAACATGTGCTGGTGCTGACGCGGGAAGCGGCGCAGGCCGGGGCGCGGATCGGCATGCGGCGCGGCGGCGTGACGGCGATCGCGCCTGCGGTAGTCTTGCATGAGCGGGATGCGATGCGGGAGCAGGCCGCGCTGGACGACATTGCGCTCACCTTGCTGCAATACACGCCCGAAGTCGCGTTGGCCGCGGAGGCCAGCCTGCTGCTCGACGTGAGCGCCAGCCTGTCCGCGTTCGGCGGCCGCCTGGCGCTGTGCCGCCGCGTGCGCACCAGTGTCCGCGATCTGGGCTTTACTTCGCAGCTCGGCATGGCGCCGACCGCACAGGGCGCATGGCTGCTGGCCCGTCATGAAGGCGGGCGGCCGCTGGCAAGAGGGCGGCGCAGCATTCGCATGCAAAGTATGCTGCGGCGGCTGGACGCACTTTCCTTTGCGTTGCTGCCGGCCGCCCGGAAATATCAGGATTGGCTGGACGGCATCGGCTGCCGCATGCTGGGCGATTTGCGCAAGCTGCCGCGGGCAGGGTTGCAGCGGCGTTGCGGCACGGAGCTGCTGGAACAGCTGGACCGGGCTTATGGCCATGCCCCTGAATTATTTGAATGGGTGCAGGCGCCGTCCCTTTTTTCCGGACGGCTGGAACTGCCGGACCGCATCGAGCATGCCGAGGCCGTATTGTTCGCCGCGCGCCGCTTGCTGATGCAAATGGCCGGTTGGCTGACGGCGCGGCAGCTGGCGGTGTCACGCTTTATTTTCTGGCTGGAGCATGAGCGCGGCCGTACGGCAATGCCGCCTGCGTCGATCGAGATTGCGCTGGCTGAAGCGGCCTGGCATGAAGAGCACCTGGTGCGCCTGCTGAAGGAAAGACTGGCGCGGTTTGAACTGTGCGCGCCAGTCATCGCGGTTCGGCTCGAGACCATGCAATTGGTCCCCATGGCGCCGCCGACCACGTCGCTGTTTCCGGAGCCGGGCGGCACGCCGGCCGACTATCACCGCTTGCTTGAATTGCTGACGGCGCGTCTCGGCGCCGATAGCGTACTGGTGCCCGCGCCCGAAGCGGACTACCGGCCTGAAATCAGCAATGCATGGATGCCGGCCGCCAGGCGCACGCGTTCTTCCTCGCCGGCGGTAATCGATACCGAGCGGCCGTTCTGGCTGCTGGAAAAACCAATCGCATTATTGGTCCGTGACCATCGTCCTTTTTACGGCTCAGCGCTCAAATTGATCAGCGGTCCGGAGCGGATCGAATGCGGCTGGTGGGACGATGCGTTCGCGGTGCGCGATTATTTTGTGGCGCAAGGCGCCGAAGCGGCCCTCTACTGGGTGTATCGCGAGCGCGCCGATGAAGAGGCGCGCTGGTTCCTGCATGGACTGTTTGCGTGAACCATGAAGAATGCCGCTTCTTCCGACGCCGGCTTGCCGGCCTATGCCGAATTGCAATGTGCCTCGAATTTCAGTTTCCTGCGCGGCGCTTCCCACCCGGAAGAACTGGTGGCGCGCGCGGCGCAACTCGGTTATGGGGCGCTGGCCATCACCGATGAATGTTCGCTGTCCGGCGTGGTGCGCGCGCATGTCGAGGCCAAAAAACATGGCTTGCATTTGCTGATCGGGAGCCAGTTTCAACTGGTGGATGAAGCGGGCGCGCTGGCGTTTTCATTGATTGCGCTGGCGCAGAACCGTGAAGGCTATGGCAATCTTTCCGAACTGATTACGCTGGCGCGGACCCGCGCAGTGAAGGGCAGTTATCTGCTGCGGCCATCCGATTTCGACACGCCGTCCTCTCCCTATGCGCATTTGCGCGGCTTGCCGGAATGCCAGATCATCCTGACGCCGGCCTATGGCATTCCGGCCGAGCGGCTGGCGCAGCAGGCAGCCTGGCTGCGGGCGACTTTTCCGGGCCGCTCACAGCTTGGCCTGACCCTGCTGCACAAGGTGCGGGATGAGCGGCACCGGGGCATGGTCGAACAGGCCGCGGCCGCGCAGGCATTGCCGGTGGTTGCTACCGGCGATGTCTGCATGCATGTGCGTTCGCGCAAGCCCTTGCAGGACACGCTCACCGCAATCCGCGCCGGCAAGCCGGTGGCGGATTGCGGCTATGAACTGGCGCCGAATGCCGAGCAGCATCTGCGCTCGCGGCTGCGGCTGGCCAATCTCTATCCGCCGGACGCGCTGGCGCAAACACTACGGATCGCCGGACTATGCCGGTTTTCACTCGATGAACTGCGCTATGAATATCCGGATGAACTGGTGCCGGCCGGTGAAACCGCATCAAGCTACCTGCGCAAGGAAACCTATATCGGCGCGCACCGCCGGTTCCCGGCCGGGATTCCCGCCACGGTGCAGCAACAGGTCGAACATGAACTGGAACTGATCGCCAACATGGCATACGAGCCGTATTTCCTGACGGTCTACGATATCGTGCGCTATGCCCGCAGCGAACGCATCCTGTGCCAGGGACGCGGTTCGGCGGCCAACTCGGCGGTATGCTACTGCCTCGGCATCACCGAGGTCGATCCGGCGCGCGGCAACCTGCTGTTCGAGCGTTTCATATCGAAGGAACGCAATGAGCCGCCCGACATCGATGTCGATTTCGAGCATCAGCGGCGCGAGCAAATCATCCAGTACATCTACAACAAGTACGGCCGGCTGCGTGCGGCCCTGACCGGCGTCGTGATCAGCTATCGTCCGCGCAGCGTGCTGCGCGACGTCGGCAAGGCCCTGGGGGTGGACCCCGGGCTGGTCGACGAGATCGCGAAGTCGCATCGCTGGTGGGACGGCAGGACCGGACTGGCGCAACGCTTCACCGAATGCGGCCTCGACCCGGAGTCGCGCATCGCCCGGCAATGGTGGGGCATGGCGGAACAGCTGATGGGATTTCCGCGCCATCTGTCGCAGCATCCGGGCGGCTTCGTCATTGCGCGCGGCAAACTGTCGCGGCTGGTGCCGATTGAAAACGCGGCGATGGAAAACCGCAGCGTGGTGCAATGGGACAAGGACGACCTTGATGCGCTCGGTCTGCTCAAGGTTGATATCCTGGCGCTCGGCATGCTGACCGTGATCCGCCGCACGCTCGACCTGGTGGCGCTGCGGCGCGGCGAGCCGTTCGAACTGCAGGATATACCGGCCGAGGATGCCGCCACTTACGACATGATCTGCAGGGCCGACACGGTCGGCGTATTCCAGATCGAGAGCAGGGCGCAGATGACCATGCTGCCGCGCCTGATGCCGCGCAGGTTTTATGACCTGGTGATTGAGGTGGCGATCATCCGGCCCGGTCCGATCCAGGGCGGCATGGTGCATCCTTACCTGCGACGCCGGCAAGGGCTGGAACCGGTCAGCTATCCGAGCGCGGAAATTGAAACGGCGCTGTCGCGCACGATGGGAGTGCCGATTTTCCAGGAGCAGGTGATGCAGATCGCGATGCTGGCGGGCGGATTTTCAGCCGGCGAGGCGGACCAGTTGCGGCGCGCGATGGCGGCCTGGAAACGCAAGGGCGGGCTGGGAAAATTCGAAGACAGGCTGATCGCCGGCATGCTTGCCCGCGGCTATACGCGCGAGTTCGCCGATTCGATTTTCCGCCAGATACAGGGCTTTGCCGAATACGGTTTTCCGGAAAGCCATGCGGCCAGCTTTGCCTTGCTGGCTTATGTCAGCGCCTGGCTGAAATGCCATGAGCCGGCCGCCTTTCTGGCGGCGCTGCTGAATAGCCAGCCGATGGGATTTTATGCGCCGTCGCAACTGGTGCAGGACGCGGCGCGCCACCGGGTGGAGACGCTTGCGGCCGATGTCTGCGTCAGCGGCTGGGATGCCGCGCTGGAACCGGCGGCGGGCGATTGGCCGGCGGTGCGGCTCGGGCTCAACATGGTGCGCGGCCTGGCGCAGGAAGCGGGCTGGCGAATCGAGGAGGCGCGCGCGGTCCGGCCGTTTTCCGATTTGCGTGATCTGGCGTTGCGCGCCGGGCTCACCCGGGCCGACCTGCAGACGCTGGCTGCCGCCGGCGCGCTTGAGTCGCTGACCGGCAATCGCCGCCAGGCGCTCTGGCAAGCCGCGGCTGGCGCCCCGGACCGGGGTTTGCTGCGGCAGGCCGCCGTGCGGGAGGAGAAGGTATCGCTGGCGCCGCCGTCGGAAGCCGAAAACATCGTCAGCGACTATCGGAACCTGGGCCTGACCCTGGGCCGTCATCCGCTGGCATTGCTCAGGACCGCGCTGACGGCCAAGCGGTTTTTGCCGGCTGAAGTGCTCAATACATTCGCCAACGGCCAGTTCGCGCGCGGCTGCGGCATCGTGACGATGCGGCAGCGTCCGGAAACCGCCAAGGGCACCATGTTCGTTACGATCGAGGATGAGACCGGGGTGGTCAACGTGATCGTATGGCCGGGGCTGGTTGAAACGCAGCGCAAGGAGTTGCTGGGGTCGTCGCTGCTGGGCGTGTACGGCATCTGGCAGTGCGAGCGCAATGTGCGCCACCTGGTGGCGAAGCGGCTGGTCGATCTGACGCCATGGCTGGGGCGCTTGAGTACCAGCAGCCGGGATTTTGGATGAAAGGGCGGCGGGATTGAGAAATTTCCAGTATCCGGTCGAGTGAAAGAACCCTGTTTTCAATTTCCGGGCACGACTTGAGGAACCCTGAGAGCCGGACCGTTACTCACTATTTGAATTACTGCAAACGCCGGCCATAACTACCCGCGGGATTTTTTTTACTTACATATACTGGAAAAAATAATGGCACAAATACCGTCATCCCCAAGGCCAGGCGCTCCTGTAAGTACAAACGCCCCGGATCCGCTGCCGCCAGATGCGCAGCCGGCAAATCGCAGCAATGAAGATCAGGCGCCTCAGATCACTTCCTACGAAACCCGCGAACAAGTCAATCTGCCGCGTCCGCCGTCCACGCCGGAAAACACCACGGGAACTGCAAGCCAGCCTGCGCTCGCTTCGCTTCCAGTAAGTGGCGCCGGCATTGCCGGACTTGGTGCCAATGCGAAGAAGTCTGGTGGCGAAATGGCACTGTACCTGGCATTAGAGGAAAGAAATCCTGTCAAGGCATGCGAGATTCTGCGGACAAATAAAATTGATCCGAATCTGCTAATCCATGACGACACGCCGTTATGGACTGCGGTGGCGCGGAGATACCGGGACGTTGTCGAACTCCTGTTGGCGACTGAAGGCACTGATCCAAACATGAACAACGGATATGGTGGCAATCCGCTGGAGACTGCGGCGGCGAGAGGGAACAAAGATATTGTCAAACTCCTGTTAGAGACAAAAGGAATTGATCCGAACAAGGCTGATAAAAAAGGGAATACTCCGCTAACGCGTGCGGCGTTGGGGGGGTATACAGACGTTGTCAAACTCCTGTTAACGGCGAAAGGAGTTGATCCGGACAAGGAGGACGATGAGGGTAAAACGCCGCTTTTCCACGCGGCCAAATCCTTATCCGGCAACGCCGACAAGGACAGCATGATCATTCTTGACCTGTGTGAAAAGGGCGCCAGTGTTCACAAAGTCCAAAGTATCCCACTTCAGATAAAAATCGCAGACATTATCGGGCACGCCTATCTCGACGCGCTGACCGCACCTGCGAATTTTAAACTGGAGCGAAAAGGTCGGCAATTAACCCCTGAAGAAACCGCAAAGCTTGCAGAATTAGAAAAAGATGCAACGTCCTTATTCGCTAAATTCTGCGTCATGTCAAAGCAAAACTACGCCTCCGGGATCGCAGCGATTACCTTGTTTTCCATAGAGGAGTTTACACTGGAGATCAAAGACTGTCCCCGTCTTGCCGATATTCTCAGCATGGAGGGCTGGCGTTCTTGGGAATACTCTAATATACGCCAAAACGCATTGGCGAACCTGGAAGAGTGGGATGGAAACGGTCTGGATGGCGCCGGTTTGGGAAGGTTCAGCATTCTCAAAACGGAACCGTCCCGGCTTCCTACTTTGAGCCGTGAAATATTGGAGCAGTTACGACAGTAGCAGTGAATGCGGGGCATGATGGCCCCGCCCGCTCTTATCGCCGCGTAATACGCTCAGGTCAATATGGCCGACGCTGTATGGCCCGACCCCGCATTTTCGCCTGCAGCTTTTTCCATACAAAGCCGGCCACTGCCAGCAAAATCATTTTTTTCATGGTTTTCTCCTTGTTCAATTAAAGCGAACGAATAAAATCCGGTTTTCCGATACGCACAGTGTGCCGATATTTCTTTTCATGAGACCTTGCAAATTGTCGTTTAGTTCACGACCCGCACCATTTGCCTGTTCGTGCCCGCATCAACGCGCCGCTTTTTCCTTATAGGTCTTACCCGGCCGCGGCGCCACCGGCTTTTCACTTGCCTCCGCCAAGAGTTGCGCGCACGGACTGTCCTCGTTGCGTCCGAGGTTCGCAAGCGGCAGCAAGGCTGTCGCCACCGGCGCCGCGAGCGCCAGCACCACCGCGCTGCCAGCCTTCAGCGCCAGCACGCCGGTATCGACCGCCACCGCCGGCTTGACAAAGCTGCCGGTGACATAGAACGGCGCCCGCAGTGAAATCAGGCGCAGGCCCTTGCTGCGCGGATTGATGGTAAGTCCCAGTTCTTCCTGCGCCAGGCTGATCCGCCCGGTCACATTGACCACCGATTCTTCCGTATCGACCAGGAAAATGCGCGGCTGCATGATCCCGTTGGCCACCGAAAAATCGCTTGCCAGGCAATTGATCCTGATTTGCTTATCCCCGAATAATTTGGTCAGCACGATATTGCCCAAGTTCAAACCGATTTTCTCCACCAGCAGTTTGCTGATCGTGCCGTCCCGCACCACCAGCTTGATTTCACCATTGGATGCGCCGAGCAGGCCGGCAATCGAATTGCCAGTGGCCGAAAGCGATGCGTCGCCATTGGCTTCCCCAAGACTCTCCTGCATATCCTTGATTGAAGGGAATAGCTGTTTGAGCTTCAGACGGCGAGCGGCGATTTTCATTTCGGCCTTGATCACGTCACCGCGTCCATCGAGCTTGATAGTGGAGCGCAGGTCGCCGCCGGCGACACCGAAGTTCAGTGGCGTCAAGGTAAGCACGCCATCGTCCATGCGCAAATTCGTGGTGAGATCGTCGATCGGCAAGGACTCGTCGCGGATGATTTTCCGGCCGGTAAATTTGACGTCGGCATCAACTTTCCTCCAGCGATCGGTCTTGAACACTTCGACCGGCAGCAGTTTTGTTTTCGGCTGGTTCGGCTGTGCGCCGCGATTGGCCTTGCTGGCATTCGAATCCGCGCCAACCACCGGCGCCAAATCCTTGAGTTGCAGCAGGTTCGATACCACGCTGCCTTTCAACAGAGGGCGCGGCTTCTTCGCATGAAATTCCAGCGTGCCGGCCAAGTCGCTCGAGCCGACCCGGCCGCTGAATTTTTCATAAGTCCAGATGCCGCCATCCCGATCGAGCTTGCCGATCAGGTGGCCCGCCGTCATATAAGGCGGTGTTTCGGGCAATAGCACACCGGTCAGCGGAAACAGCTGCGCCATGCTGGCGCCGGATACTTTCAGACGCATGTCCAGCGCGGCCAGCGCGCGCGGATTGGTGAGGGTTCCCTCAACGGCGATCCCCGTCTTCCCGACTTTTACATCGGCCTGGATTGGGTAGGGCGGGCTTTGCGCCGAAGCGTCGCGCAGGGATAGTATCCCGCCCAGCTTGCCGGTGCCGCTGACCGCCGCGCCATTGAACTTGCCGGTCATTTTCCAGCCGATCCGGTATGGGCCGTTCTGCGTTTCCGGAAGCGAGCCGAAGCTGGCCTTCACGTCGGCGCGCTTGACCGCATCAAGCAGCCGGACGTTGCCGTCCTCGAGCACCAGTTCCTGCAACTCGAGCTTCCACGCGGAGGGCTGGTCGCCCGACTGTTTGAAAGTCCAGTTATTATCGCCATCGGCGTTACGCTGCAGGGTAATGTCGGGGCTCTCGATCCGCAGACTGGGGACGACAATATTCTTGCCGAGCAGCGCCAGCGGATTGAGTGAAAAATCCAGGCGCCCCACTTCGGCCATATGGCGACCGACCGTAGCCCATTCCGGGTTGGCGATCGTGACATCCTGCGCACTTAGGTGCGGCCATGGAATCCAGCGCTGCCAGCCCATGACGGCCAGCGGCGCCTTGTCCCATGCCAGCCTCAGATCGCCATTGATGGCGAACGGGCGTCCGATTGCATCGCTCACACGCGCATTCAGCCACGGCTTGGCGCGATTCCAATCAAATGCAAGAAGGATGGTCAGGCAAAGCGCGAAGAGCGCGACCAGGCTGGCTACGCTCCAACCTGCGATTTTCTTGCCGCGTGACATACTCATTCAATACCGCCTTTGGTTGAATAGCCTGCCGGAATGTAGGTCAGACGAAGATTTCTATTGAATTACAGGCTACTGGAATTTAATCCGGTGCACTGTACGGTGACGAACACAAATATTTCAATACATCAAGAAATGGTCACTTATGGATAGGAAGGCGTTGTTATGTGCGGCAGCGAACTGATTTTTTTGCCGTAAACGCTTATAAATAATGCATCAATGTATTTTCAGATCGAGCTTGAATGCACAATTTGAAACCGGCTGGCATTGAACAGGGACCCATCCAATATTATACAGGAGCAACATCATGACCGAATTCGATACCACAGCCACAACGAGCGAACTGAAATCCATGGTCGCGGATGCGCAGGGATTATTCCATGCAGCGAGCAGTGCTACGACCGACAAGGCCGCGTCGCTGCGCAGCGAAGGCATGCGTTTGCTCGAGAATGCGCTGTCAATCGCAAGAGACGTGCAGGCAAGCACCGTCAAGACAGGGAAGGAATTTGCCGCGACCGCGGATGATTATGTGCATGAGAACCCGTGGCGCACGGTCGCGGTAGCGGCCGGCGTTGCGCTGATCGTGGGTGCCCTGGTTGCCCCGCTAGTCACACGAAAATAGGATTGGACCATTCATGAATGCTGTAGAACTTCTTATTAGTCAGCACCGTACAATGGAAATCCTCCTGAAAGGCGTACTCGATGCGCCGGACGACGCGTCGAAAAACAGGATGTTTGCCGAGGCCGCCGATCAGCTGACCGTGCATATCGCATCGGAGGAACAAGTTTTCTATCCGGCGGTAAAAGCGGCGCGCACCGAGGATATTTTGCTGGAGTCGCTTGAAGAACATCTTTCGCTAAAGCGCTTGCTGGCCGATCTGCTTGAACTGAACCCCTCGGAACAAACCTTCGAACCGAAATTCAAGGTATTGAAGGAGCAGGCCGAGCATCACCATGAGGAAGAAGAAGAGAAGCTGTTTCCAAAGGTGAGGAAGTTGCTCGATGAGGAAAGACTGGAAGCGCTTGGCCGCGAAATGATCGAGATGCAAACACAGTTGAAGCTGAAAGGCGAGCCGCGCGCGCAAGTGAGCAACGAGACGGGCACGGCGGCACCGCTGAAATAAGACCGGAGGCGTAACAGGAGTGGCTACTACAGGCCTCCTGTTACATCCGCCACGCTATGAAGCGCTAATACACCTGCCCCTTCGCACTATCCGGACTGCCGGATCAGCGCTGCCCGATCCTGATTTCACCGAAGATCGGCGGTGACCCTGCTGGCAGGCAGCGCCAGAATTGGTTCGGCGCCGTCACGGTTCCGCCCAGTTCGGCGGCAGCGCGCCACGGCCAGCGCGGATCGTTCAGCATGCCGCGCGCCAGCGCGACCATGTCGGCCTTGTCTTCCGCCACGATTGCTTCGGCTTGATTCGGATCAGTGATCAGGCCGACCGAAACCACCGGTATGCCGACTTCACGCTTGATCCGTTCAGCCAGCGGCACCTGGTATCCCGGCCCGAGCGGAATCTTCTGGGATGGCGATACCCCACCCGAAGAAATGTCGAGGAAGGCGCAGCCCAGCGCCTCGAGCTGCTTGCTCAGGACGATGCTCTGCTCGACATCCCAGCCGTTCTCTACCCAGTCGGATGCGGAGAGACGCGCCCCGACCGCTATCCCGGGACCGGCCGCATCGGATACGGCCTTGAAGACCTCCAGCGGCAGGCGCATGCGGTTATCCAGCGAGCCGCCGTATTCATCCTGGCGTTTGTTCGCGATCGGCGACAGAAACTGGTGCAGAAGATAACCATGCGCCATGTGGATTTCAATTGCATCGAAGCCAAGGCGTTTGGCCCGCCGGGCGGCTTGCGCGAAGTCGTCTACAAGTTGCCTGATCTGTCCGCCATCCATGGCAACGGGCGCCGTTTCACCCTCCTTGTGGGGAAGGGCGGACGGGGCCAGCGTGCGCCAGCCGCCGTCGGCTTCGGTAATCAGCGTGCCGCCATCCCACGGTGCGCGGCTGGATGCCTTTCGTCCCGCGTGCGCCAGCTGGATGGCGACGGGAATCGGCGCCACTGCCCGGATTGCCTGCAGCACCGGCCGCAACGCCGCTTCATTGTCGTCATTGTAGAGGCCGAGGCAGCCAAAGGTAATGCGTCCCTCCGGGTTGACGGCGGTCGCTTCCAGGCACAGCAGGCCGGCGCCCGAAATCGCGAGGCTGCCCAGGTGCACCGTGTGCCAGTCGGTTGCATTGCCATCCTGCGCGGAGTACTGGCACATCGGTGAAATCATGATCCGGTTGGGCAAATCGAGCGGACCGAGGGAAAGCGGCGTGAACAGGGCCGAGGCTGAAGTTTTCGTCATGGCCGCGATCAGAGCACTTTCCCGAGGAACGACAAGGACAGGCCACGCGCGACGGCGGATGCCTTCTGATTATAGGATGGACGTCCCCAGCAATTGAAGCCATGGTCGACCCCGGGATACACTTCGATCACGGCATTCTTCGCATTGCCGAAGACGCCTTTGACCGCGTCGACCGCATCCTTGGTAATGTAATGGTCTTTTTCCGCAAAATGGAACAGGATCGGGCACTTTACCTTATCGGCCAGTGCCAGCTGCTTGTCGATTCCACCGCCGTAATAGCACACCGCGGCATCCACTCCGGCATTCGCGGCGCACAGGTAGGACAGCAGGCCGCCCATGCAAAACCCGAGCGAAGCCACCTTGCCGGTGCATTCGGGCAGCGCGCGCAGCGTCGCGACGGCCTTGGTCAGATCCTGCACCGCCAGGCTGAAATCGAGATTTTGCATGAAGCCGAAAGCTTTCTTCGTATCCGTTTCATTATAGTTGAGGTCCGCACCCGGCTCCATGCGCCAGAACACATCGGGGGCCAGCACCACATAACCATCCTTTGCATACTGGTCCGCAACCTCGCGGATATGGCTGTTGACGCCCCAGATTTCCTGAATCAGGACCAGGCCCGGACCGGTTCCGGTTGGGGGCAGGGACAAATATCCCCTGAAATTATTCCCGTCGTTAGTGTCGATATCGATCCAGCGAGATGTCATTGTCTCTTCCTCGGTTAAGTAATTTGATGGAACTGCAATCTAAGGGGCCGGTATGCCGCCAAATCAAATGCGCGTTTATTGTAAACCTGATATCCGTCTCCTGCATTCGCCGCGCCGGCGTTTCAGGCGGCCCGCGCGACGGGATGCGGCCTGAAGACCGGCATGCGGGCGTCCCGCTCTGTATTCCGCTCTGTACCATGCAAGTCCGATCCATTAGAATGCAGCTTTTATAAAACCCGCCCGCCAACCCACCCGCCAAGAAAATTTCCCCATGAAGACCAAGTTCTTAAAGCTGCTGGCGCTGTCCATACCCGCGCTGATCGCCGCGTCCGCCGCGCCGCTTACGAGCGCGCAAACCTGGCCCGCAAAGCCGATCCGGTTCATTGTGCCGTATCCTCCCGGCGGGCCGCTCGACGGGATTGCCCGCATGATGGCCGACAAAATGAAGGACGGCCTGGGTCAGCCGGTCATCATCGACAACAAGCCCGGCGCGGGCGGCAATATCGGCGCCGACGCCGCGGCGCGCTCGGCCCCGGACGGCTACACCATCGTGATGGGCGCGGTCGCGACGCATGCGATCAATCCTTCGCTGTTTTCGAGGATGCCCTATGATCCGGTAAAGGATTTTTCGCCGGTGTCGCTGGTCGCCAGCGTGCCGAATGTTCTGGTGCTGAATAACGAGGTCGCGACGCGGCTCAATATCTCGACGGTCAAGGACCTGATCGTCTACGCTAAAGCGAACCCCGGCAAACTCAATTTCGCATCGGGTGGCAATGGCAGCGCCGGCCACCTGGCCGGCGAATTATTCAAGTCGATGACCAGGGTAAGCATGGTGCATATTCCCTACAGCGGTGCGGCGCCGGCGCAACTGGGCCTGATCGCCGGTCAGACTGACCTCATCTTCGACAATCTCGCGTCCGCGACCCCGAACATTCGCGCCGGGAAACTCAAGGCGCTTGCCGTCACCACGACGGCGCGCGCAACGGCCCTGCCGGAACTGCCCACCATTTCCGAAGCGGGCGCCGCGTACGGATTGCGCGGCTTCGATATCAACACGTGGTTCGGTGTGCTGGCGCCCGCCAGGACGCCGGCTCCTGTCATTGCAAGGCTCAATGGTGAAATTACCAAGGCCCTGCAGGCGCCGGACGTCAGGGAGCGCATGGCCAGGATGGGGGCCGAGCCGTCGCCGACCACGCCGGAACAATTCGCCGCGCTGATCCAGAAAGAATTGACCAAGTACGCAGAGATCGTCAAGACCTCCGGCGCAAAAGTCGATTAAGCGCCCGACGTCGGCCGGGCATCGTTCTATTACACCGCTACACCGCTACAACGCTACACGGCCACACTGCTATCCGTTTTCCAATTGGGAAAACGGATAGCCTTCTTCCAACGGGCATTCCTGTTGCGTCGACCATGAATATTTTTCCGAGCAATATTTGTTGGCATAAACTCCGCTTATCTCATATCAATCATTCGTTTGATCGCGGAAGTAAATATTGAGGCCGCATTTGAATTCGGATAAATTTTCATCCTGAATCGAACGGGCTCGCAACCGTTCGAGCGCCGCTCCCGATAAGCTGTCCGGGATGGGTCAACTGTTCCGGGAGAGTGATTATGGGGCGTATTTCCTTCATTGATGAGGCGAGGTCGATCCGCGCGCCGGACATCGATTCCAGTGACTGCCTCCTCGCTGAACGGAAAGAGATCGCCGCCGAGTTCTACCTCGACCAGGTGCCCGTGTTTGCCGCCGCCGAAATGGAACGGCTGTATCAAAACATTTTTTCGGTTCCCGCGATGGTAAGCCATCGCGCCGGCCGGTCACTCCCGCTCAGCACCTACGTCGCGCGATCGGGCACAACGATCACCACCGTATTCCTGTTCCGTAAATCGGGTGGCAGGGTGGAAGTCCTGAATCAAATGATCGCTGTCGGACAAGCCGATGTCGACTCTTTCGCCGCCCAGGTGTTCAACCGGTTCAGCGACGTCAGCGTCGTTGCATTCCAGGCGGTCGAGGCGACATTCCAGCGCCTGGCATTTCCGTTCCAGCGTTTCGCCTGTACCGAAGACATCGTGCTGCCCCTGCCGCATACGGCGCAGGAATATCTGGCCGGGCTCTCAACGCCGGCACGCCAGGCGATCAGGACCTGCTCGCACAGGATAAGACGGGCCTTTCCATCGTTCCGCTACGAGGTTTTCGAAAAAGAAGCGGTGCAGCCGCGGCATATCTGCGACATCATCAAATTGGCCTGCGCCGAAGAAGATGAGCGGACCGGGAATTTTTCAGGTGGCGCGGACGAGACGCAAGCCTTGCTTGCGCTGGTGCGCCGGCATGGCGGCGTTGCGGTGGCGACGGTAGGCGACCGCGTCTGTGCCGGTGCGATCGTCTATCGGGTCGGAACAAATTATTTTGTGCCGCTCACCGTGCATGATCCCGGGTACGCCGGTTACCGGCTCGATCTCCTGTCGTTTTACCTGACCGTGTGCGATTGCATTGCGCGCGGCGGCAGCGAATGTCATTTCCCATGGGGACGGCATGCTCACACGGCCATGCTGCCCGGGGCGCGCCGCGAACTCGACCGGCTCATGGTTTACCGTCCCGGCGCGCCAATGCTGCGCAACGCCGGCACCGTTCTGAAAACCGCGTTCAGCGGCGCACTGCATCGGGCCAGGGACTGGCTGTCCGATGAAACCGGCCGGCAGGCTTGCGGGAGCGGGCGCCGCAACGGCAATTGAACGAAGGCGGGCGGGATACGATGGGCCGCGCGCAGTGCCGGCGTCCGCATCTTGCCAGCGCAATGATCCGGCGGCGCGGCTATAATGCGGGATACCTCCGGCGCCATGCACGCGCCCGCCGCATCAATAAGAATCCATCCTGCCGATCCGCCATAGATGACTGTTCCAGCCTCGCCCCCACCGTCCCTGTCCGTTAAAACAAGGAGGGGCGGCGACCAATTGCGAACCTGGTTGTATGCCGTGATGGTTGTTCTGTACCTGATCGTTAAAGTAGGGCAGGTGACTGCGCTGACGCCGTTGCTTTCCGGACTGGCGCTGGTGGCGATCGCGGTTTCGCTGCTGGCCTGCTCGTGGATCACGCGAGGACTAGCGGCGCTATTTCTCGGCGCCGGTTCGTGGCTGCTGATGCATGCCGGCGTGGCCTGGCATGAGTATCTCGGCGCGTACGGTGAAATGCTCTACCTGCTCGCGCTATTCATCGTGGTGCCGCTGTTGTCGGTCCCGGTCAGGCTCGGCGGTTATGACAAGGCCATCGAAACCATACTGACGGGACGTGTCACGAGCCTGTTTTCATTCAACTGCGTGGTTACCGGACTGGCGTTCATCTGCGGCTCGTTCATGAGCATGGCGGCGGTCCCGGTGATGATGGCCAGCATGGGGGCAGTGGTAAATCGATACCCGATACCGGACCGCGTGCGTTTCATGGCGGTGTCGACCACTTACGGCTATGTGCTGCCGGTATTGTGGACGCCGGTTTCCGGGGTGGCGGGAATTGTCCTGGATGCCTTGAAGGTGGAATGGATCGATTTATTCAGCAAATTATTTCTGGTAAGCGTCGCGGGACTGCTGGTTAACTGGATCATCTTTTATTTTCTGGAAGTGCGTGGCAAACCGCCGTGCCGGGCCGCCGAAGCGGCGCCGGACGACACAGGAACGGCGTCGCCGGTCGCGCGCCTGTTGCAAATGATCTGCGCAATTGTTTTGCTGATCGGCTCCATAGCGCTGCTTGAACAGTGGCTCAGGATCGGTCTGGTCACGGTGGTCACGCTTATATCGATTCCCTACGCGATCCTGTGGTGCATCGTGATCGGCAAAGGGCGGCCGTCATTGCGCGAAACAGGCAGCCAGCTGGTGCTGAGACTGCCTGCGATGGCCGACCAGTTTGCCATTTTTCTTAGTGCCGGCTTTTTTGCGCGCGCACTGCAGATTTCCGGCGCCGATCAAACCGTCAACCTGCTGTTTCTCCAGTTCCGCGAGCTTGTCGGCACTCAGGCACTGTTGCTTCTGATGCCGCTCATGGCTTTGACAACTTCTTTTCTCGGCATGCATCCGCTGGTGGTGATTGCATTGCTTGGCAATTCCCTGAAGCCGGAGATACTGGGAGTTTCAGCGCTCCAGCTTGCGATTGCCCTTGTCGGCAGCTCGGTGCTGACTTACATGCTAGGACCGTTTAGTGGTACGCTGGGACTGGTCCAGTCGATCAATCGCGTCTCGACGTTCCGGCTGTCCCTGTGGAACGCGCCTTACGCGTTCGGCTACTTTGTACTGTTGGCGATTGCGATTATGCTGGCCTGACCAATGATGGGGAAGGCTTTTGACATCCCTCAAGCCGGCTCCCATGCTGGTAATTAGCATGGAACGCGGTTAGCCGATTAACTGAAATAGGAAAACGTCATGTTCAAGACCATTATGGTGCCGACTGATGGATCCCCCCTGGCTGAAAAGGCGGTCCGGACGGCCGCGGATTTTTGCAGGCTCGGCGGCGGGCGCATGATCGTGCTTTCGGTCGCGGAGCCTTATCCTTATACGAGCGTTCCCGATGGCGCATTCGTGCCCGACCTCACAGCTTATGAACGACAAATGCGTGCATTCGCGCAACAGCATGTCGAGGAAGCCGCGAAAATCGCCGCGGCGGCGAATGTGCCGTGCGAGACCCGGGTTACGCTTTCCTTCAGTCCCCATGAGGAAATCGTCCAAACCGCGAATGACCTCGGCTGCGACGCAATTTTCATGGCGTCGCATGGCAGGAAGGGTTTGAGCAAGTTATTCGTCGGAAGCGAAACGCAAAAAGTGCTGGCGCATACGACGCTTCCGGTGCTTGTGCTGCGCTGAGCGGCTGAGCGCTTTAGGCGCAGTACCGCGGCGCCATTGCGCCGCCTTGCGGCACCTTACCCTCCGGATAGCGATTCACGCCGTTTTCGTCACCCGTTCGCCGTCAGCGTCGATCAGCAGTTCGCCATCTTCCTTGAAAAATACGCCGCGCTGCGGCGCCGGGAGGATGTCGAGCACCAGCTCGGAAGGACGGCACAGCCTGGTGCCCAGCGGCGTGACGACGATAGGCCGGTTAATCAGGATAGGGGTGCGAACCATGTGCTCGACTAATTCTTCGTCGGTCCATTTGGGATCGTCCAGATTAAGTTCGTCATAGGGCGTGCCTTTGCGACGCAACAGATCACGCACCGGAATGCCCATGGCCGCAATCAGTTCGGTGAGCTTTTCCCTGGTTGGCGGATGGTCCAGGTACTCCACGACCTGCGGATCGGCCCCGGTGTTCAAAATCAATCCGAGCACGTTGCGTGACGTGCCGCAACGCGGATTGTGATAGATGACGATATCTGACATGAAGAATCCCTTTATCGAAATAATAGGACAGTCTAACCCAGGAGCCCGCTGCCGCGCAGGCTCCCGGGAAGACGGTTACTTCACCAGTGTGACCGGCACCTGCACCAGATGCAGCACTTGGGTCGAGATCGAACCCAGGAGCAGATTGTTGATGGCGCTCATGCCACGCGTGCCCATGACAATCGTGTCGCAATCCTTCGCCTTGACGTAATCGGCGATGGCGCTGGCCGGAGAGCCGTAGGCAATATACGCCGTATAGGGGAGGCGGGTTTCCGCCAGGAGCCGCCGGGCCGCCTCGAGCGCATGCTCCGCCTGCCGGGTCAGCATGCTGTCCATATCCCCGCGCGACCGGTAGGCCTGCACCCGGCCGTCGACCAGGTCCTGGACATTAATCAGGCATAGCTCCAACGGCGGACGGCGCCTGGCCATTGCCATCGCATACCGCAGCGCGCGCAGCGAATTGTCCGAGCCATCGACCGGAACCAGGATCCGTTTCATTTTGCGTATTTTTTCATTGCGGCAAGCGCTGCCAATGCGGCGCCGGGCGTCACCTGACTGCCGGATTTTTCCCGCTTAATTCTACTACGCCGGTCAGCAATTCAATCGGCAGCGGAAACACGATTGTCGATGTCTTGTCGCCGGCGATAGCGTTCAGTGTCTGCAGATAGCGCAATTGCATCGCTCCCTGTTGCCGCGCGAGCACCTCCGCCGCCTGGGTCAGCTTCGCCGATGCCTGCAATTCGCCTTCGGCATGGATCACCTTGGCACGCCGCTCGCGCTCCGCTTCGGCCTGCCTGGCGATCGCGCGCACCATCGATTCATCGAGGTCGACATGCTTTATTTCGACATTCGAGACCTTGATTCCCCAGGTATCGGTCTGCGCGTCGAGCACTTGCTGTATATCGATATTAAGGCGTTCGCGCTCGGCCAGCATCTCGTCC
>JAQGMO010000397.1 GCA_028292315.1 Herminiimonas sp. | reverse complement strand
GATCAGAATGTGACATCGGGCTCTTCCATATTCCGTTGAAGTAGTGCTATAATTTTGGCTTCAGCGGCTGTAGCTCAGCTGGATAGAGTACTTGGCTACGAACCAAGGGGTCGTGGGTTCGATTCCTGCCAGCCGCACCAGTAAAGCAGAAGGGGTTAGTGATAATGTTCACTGACCCCTTTTTCTTTGCCTGCGATTTACCCCTACAGTTGTTTTACACCCTCCGCGCCTCCCGCGATCGCTTTGCCGCCAGTAACGCCGCCTCTTCTTGTTGCCTCATGATGTCGACCTTCCCTGAACAAGACGCAGAGCAGGGCCTTTCAGCTCAGGCCGCCTATAACTCTCTTTCTGGGAACAATCTTCAGCGGGCCCGAGGAAGTAGTCCTGAACTTCGTCGTCGCAATTTCGATACGCCTGGACCAGCCTCATCTCGGCCGGCGTGAGTTTGAACGTGGGCTGCGCGAGCAGCGTCAATCTGTCGGCGGAAATGGCGTGCGGTGTTTTGCTCTTTGGAGGGCGCATGTTATTTGCCCTCCTTCGAAGCATCGTCACGAATCGAGTCAAGATGTTCTTCAACGGCGCCGTGAAACAGCGAGCAGGATGCAATTGCAAAGCGCATCAGAACGCCGCGATGGTATCCAGTCATGTAGGCGTCATTTTCATCGACCGTTGCCCGCTCTATCAATTCGACCGCCAATTGGACGCCGGCGGTCATGTCCTTGGCGAGCATCAGCATTTTTCTGTCAGGGGTGAGCAGACTTTCATCCAGCCTGGAAAACGGCTCGAATTTCTCTGCGGGCGCGTCAGGCGTTTGGATAGGTTTTTGCTAGGCATGTGAGCCTCCTTTTGCAGTAATTAAGCTGCTCCCGTCGCCAAAAGGGGTGGGCAGGAAATGGCGGGGTTGGCGAACCGGCGCAAAAGGAAACCGGCATACCCGAAGGTATCCCCACCACTGCCGCCCATAGAGGGCGCACAACGGTGGAACGGACGAAAAAAAGCCGCCTGGTGGCGGATGTCCGCCTTTTGCAAATCAGGTCGCCAAACCCGGTCGCATTTTTCTTTGCGACGTGATTAAAGTACGGTGTTGCACGGAATTGGTTAAGCGTTAATTGTTCCCCGATTTTCGGGGACGTCGAAGCATTACTTGTTGGCGGTTCGACTTTTGAACCGCCAACATCCTCTTGTGCTGGAGCGGCGTGCTTTATTTCTGCGCCACAGGATTAGGCGTTTGGGCGGGCGAAAAAGATGGGAGCGTCGCGGCAGTGGTGGATCGCGGTATTTCTTCATTTTGCGACATGAGCACCTCTTTGTAGTGGGTGGAAATTCGCCCCATGCGGCCGGGAAGCTTTGCATGGGGCGAACGATGATTGTATTGCAATAGGGGAAAAATACCCGATTGGTTGCGGGCAAGAATTCTCATTGATGAGAAATTTTGGCGTAAAAAAGCCAGCTCGGCGGCTGGCTTAGTTTATTTGGCTACTGAGTGCCGGAAGGGCCGGCAATTAATTTTCCTGAAAAAGATTCGATTGCTTTGTTGACGATTAATTGAGTAACGTTTCCTTTTTTTGTCTGGCCAAGTAAGTACGCGGGAAATTTGTTGGCAATGTACGTTTTCACAAGCCAAGCGCGAAACTCGCCTAGCGCGGAATCCGGATAAGCAAAAGACGGCTGGGGATTACTTTTCGCTTGTGGATAGTAGGGCGGGTATTCATGGTCATATTTTTGGCGTTCGCCATAGGAGACATCAAAATTAGATGCCTTCCAATATTCACTCCAAGCTTTGCCAACGGAAATGTCAGGGACAACCCGATCGCTTATCAAAATTCCCGATCGGATCATAGGGACGATCATGACTGCAATTTCCCTGAACACACTAAAAAACCCAAAGGGCACTGATGTGGATGTTATATCAACTCTGTCATGGAAGTGACGCCAACTATCAAGAATGCGTTGTTCTGGGCTATAGCCCACCGCATCGTAAATGAATTTACGGAAGGTCAGCCTTGCCAGCGCGCGGAAGGCTCTGATTGCCTCGGGCCGGGGATCATCTGCCTGGAAGGCGTAATATTCAAGCAACGCGAGGCATACAGGTTCGGTGTATGCATTGATTTCCGACCCTTTGTTTTCGGACTTCAAAAATAATATCGACTCGATGTATCCATGTTCTTCGAGGAGCTGGGAAATCTGCTTTCCTCTTGGCTTAAACTTTTCTTCACCCCAGCCAATCGCCAATCTGTTCAACACTTTTCTGTCTATGCCGCACATGCGAGCAAGGCCGCTTTCGGTGAGGAATGGAATCCCATTGTCGAGGACGCCCATCTCAACGCCATCAAATTCAATTTGTTTTTCTACTCTGAAAAGTGGAACTTGATAACCTGGGACTAGCTCAGCCTTTTTTCGATCTAACATGTTGATTCCATTAAAATTTAGGGTGGGCCTAGACGGTATTGGAAGCCGCCGATTAGCGAACGATTATATTAACAAAAGGTAACACAATTAGTGATAGCCACCCTTTAGCCCACCAAGCCACAAGAGTTCCTGAGCGGTTTCGCCGGGAGTAAAATGCCAGCTCGGCGGCTGGCTTATAGAGGGGGCGTTA
>JAQGMO010000316.1 GCA_028292315.1 Herminiimonas sp. | reverse complement strand
AAGGGCATCCGCATCGATCATGCCCTTGGTCTCATCGGTATAGGGACAATGCAGGGAAACGATGTCGGACCTTTCCAGCAATTCATCCATTGGAACAGGCTCGGCACCGCGCTTGCTGATTTCCTGATCGTTCAGATAAGGATCCGTGGCGAGCACCGTAATGCCGAATACGCGGGCGAACTCGGCGACCCGGGTGCCGACATGGCCCATACCGACCAGACCCAGCACGCGCCCGCTGATTTCGCGTCCCATCACATCCTCGCGCGTAAATCCCTGCTCGTTTCTCAGGCGGCGGTCTTGTTCGACCATGCGTCGCGATACTGCGATCATCAAACCCAGGGTTTGCTCGGCCACTGCGGTTGCGTTGCCGCCGGCCTGGTTGACGACGGCGACCCCGGCCTTGTTGCATGCGTCCACGTCGATCGTGTCGTAGCCGGCGCCGGAAGATGAAACGCATAGCAGGTTTGGGCAGCGTTCCAACAAGTTCGCCGTGACGAACCAGCGGCGCGGCAAATCGTCTTTCGCAGCCATCAGGTGGTATACATGCGCTTTCTCAAGCAATGCCCAGCCTTCCGCCTCGGGGCCTGTGACCGAAAGGACCGACAGGTCGATGCCGGGTTCCCGACCCAGTTCTTCATCGAATACCGGATTTGTCCAGGTGCCGGAACGTACGACTTTCATTCGTATTGGGGACTGCATTGATTGCTCCTCTATCTGCTTTGGCTTTATTGACGATTCCTGCGGCGAGTTCATTCATGGGGACCAGCCTGCCCGGATGCATCTGGTCCAGCGCATGAATGCCCAGCATTCCCATGTCGCGAAAAATTTCATCCGACAAGAGCTTGATTGCGTGGCTGACGCCGGCCTCTCCCGCGATGGCGGCGGCATAGCCGAAAGGCCGTCCCACGAACACCATCTTCGCTCCCAGGGCAAGCGCCTTCAGCGCATCGGTGCCGCGTCGCACACCGCTATCGAGCATGACCGGCACCTGGCCGGCGGTGTCGACAATTTCAGAAAGCACCCGCAAAGGCGGGACGCTGCCGTCAAGCTGGCGCCCGCCGTGATTGGAAACGATAATTCCATCGACACCCAGATTGCATGCAATGGCGGCGTCGTCCTTGTTGAGAATCCCCTTGATCACCAGCGGTCCCTGCCAAATGCGCCGTATCAGCCTCATGTGTTCCCAGGTGAGATGACCGCGGTCCGAGATGTCGCGCACGACATTGGGGGACAGGATGGGCGCGCCGCGCGTGGCATAATTGTTTTCAAAATGCGGCATGCCATGCTTGACCAGCGTGCGAAGAAAGGTTCCGCAGAGCCAGGATGGATGGCTGATTCCATCCCACGCAAGGCGCAGCGTCGGCCTGAGCGGGGTTGAAAAACCGGTCCTTACATTATTTTCCCGGTTGGCCTGAACGGGAGTGTCGACCGTGATGACCAGCGTTTCGAAGCCGGCATTGCGCACCCGATCGATCAACGCGATGATTTGGGCTTCTTCCCCCGGAAGATAGGCCTGGAACCATGGGCTGAGCGATTCGCGGGCGACATCTTCCAGCCGGATCAGCGATGTCCCGCTCATGATCATCGGGATGCGTGCGCGGTCGGCGGCACGCGCCAGAACCAGGTCGCCGCGATATGCCATCAGGGCGCTCAGGCCCATCGGAGCGATGCCGAACGGCGCGGCATAAACCTTGCCGAACAAGGTTACGGATTGCGAACGTTTCGAGACATCCACCATGGTCGTGGTGAGAAAACTGTAATCCTGAAAACTCGCCCTGTTTTGCGCGAGCGATGCATTGGTTTCGGCAGCGCCAGCTACGTAGCCGAAGATAGGGCGGGGCAGGAATTTCCTTGCCTTCAACTCGAAATCGTCAAGACACAGAATCGAGCGGAGCTGCCGGTTGGTAACGGGGTTGGATTTCATTAGAGCGCCGTATTCACTAATTCATTGGTTCATTTATTCGTTCAAGCCGCGTCAGCGGCTTGCACCGATTCGTAATCCCGGGTTATATAGCAATCCGGGCCGGCACCGTCAGTCGATGAACTCGCATCCTTTTGCCTTCAGGACTTCGTCTACCCAGGCACGATCCCAGGCGCCTTCCTCGATCAGTTTCATTACCCGAAGTTCGTCGGCCAGTTTTGCCTGCGCTCTCTTGAGCGTCGATGGGGCGTCCTCAGGGCGGATGACGATGACGCCGTCGGCGTCGCCTACCAGGATATCGCCAGGATGAACCACCACGCCGCCGCACACGATCGGGAAATTGATTTCTCCGGGACCTTCCTTGTATGGCCCTGCGGGGCTGATGCCTGCCGCGTACACGGGAATGCCGAAGGTTTTCAGGCGAGCGACATCGCGTATCGAGCCATCGATGACAAATCCGGCTACGCCTCTGGTTATCGCCCAATGGATCATTAATTCACCGGTAATGGCGCGCGACGTTTCACCGTGTGCGTCCACCACGATGATATCGCCGGGCTGCGCCATATCGATCGCCTTATGCAGCATCAGGTTGTCGCCGGGCGCGACCTTCACGGTAAAGGCCGGACCGAGCAAGGGCTTGTCATTCATTGGACGGATTTCGGCATCAAGGCAAAAACAGCGATTCACGGAATCGCCGATATTTGACACCGGGATGTCCCTGAAGCCTTCGAACAGGCTGCGCTCGGGACGGTTGATGCTTCGCTTGATCCGGAATCCGGCATTTGACATATATTTCTCCTTGAAAGGTCATAAAGGCACTCGTGCGTCGAGTCTGTTTTAGTTCGCACCGCGCCGGCTCCTGCGGCGGGCCGGTCCGGCGTTTCATGCAGCTTATTTATCCCGGTTCAAGATCAGGCCCTTCCTTAACGCCTGGCTCTCCAGGTAGGCTTCCTTGGAAGGCAAGAGATGTTCCCGGTGCAGCTCGACCAGCCTTGCGCGATCACTGGTCCGGATTGCTTCAATCATTTCCCAGTGCTGCCGTCGCAGCTTTTCCAGGCGCCTGCCATCGATCAGGGCGAAGTACCGTATTCCTTGCGATCGCCTTGCGGACTGGTCGACGGCTTCCGCGAGATACTGATTTCCGCATGCCGCAAACAAGGTCTGGTGGAATTCGATATTGCGCCGATAGACTTGCGTGATATCCGAATTGGCGACTGCAAGGTCGTGCTGCGCCTGAATTGCTTCGAGTTTCCCGATCAATTCAGCCGGCGCGGGAAGCGGCACCAGGCTCGCGGCCGCCGTTTCCAGAATTTCTCGAACAGCATAAATTTTCTCGACCTCGTCCGGTTTCAAAAGACGAACCACCGCGCCCTTATTGCGGGAGTGCTCGACCAGGCCGATGCGGCGCAGCTCGGTCAACGCCTGGCGGACCACATGGCGCTTGGCACCCATGCGTTCGGCAATTTCTTCCTCCACCAGCCTTTGGAGGGGCAGGTAGAGACCGAGGACAATCTCTTCTTCGAGCCGGCGGAAAACGTCTTCGTGGTCGCCGGACCCGGCGGCCGGACCCGAAAACTCTTTGGCGTCTTCAATCAATTTAATGGTCATATTCAGAATGCTTTCCGCGTAGGCGTTTCAGTATGGGCCTCGACGGTAATCGTCTGGGCAATTCTGCTATCGTGATCCGGGATCGCAGGCCTTCGCTATCCAAATACGACGCCAATGCGCTTGACCGCTTGTTCAAACGCGCTATCTAAGATCGAATTTTTGATCGCGCATCACGTTTTTGTAAGCGTCGATTTCGTTCTGTATGAATGCCTTGAAGTTCACGCCGGTGAGCGAACCGGGCCGCGCGCCGCCTGAATTGAGGACTTTTTCGAAAGCAGGGGATGACAGCGCGGTTTTCGTCGCTTTTTCAAGGGCGGCGGTGATTTCGGCCGGCAGGCCTGCGGGCGCAAACAGTCCGAACCAGCTCACGGCATCGACCCCCGCATAACCGAGTTCCTGCAGCGTCGGCAGGTCGGGATATTTGGAAATACGCTGGGCGGAGCCGGCGGCAAGCAAGCGTAAATTGCCTGCCGCAACCTGGGAGGCGACGACGCCGGCGCCATCGATGCTCATCGAAACGGTGCCATTGACGATGTCCACCAACGCCGGTCCGCTGCCGCGGTACGGTATATGGTTCAGCGTCACCTTGGCGCTGGCCGCCAGCATTTCACCGGCTACATGCTGCACGGTGCCGACGCCTGAAGAGGCGTAGTTGATCGTGCCGGGGTTTTTTCTGGCATCAGCGATCAATTCCTGTACCGATTGCCATGGAGCGGATTTCGCCACCACCAGGACGTGGGGATGAATCGCGACTTGCGCGATCGGAGTAAGGTCGCGGATGGGATCATACGGAAGCTTTGGAAACAGGGCGGCGGCGATCGCATTCGGCGTTGAGTGGCCAAGCAGCAGGGTATATCCGTCGGGCGCGGATCTTACCGCCGCGGTGGTGCCGATCGTACCCGATGCCCCGCTGCGGTTTTCTACTACGAACGGCTGTTTGAACTGGTTGGTAAATTCCGTGGCCAGTGCCCGCGCCAGCACGTCGGTGAATCCGCCGGGCGCAAAGCCGACAAGAATCTTGACTGGTTTGTCCGGCCATGCGGCGCTCTGGGCAATAGCGGTATTTACATTAAGCAGTCCGCAAATCAGTGTCAGGCCAATGATTTTAAAGCTGGTGCGAAGGCGCATAAGTCTCCAGTTATAGTTTTTATTTGCTTTGAAAGATTACTGGCAGATAACTGTTGCCAGGATTGTTAACAATCTTAACGCCAATAAATAATATGTCAATGCAATTTTCTTGCAGTTACGGCCTGATTACAGGAACCAAGCGTTCCGGACCGGATGGCGCGGTCCGGTAACGTACGTGGCAGGCGCGGAAGCGGAGAAATTGCTCAATGTGCGCGGAATCCTGGACCGGGA
>JAQGMO010000298.1 GCA_028292315.1 Herminiimonas sp. | reverse complement strand
GAAAACATGGGATCGAATAATGACGGACATGGTTGTTGCGCGAAACGAAGGTCTTTACTGCGTGCCCGGCAAGTTTTATATCGATCCATGGCGGCCGGTCGACCGCGCCATTATCACTCACGGTCATTCGGATCATGCGCGCGCAGGTCACGGCCATTATTTGGCTGCGACACCCGGCGCCGGCATTCTGAAGTCGCGGCTGGGCGATATCACGCTCGACACGCTTGACTACGGCGAGCGCCTCACGCATAACGGCGTGACGATTTCGCTGCACCCGGCCGGCCATGTGCTGGGGTCGGCGCAGGTGCGCCTCGAACATCAGGGTGAAGTATGGGTGGCGTCGGG
The DNA here is from genome assembly GCA_028292315.1 of Herminiimonas sp. Classification (GTDB taxonomy): domain Bacteria; phylum Pseudomonadota; class Gammaproteobacteria; order Burkholderiales; family Burkholderiaceae_D; genus JAQGMO01. The sequence continues at coordinate 6,644 of JAQGMO010000298.1, read as the reverse complement.
CGACTACAAGGTGGAAGCCGACGGCACCTGCGCGCCGTTTGAACCGGTGCGCTGCGACACCTTCATTACCGAATCCACCTTTGGCTTGCCGATCTACCGCTGGCGGCGGCAGGCCGAAATCTTCGACGGCATCAATCAGTGGTGGCGCGGCAATGCCGATGAAGGCCGCGCCAGCGTACTGTTCTGTTACGCCTTCGGCAAGGCGCAGCGCATACTCAAGGGCATCGATCCTTCGATCGGTCCGATTTTTTGCCACGGCGCGGTCGAACCGCTCAACCGCGTATATCGCGAAGCCGGCGTTGCGCTTCCCGACACCCGGCTCGCCACCGAGGCCGCCGGCAAGGAAGAATTCCGGCGTGCGCTGGTAATCGCGCCGCCTTCCGCTGCGGGGTCGCCCTGGATGCGCCGCTTCGGCGATTACAGCGATGCATTTGCCAGCGGCTGGATGCAATTGCGCGGCGCGCGGCGCCGGCGTGCCGTCGACCGCGGCTTCATCCTCTCCGATCACGCGGACTGGCCCGGCCTGATGTGGGCGATCAAGCAGACCGGTGCGCAAAGAATCATCGTGACGCATGGCCAGGTCGGTGTCATGGTGCGCTGGCTGCGGCAAAACGGGCTGGATGCCGGCGCATTTAACACCGAATTTGGCGCGGAGGAAGATGACGCGGTGGAACAGGTTGCCCATGCGTGAATTTGCCCGCCTGTTCAATGAGCTCGACACCACCACCGCGACCGGCCGCAAGCTGGCGGCCCTGCAAACCTATTTCAGCGACGCCAATCCGGCCGATGCCGCATGGGCCGTCTATTTTTTGGCCGGCGGCAAACCGCGCCAGGCAGTGCCGACCAAACTGCTGCGCCAGTTCGCGATTGAATATGCCGCCATCGATGAATGGCTGTTCGACGAAAGTTATCACTCGGTCGGCGACCTGGCCGAAACCATCGCGCATGTATTGCCGCCGCCGCAAAAGGACAGCGATCTTGGCCTGGCGGTCTGGATCGAACAGCGTATCTTGCCACTGCGCGGCGCGCCGCCCGAAACGGTGCGCGATGCATTATTCGCTTACTGGGATGAACTCGACTGGGGCGAGCGCTTCCTGCTGATCAAGCTGATCAGCGGCGGGTTCCGGGTCGGCGTTTCCAAATTGCTCGTGACCCGGGCGCTCGGCGCGGTGGCCGGTATCGACGGCAAGCTGGTGGCACAGCGCCTGATGGCCTGGACCGATGGCGCCACGTCGCCGAGCGCCGGGCATTACCTGCAACTGATCGCGGCGCAGTCCGAATCGGGACACGAACCGCGCGGCGGGCAGCCCTATCCATTTTTCCTGGCTCATCCCTTGCAGGCTAACCCCGAAACCCTCGGCCCGATCACGCAATGGCAGGCTGAGTGGAAATACGACGGCATCCGTGGGCAGCTGGTGCGCCGCGACGGCCAGAGCTGGCTCTGGTCGCGTGGTGAGGATTTGATCAGCGACCGGTTTCCCGAAATCAGTGGCGTCGCCATTCCGGACGGCACCGTGATCGACGGTGAAATCCTGATTTGGAAAAACGATGCGCCGGCCATATTTGCGGACCTGCAAAAGCGGATCGGCCGCAAAACATTATCGGCAAAAATGCTGGGCGAACTGCCGGCGGTGCTGGTTGCCTACGACGTGCTTGAACTGGAGGGCGTCGATATCCGCGGCACACCGCAGTCGACCCGGCGCGCCTTGCTGGAACAGCTCGTGGCACGCATTGCCGCGCCGCAGATCAGGCTGTCGCCGCTGGTGCAGGCCGACAACTGGCGCGACCTGGCGCTGACCCGGGAAAGTTCGCGTGCGCGCGCAGTGGAAGGCATGATGCTCAAGGCAATCGATGCGCAATACGGCGTCGGCCGCACCAAGGACCTTGGCACCTGGTGGAAATGGAAGATCGATCCTTACAGCGTGGATGCGGTGCTGATCTATGCCCAAAGCGGGCATGGGCGGCGCGCATCGCTGTACACCGATTACACCTTCGCGGTATGGGATCAGGCAGCAGACGGCGCGCGCATGCTGGTGCCGTTCACCAAGGCCTATTCGGGACTGACCGATGCCGAGATCGCCGTGGTCGACGCAGCCATCCGCAAGTCCACGATCGAAAAATTCGGCCCGGTGCGCAGCGTCAGGCCGACCATGGTGTTTGAAATCGGCTTCGAAGGAATTGCCCGTTCCAGCCGCCACAAATCGGGAATCGCCGTCCGCTTTCCGCGCATATTGCGCATGCGTGAGGACAAGTCGGTGGACGAGGCCGATACACTTGCGACGCTTCAGGGATTGCTGCCATGAGCGCGGCGCCCGCACCACTCGCCCGGCCTAATCCGCAACAGGCCGCCGAGGAGTGGTTCAGCGCGCGAGGATGGAAAGTATTTCCATTCCAGCGCGCGGTCTGGCGCGCGTTTGCGGAGGGGCGCTCAGGCCTGCTGCACGCCGGCACCGGCTCCGGCAAAACCTATGCGCTGTGGTTCGCCGCCCTGCTGCGCGCGATGCGGCGGCCGGCAGGCGGACGCGAAGCCGGCGGCCTGCGTGTTTTATGGATCACCCCGATGCGAGCGCTGGCCATGGATACGGTGCGCGCGTTGCAAGACCCGGCCGCGCAACTGATGCCCGCATGGTCGATCGGCATGCGCACCGGCGACACCACATCGGCCGAGCGCGCCAGGCAATCGAAAACCCTGCCGCCGGCCCTCGTGACCACACCGGAAAGCCTGAGCCTGCTGCTGAGCCAGGCCGATGCGAAGGCGCGCTTCAAGTCGCTCGATGTCGTGATTGTCGATGAATGGCATGAGTTGATCGGCAATAAACGCGGCGTTCAGACTCAGCTGGCGCTGGCACGCCTGCGGCATTGGCATCCGGGATTGCTGGTATGGGGTTTGTCGGCCACGCTGGGCGACCTGGATGCCGCCCGGGATGCATTGCTGGGGCCTGGAATCGGTGAACTGATCGAAGGCGCGTCAGCGAAGAAAATCATGGTCGACACGCTGATCCCGGCCAGCCTGAGCCGCTTTCCATGGGGCGGTCATCTCGGCATACAGATGCTGCAGCCGGTGATCAACGAGATCGAAGCAAGCGCCTCGACGCTGGTCTTCACCAACACCCGCTCTCAATCCGAACTGTGGTACCAGAACATACTCGAAGCGCGTCCTGACTGGGCCGGCCTGATCGCGCTGCATCATGGATCGCTCGACAAGTCGGTGCGCGACTGGGTCGAACTGGGCCTGAAGCAAGGCACGCTGAAAGCCGTGGTGTGCACCTCCAGCCTTGACCTCGGCGTGGATTTCCTGCCGGTCGAGCGGGTGTTGCAAATCGGCAGTTGCAAGGGCATCGCGCGGCTGTTGCAGCGCGCCGGCCGCAGCGGCCATGCGCCGGGGCGTCAGTCGCGCGTGACGCTGGTGCCGACCAACAGCCTCGAGCTGCTGGAAGCGGCCGGCGCCCGCGCCGCAGTTGCGCGGCGCAATGTCGAAGCGCGCACCGCGCCGAACAAGCCGCTCGACGTTCTGGTGCAGCACCTGGTGACGATCGCACTGGGCGGCGGCTTCCAGTCCAATGAATTGTACGAGGAAGTGCGAACCGCCTGGTCCTATCGCCATCTCACGCCGGAAGAATGGCAATGGGCGCTCGACTTCGTGGCGCGCGGCGGCCAGAGCCTGGTGGTTTATCCGGAATATCGCCGCGTATTGCCCGATGCGGAAGGCGTCTACCGCGTTCCCGATGTCAGCCTCGGGCGGCGGCATCGGATGAATATCGGGACCATCGTGTCGGATGCGACTATCCAGGTGAAATTCATGTCCGGCGGGCGGATCGGGTCGGTCGAGGAATCGTTCATTTCGCGGATGAAAAAAGGCGATTGCTTTCTGTTCGGCGGCCGCATGCTGGAATTTGTGCGGGTGCACGAGATGACAGCCTATGTCAAACGCGCGACCGGCAAACGAGGCGCGGTGCCGCGCTGGCAGGGCGGGAAAATGCCGCTTTCGTCGGAACTGGCGCATGCGGCGCTGGACCGGCTGCAGGAAGCCGACCTTGGCCGTTATGACGGACCTGAAATGCGCGCGCTCCAGCCCCTGCTCGATGTACAGCGGCGCTGGTCCGGCTTGCCGACCGCTCGCCACCTGGTGCTCGAATCGATGCGCAGCCGCGAAGGCTGGCATTTGTTCATGTACCCGTTTGCGGGACGCTCGGTCCATATGGGCCTGGCCTACCTGATTTCGTACCGCATCGCGCGCCACCGGCCCACCACGTTTTCAATCGCGGTGAACGATTACGGATTTGAACTGCTCTCCCCGGAACCGATCGACTTCAAAATTCTCTGCATGCCACGCGCCGGTGATTTACCTCTTGATGACACTGGCCCGGATGATTTATTTTCGACCGATAACCTGCTGGAAGATGTGCTCGCCAGCCTGAATGCGGCCGAACTGGCGCAACGACGGTTTCGCGAAATCGCCAGGATCTCCGGATTGATTTTCCAGGGATACCCGGGCCAGCCTAAAAGCAACCGGCAGATTCAGGCCTCATCAAGCCTGTTTTATGAAGTATTCCGTAAACACGATATGCAAAACCTGTTGCTCAACCAGGCTCAGCGCGAAGTGCTCGAACAGGAGCTGGAACTGACCCGCCTGCGGGAAACCCTGGAAGCGATGCAGGCGCAGCAGCGTGTTTTTCATGAGACCAGGCGCGCGACGCCATTCGGTTTTCCGTTGATGGTGGAGCGCTTTCGGGAAAAACTGTCAACTGAAAAACTGTCCGACCGGGTTGCACGCATGTTGCGCGAACTGGAACAGGCCGCGTCGGTCTGAATACCTTTTACTTTTTCCAGGCAGCCGATGAACCTCAACCTGCGCGGTGAAACACTGAGCCTCCTGCCGCAACGGGCAATTTACTGGCAAGCCCGCCATATGCTGATCATCGCCGATATCCATTTCGGCAAGGCAGCCTCATTTCGGGCCAAGGGCATACCGGTACCGCGCGGAACCACGACGCAAAACCTGGGCGCCATCGATGCGCTGCTGGCCGCCCATGACGTCAGGCATATCCTGTTCCTTGGCGATTTCCTGCACGCGCGCGGCGCTCACGCGTCCGCCACCTTATCCGCAATGCGCGCATGGCGGGCGCGCCATCCCGGCCTTCGGCTGACGCTGGTGCGCGGCAATCATGACTGGCATGCCGGCGATCCGCCGGCCGATCTGGGGTTGGAGATCGTGGACGAGCCCTGCCTGGTCGCGCCGTTCGCATTCAGCCATCATCCCGAAGCCCTTGACGGCAGCTATGTCCTGGCTGGTCATGTGCATCCGGTGTATCGGCTGGCGACGCGGCATGACATGCTGCGGCTACCCTGTTTCGTGCTTGGGCCGGAAGTCTGTATCCTGCCGTCATTCGGCGCGTTTACCGGCGGCCATGAAATTACGCCCGCAGCTGGCATGCGGTTCTTCGTTGCGGTGGATGAAAGAATAATCGAGGTGCCACAGCCACAGACACGGGAACGGGAACGGACGTAACGTTTCCCTGCCGGCGATGTAAATTTCTGAGGACCGCGGGCGCCAAAAACCCTTCACGCAAAGTGCGTGAGCAGCCTATCACTTCACCGATACAGCAGATCGACTGCGAATTCGGTACGTGTCGGTGCCGCAATCTCGCGGAATTCAATAATCAGTTGACGGCGGGCGCCGATATCCGTCGTGCGTCGGAACTCGCGCGTACAATAGTCGACCTGAATATTTTCCGGTAGTAAATTCGCCAGGCTGTTCAACTCGGCCTGAAGCGCCAGCATTTTCTCTTTGATTTCGTTCGGATCCATTTATGTATTATGCTCCGGTTCGAACCCGATGACTTTATGATATCTCATGATATAAGCATGCTTTATTGATACACAAGAGCATCAAAAAATTTCAGTTCCGCACAGTTAAAACCAATTAATACCAATTCCCGCATAATTGCATTATGATTCTGGAAATCATTGAAAGTTGATTCATGTCATCCCCAAACGATCCCGCCTTTGAATTAAGGGAAATTTTGCTCGCCAACCTGCGCAACGGCCGCTGGCGCGCCGGCGAACAGTTGCCGACCGAGCGGCAGATGTGCGAATCCTATGGCATAGGACGCTCCACCGTGCGGCGCGTGCTGCAGCAACTGAAACAGCGCGGGCTTGTTACGCAAACCGTCGGAAGCGGCACCTACGCGGCGGAAGACATCGCGCAAAAGCTGTCAAACTCCGAAGCCAGGGAAGTGCACATCAGCCCGGCCGAACTCATGGAGGCACGCATGCTGTTCGAGCCTGTCGTGATCGACCTGGTGGTACAAAACGGCACCAGCGCCGATTTCAGCGAGATGGAAGAATGCTGCCGGCGTGCCGAAACCGCTGAAACACTGGAGCAGTTCGAATATTGGGATGGCAGCCTGCATCAAAAAATCGCCGACGCAAGCCACAACACGTTTGTCACCAGCGTGTTCAACCTGATCAACAAGGTGCGCGAGAATGGCGAGTGGGGAAAACTTAAAAAGAAAAGCCTGACTCCCGAGCGCCGCAATGCTTATGAACAGGACCACCGGGCGCTGGTCGCTGCATTGAAGGAACGCGATGCAGCGAGCGCGCGTCAAGCGATGCGTGAACACCTGGTCCGCGTGCGCGGCAAT
>JAQGMO010000268.1 GCA_028292315.1 Herminiimonas sp. | reverse complement strand
AAACCGAGCAACTGCGCATGGCGCCGTGCTGGTCGCTGATGATGGCTTTCCAGGACACATTGGGCCTGGCCTACGATGGCGCCTGGGTCCACGGCGGGCGGCTGGGCTGGATTGCGCGCGACGCATCCAAGCCGCAGCGCCGCCCTGGCGAGCATTGGGTCGGGCATGCGACGCCCGCGTGGAGCATCGAGCATTTTGAAGACGATCCCGAGCGCGCCAAGGAGAAATTGCTGAAGGCATTCCACGAGGCGACCGGTTCGCAGGTACAGCCGGTCTATATGTCGGTCCAGCGCTGGCCCTATGCGCAGGCGAGCACGCCGCTGGCGGAGGACTGCCTGTGGGATCCGGCGCTGCGCCTGGGCGCCTGCGGCGACTGGTTTGCCTGCGGGCTTGCCGGTAGCGGCAGGATTGAAAATGCATGGTTGAGCGGAACGGCGCTGGCCGGCGCGATGGGGGCGGCGCAGGCCGGGTAGCGCGGCTGGTTGGGCAAACGCGGCCCCGGGGGCCGGTGACCCGGATTCGGCCGCGTCTGAGCCAGCTGGTTCCGGTTCATCCCGGTTTGTTGCGCCTGGTCCGCCTGGTCCTGGCCGGCCCGAAGTCCCGGTTAGTCTCGGCGGCCCCGGCGTGTCCATAGACCGACCATCCCGGCGCGGTTCGGGCGTAACCCGCCGTTCAACCGCCCGGACTGGTAAAATTCATTATTCCATTTCCTCCAATCAGATCGAAATCCATGTCCGGCAATACCTTTGGCACGCTCTTTACCGTTACGACTTTCGGCGAATCCCACGGCCCGGCCATTGGCTGCGTGATCGATGGCTGCCCGCCGGGTATGGAATTGTCGGAAGCCGACATTCAGCCGGAACTGGACCGGCGCAAGCCCGGCACGTCGCGCCATGTCACCCAGCGCAAGGAGCCGGATACGGTCGAGATCCTGTCGGGAGTCTACGAAGGCAAGACCACCGGGACGCCGATTGCGCTGCTGATCCGCAATGAAGACCAGCGCAGCAAGGATTATAGCAACATCGCCAGCAGCTTTCGCCCCGGCCATGCCGATTACACTTACTGGCAGAAATACGGCATCCGCGACCCGCGCGGCGGCGGCCGTTCGTCAGCCCGCCTGACCGCGCCCGTGGTGGGCGCCGCGGCGGTTGCGAAGAAATGGCTGCATCAGCAATATGGCACGGTATTCAAGGGGTGCATGAGCCAGTTGGGCGAGATCGCAATCCCGTTCGAGTCCTGGGATCAGGTGCATGACAATCCCTTCTTTGCGGCCAACCGGAGCATCATCCCGCAGCTGGAGGAATACATGGATCTCTTGCGCCGCGATGGCGACTCCTGCGGTGCGCGGATCGACGTCATGGCTGCCAATGTGCCGGTCGGCCTGGGCCAGCCGATTTACGACAAGCTCGATGCCGACATTGCCTATGCGATGATGGGCATTAATGCGGTCAAGGGGGTCGAGATCGGCGCCGGCTTCAGGGCGGTGGCGCATAAGGGCAGCATGCACGGCGATGAACTGACGCCGCAAGGGTTTGCGTCCAATAATGCCGGTGGTGTGCTGGGCGGCATTTCAACCGGGCAGGACATCACGGTATCGATCGCAATCAAGCCGACGTCCAGCATCCGCACCCCGCGCCGTTCGATCGACAAGGATGGAAATCCGGTCACGGTCGAAACATTCGGGCGCCATGATCCCTGCGTTGGCATTCGCGCCACGCCGATTGCGGAAGCGATGCTGGCCCTTGTGCTGATGGACCACGCATTGCGGAACAGGGCGCAGTGCGGCGATGTGGTGACGGCTACCCCAAAAATTCCGGCCAGTTTGTAAATGCGCGGTGCGCACGAACCGCACGAATCGCATGATCGCCATTCCCGCCGGAGCCGTATTTCCGAACCATCCGTTTTCTTGAACGTTCCAGTGCCGCACCCACCCTGGCCCAGGCAGTCTTTCAATTTCGCCCTGTTCTTTTTCGCGTATTACGGTTTCGTCGGTGTGTTTTCTCCCTACGCCACGCTGTATTTCGCGGACAAGGGCATGCTGGCGGCCGAGATCGGCGTATTGATGTCGCTCACCCAGGTAATGCGGATTTTCGGACCGAACCTGTGGGGTTGGGTCGCTGACCATAGCGGCCGGCGCCTGCTGGTATTGCGGCTGACCGCGCTGGCGGCGCTGCTTTCGTTTTCCGGCATCTTCTTCGGCCAGACCTTCATACAATTCTTTATCGTCATGGTGCTGCTCACGCTGTTCAACAGCGCGCAGGGGCCGCTGTCGGAAGGCCTGATGCTGTCGGAAATGCGCGGCGATCTGACGCACTACGGGCGCTTGCGCCTATGGGGCTCGGTGGGGTTTATCGTGTCGGTGATGGCGGCGGGACAGTTGCTCGACTGGCGCGGCATCGGCGTGATGCCCTGGATTGCATCAGCGCTGCTGGCGCTGGTGCTGATCGCGAACTGGCGCATGCGCGAGACGCCCGCGCTACATGCTCATGACAAGCCCCCGCCGGTGCGCGAACTGCTGCGGCGTCCGGAAGTGATAGCGTTTTTCCTGTCGACCTTCCTGATGATCGCGGCGCATTCGGCGCTCTATGTATTCTTTTCGCTGTACCTGGAGCAGCTCGGCTACAGCAACACCGTGATCGGACTGATGTGGGCGCTCGGCGTGGTTGCTGAAATTGTTTTTTACTATTACCAGGCGCCGCTATTCAGGCGCTTCGGCGTGCGCAATATCATGCTGGCATGCCTGCTGATCGGCTTCGTGCGCTTCCTGATGATCGGCTTTTGCGCGCAGTCGCTATTCTGGCTGCTGATTGCGC
>JAQGMO010000263.1 GCA_028292315.1 Herminiimonas sp. | reverse complement strand
GTCATGACGCTGCAGCGCCTGCCCTATTTTTGCGGCGTTTCCGCGGCCACCGCCGGCGCGCGCGGACTATCGATGCACATGGTCGTCATCCCCCCGGGTGCCTCGGCGGATCCGCATTCGCACGCGGATTATGAAACGGCTATTTTCGTGCTTGAGGGTCGGGTGGAAACACGTTATGGCGAGGGACTTGCGGAGGCGGTGATCAGCGAAGCGGGAGACTTCCTTTTCATCCCGCCAAACCTGCCGCATGAAGCCAGGAATCTGAGCGCTACCACCCCGGCGCGGGCGATCGTTTCGCGCAATGATCCGAGCGAGCAGGAACGGATCATCCCTTATATCGGGGATCGCGCGGGCCGGCCCGGGGCGGCCGGCTCTTGACCCGGTGGCGCCGGCGGCCGCTGCGCGCCATCAAGCATTTTCCATCAATCATTTCCCATGGTAGACTCTGGACGCTTTGACAACAGCGTGACGAAAGTCGTCTGCGCCGTTATCAAACATGGCCACTTAAGCTCTATATATAGGAAAAAAAAATGTCTGGAGATGGTTTTAAAAATCGCCGCGGTACAGCACGCGTACTGCGCACAGCGGGCCTATCATTGCTTGCGCTGGCATCCGGTCTGGTCGCTACCCAGGCCGCGCATGCCCAAACCTGGCCGGCCAAACCGGTGCGGATCATTGTGAGTTTTGCCCCCGGCGGCGTGACCGATACGATCGCCCGCGCCTTGCAGCCGCGCCTGGCGGAAGGCCTCGGCCAACCGGTCATCATTGATAATCGTCCCGGAGCGGGCGGGACTATTGCGGAAGGTTTGCTCGCCAGGTCAGCCCCCGACGGCTACACGCTGATGATGAGCGCGGACGGCGTGCCCGCCAGCCCGCACCTTATCCGTAACCTGCCTTATGACACCTTCAAGGATTTGCAGCCGGTGAGCATGCTGGTGCGCGTGCCGCTGGTGCTGCTGGTGAACTCATCGGTGCCTGCCACGAACGTGCAGCAGTTCGTGTCCTATGCGCGCTCGCGTCCGGGCCAGGTCAGCTATGCCAGCCCGGGCACCGGCACCAGCAACCACCTGTTCCTCGAATCGTTCAAGGACATCGCCGGTTTCGAGATGCAGCATGTTCCCTACAAGGGCGGCGGTCCCGCGATGACTGACGTGATGGCCGGCCATGTGCAAGCCATTCTCATCTCGAGCACGCTGGCGGCGCCGCAGGTCAGCGCCGGCAAGGTGAAAGCACTCGCGGTGACCAGCGAAAAGCGCGCCGCCTCGATGCCGAACGTGCCGACCTTTACGGAGGCCGGCTATCCGAACTTCAAGCCGCAAACCTGGACCGGGCTGTTCCTGCCGGCCGGTACGCCGCCGGCAATCGCGCAGCGCATCCATGCCGAATTCGCCAAGGCCATCAAGGCGCCGGAAGTGGTGACGCGTCTGCGCGATCTCGGCGCGGAACCGGTCATGAGTTCACCGACCGAATTCGCCGCGCACCTGCGCAGCGAGCATGACTCGCTCGGCAAACTGATTCGCGAACGCAAAATCACCGCTGATTAATCGCAGCGGGATCGAGCATGCATCGATAAAGCCCGTCTTGTGAACTTCCCCTGAAAGTTGGACAACAACTTTCAGGGATTTTCCTTTCCCCTTTCCTTATTCCGCTTTATCCAGATGCCAAGCCGTCAGAAACCTACGGTCAGGCCTGACCATCAATCAGAATGAAGGCGATGCGGGCCGGAGCATCGGAACGATTGGCCCATCCATGATTGGTGCCGCGTTGAATCAATACATCGCCTGCCTGCATCACGACTTCTCCCTCGTCCATGATCGCCACCAACTCTCCTGAAATCAGGATGGCGTAATCCACGGTTGTGGTGGTATGCATGCCGGGATGCTCGCCTGGTTTGGGATTGTGGTCTGCGTCCGCGAACAATTTGCCAAAGCTTGCTTTCATGCCGCGCTCGCGTTCGGCCGGATCTTTCGGCTCGGGCGGTATGTCGATGATCCGCACAACGGTGCCCGATTTTGGCGGCAAAACGCCTGCCAGTTTCGTGACCGGATCGGGGCTGTCGATCCGGGCCGGGCTGCCTTCGGTGGCCCATAGATTGGTTACGCGATAACCGGGCCGTTCGGGCACGGTGCGAACGGCCGGAGACGGCCCATCCTCAATGATCCGCGAGCGCCCATGTTCGTCGTTGCCGGTGATGATGCGTCGAATCGGTTTTGGCATATTCATGTATCAAGCTCCTGTGAAGATATAAAGTGAATTGCTGTTTTGCGCCGCTTCATGTAAGCGCGGGAACAACCCGGCCAACACATTCGCCAAAGCCGATGGCCACAAAACCATCCCGGCGGCAGTGCGCGCGGAAAATGATGTCGTCGCCGTCTTCGAGATAGGTCCGTTGCTCTCCCCCTGGCAACTCCAGTGGACGGCTTGCGTCGCGGGTGAGTTCCAGCAGGCAGCCCAACTGATCGGCCCGACGGCCGGATACGGTACCGGAACCCAGCAGGTCGCCCGGCATCAGGCGGCAACCGTTCTCGGTATGGTGCGCGACCATTTGAGCAATGGTCCAGTATTGGTCCACGAAATTGGGATGGGAGACGGGGTGCGCCGCTATCCCCTCTTCACGCATGCGTGCCGTCTGTATGCGCGCTTCGAGGGCAATATCGACCGCGCCGCTGACCCGATTGGCGGGGCAGTCAAGGTTCGGCAACAGCATGGGCGCATCCACGCCGCGATCGGCGGCGGCACTTCTGAATGGCGCCAAGGCATCCATTGTCACGACCCAGGGCGAAACGGAAGACAGAAAACTCTTGCCGAGGAATGGACCAAGCGGTTGCGATTCCCAGCGCTGCACATCGCGCGCCGACCAGTCATTGAACAAACATAAGCCAAACACATGCTGTTCCGCCTGCCCGATAGGAATCGGCCGCCCGAGCGCATTCCCACGGCCGATGAAGATGCCGACCTCCAGTTCGTAATCAAGCTTGCGGGTGGGACCGTACACCGCTTCGGTTGCGCCGCTCGGCAGGCTTTGTCCGTGTGGCCGGATGCAGGGAGTGCCGCTGACGCTGATTGTCGAAGCGCGCCCATGATAAGCTACCGGCAATGACCGGAAATTACTCAGCAAGGGATTCTCTGGCCGTACCATCTTGCCGGCATTGGTGGCGTGATGGATCGAAGTATAAAAATCGGTGTAGTTGGCAATCCTCGCCGGCAAGTGCATGGTCGCGTCCGCCATCGGTACCAGACACTCGGCCGCCACCGATGCATCCCCGGCTTCCGTTCGCAACAGGCGTGACAGCGCCAGCCTCAGGGCGCCGGCATGTTCCCTGCCCAGATTCATCAAATCATTAAGCGCATCCTGCTCGCAGGCCATGGCGGCCTCGAGCGCCAGTCCCTGGAACAGGTTGCGGAACCGGGCTGCTGCGATATCGAAGATCCGGTCCCCGATCGCGACGCCGATGCGCGGCTTGTCCTCATTGCCGAGGCTGAAAACCCCAAACGGCAGGTTCTGGATGGGAAAATCGCAACCTGGCAGGTTAGCGGAAGTCACCCAGCTTCTCAGGGCCGGGTCATGCGTTTCATTTAACTCGATCATGCATAGCTCCGTAGCGGATTATTCTTTTTCCAGATTCAGTTCCGGAATCAATTCCGCATGCATGCGGTAAACGGCATCGATGCGCGCCTTGAATTTGGCCCGGGGTAAAAATGCCGGCACTTGCTGCAATCCGCGTGCGGCTTTGGTGAATCCTTGCGTTTCCACGACCTGTTTGCAGATGGCTTCCATCCTGTCCAGCACCAGCGTCGGCGTGCCTGCCGGCGCATAGATGCCATTCAAGCCCGGCGTCACACTCGGATAGCCAAGTTCGGTCATGGAGGGAACATTCGGCACCGCCGGATGGCGCTTGTCAGCCAGCACCGCCAGCACCCGGACATCCTTGCCTCCCAGGGAAGAAATGGCGGGGGCGCCAAAATCCAGCGAACCGCCCATCAAATCGGGCAGCATCTGGCCATCGCCCCTATAGCCGATGCCATTGAACTTCACCTTCAATGCCTTCTCGATGGCGCCGACCGAAAGGTGTGGCACCGAGCCCGGGCCGGCATGACCATAGGACAAGGTACCCGGGGCGGCCTTGCCACGCGCCATCAACTCGTCCAGCGATTTGATCGGCGAGCCGGTTTTGACAGCGATGGCGAACACATTCTCGAATACCTGGCACACCGGTTCAATCTGTTCGGGCCGGAATGCCATCTTCTTGATCAGGAAAGGCGAGTTGGTCAGTGCCGATGCGGGCGAGAACACGGCCGTGTAGCCATCCGGATTCGCGTTGGCCAGCACGCCGAATCCTACTGTTCCCCCGCCGCCGGGACGATTATTGACGACCCACTGCTGACCGGTTATCTGGGCCGCTTCGCGCGAAAAAGCGCGCGCCATCGCATCCACGCCACCGCCGGCGGCGTAGGGCATGATCACTTCGACCGTTTTGGATGGAAAGGCATTCTGGGCGTGGGAACTGGCGAAAGCCCCCAGCAGCATGGCGAAAATGGTGAATCCGGCGGCCGGCT
>JAQGMO010000246.1 GCA_028292315.1 Herminiimonas sp. | reverse complement strand
ATTGCCGGTCGCAAGCATCGGGTCGCACAGGATAAAAAACCGCTCGGCCAGATCGGGCAGCCGTACCAGGTATTCGACCGGGCGGTGCGTCGCCGGATCGCGATAGACGCCGATATGGCCGACCCGTGCCGAAGGCACCAGCTCCAATAAACCATCGCTCATGCCGATGCCGGCCCGCAGCACTGGCACCACGACGAGTTTCTTGCCGGCGATTACCGGCGCATCGATGCGCTGCAGCGGGGTTTCAATCGATTTCGTCGTGAGCGGCAGATTACGCGTGATTTCGTATCCCATCAACAGCGTGATTTCGCGCAACAGCTCGCGAAATGTGCGGGTCGACGTGTCGCGGTCGCGCATATGACTGAGCTTATGTTGTATCAGGGGATGGTCGAGAATATACAGATTGGGGAAGCGAGAGTCGTGTTTCATTAGCGTGTTCATTTTTCCGGGGTGTTCAATTGGTGTTCTCTCGACGTGCCGGGTCCTGCGTGGTCGCTACAAGTCGTAATCCGGGGGCAATTTTCAGGTAAAACTGGTACGCCCAGATAGTACCCATGTTGAATATCGCGCAATGCCGGTCGCACTGCCGGCACAAATTGTTCCAGCCGTTACTATAGCCGTACTTGCCGTTCTCGGTGCACAATGCATCGCGATTCCCGCCTATCCTGTGAAACACAAAATAAAAAAACTTCGCAGCACGGCTCAACACTAAGGCTCGACTTGCAAGATTAGAGAAAGAACACGCTATTCATCATCCACATAAGTCTCATGGGAAATGATGATTTGGCGTATGCCGCGCCATGGCCTAGACTGTTCATTCATTCACTGACTCTGTATGAGTTCAGGCAAAAGCCGGCTCCGTGCCGGCTTTTTTCATTGCAAGTTTCAGATTCTGGTTAAAGGACATCATTCATGAACATAGTTTACATTCATGGCAATCGACAATCGGCAGACAGTTTTAACTTCATCCGCTCGCAGCTATCGGGTTATCAGGAGACGCTGCTCGAGTATGATAGCGCCGACGGGTTTTATCATAACCACCACGCGATGCTGCAACAGCTCGAAGGAATGGAAAATATTTTCTTTATCGCCCATTCATTAGGGGGAATTCATGCCCTGCACCTGGCCAACGAGCTTTCCGGCAAGGTCCTTGGCGGCGTTACGTTAAGTACCCCGTATGGCGGCAGCGAGGCGGCGCAGCTCATCAAATACATGATGCCCTTCAGTCAGGTATTCAAGGACATCCATCCGCGCAGCGCGCCTATCCTGGAAGCCAGCCGGTTCGAAATCCAGCACCCCTGGACCAACCTCGTCAGCATCCGCGGTGATTCGCCGCTGATGCTGGCCGCAAATGACGGCGTTGTCACGCACGATTCGATGCGGCACAGGGACGATATCAAGCTGGTCGACGTGGAAAGCAATCATTTCGAAATCGTTTTGAATCAGGAGGCGGTCGATATCATTAAAGAGACCATGAAAGAGATCGAAACCAATTTGCAGCGGCGGCTCAGCCGGCGAGCACCACGTGCGAACACGGCAGCAGCGTAAGTTGCTGCGGCTTTTTTGAAACAGGACGTCAAGAACCTATTCCGGTATGAAGTTGTCTTGACTGACATGGGTTTGTTCATGCGCTTGCCTCACAGCAAATGGACTTGCCCGCGCCGCATACAAAAAAGCGCCTCGCCAGTGAAAGTGACGATCCACAGTGATAAAAACAGTAATTTTACTTATACGCATTTTTTTAAGCGATTGCCTGAAGCTTGCAAAGCGGCGCCTGCTAATTATTGCGCTGTTACTCGGTCAGGGCGGCGCGGCATTTTCCCAGGCCCCGCCGCCAACTGCACCGGCACCTACTCCCGCTGCGGCCGGGAAGGCTCCAGCGGCCGCAGCAGCAGCGCCACCGGCTTCCCAGGCCATATCGACCCCTGACATAGCGGCGCAGGCGGAAACCGCGCTGGAGCGCATTCGCCAACTTGAAAACAGAAACCAGATCGACGAGGTGATCGACGCTGCGAGCAGCGAAATCCCGGTGCTTGAGCGCGATACCTCCTACCATCACAGAGAGATGCGGCAACTTTTAACAAGGAATGCCGCGCTCGAAACACTACGCAACCAGGAACGCGAATCGCGTGAAATAGAATCGCGCGCCTCTTCCCTGACGCGCGACCTTACCCGCGCCGCGCTACGGGTCGACCGCAACATCCAGGAGCTGGAAACCCTGGGCGCGGTATGGGATACAACCGGCAAAGCCGCGCTGGAAGCCGGCGCGCCGCCGGAGGTGCTGGAGCGTGTGCATGATGTCCGCACCAGCATCGATCAGGCAAAAAGACAATTGCGTGGCGACCGCGCGAAATTACTTGCATTGCAAGGCAAGTCGGCTGACATAGGCGCCCGTGCGGCGCAAGCGCGACAGACGCTTGAAGAAGCGGGCGAGCGTGCCGTGACGCGATTGCTGTACCGGGATAGCCTGCCGCTCTGGAGTGCCGCCTTCTGGCAGACCTCCGTCAAAAGCTTTTCGAACGAGGCCGGCGCCAACCTGCTGAACCAGGCGACCGCGTTGTTCGAGTACTTACGTGCGCACAGGATAAATCTTGTGCTGCATATCCTGCTTCTATCCGGGCTGATCGCCGCTCTCTTCCTCGTGCGCTCAAAAATAGCCGCGTTGTGCGAAACCGATGATAACCTGCAGCGCAGCAGGAAGGTCTACGATATGCCGGTAGTGAGCGCCATGCTGATTGCCCTGTTCGCCAGTACCTGGTTCTATCCTCGCCCGCCGCATTCCCTTTGGATCATCCTTGGTGTACTGGCCGCGGCCCCGGTGCTGGTGTTTGCACGCCGCGTGATCGACTCCGGCCTTTATCCTGTTCTTTACGCGGCCATCGGCTTTTACCTGGCCGACCGGCTGCGCGCCATCTTCACGCCATTGCCGGGCGTATCGCGCTTATTGTTTTTGCTGGAAGTCCTGGCGCTCCTCCTGTTCCTGGCCTGGACGCTGCGCCGGCCCAGGCCGCAAGTGAACGCGCCGCAGCCCGCCGGGCTGCCGGAATGGCGCCCAATCCGTTTCAGTGCCTGGCTGGCGCTGGCGCTCATCAGTATCGCACTGGTTGCGAATGCCGGCGGCTATGTCAGGCTGGCCGACCTGATGCTCCATACGGTGCTTAGCAGCGCCTATACGGCTGTCGTGCTATATGCATTTTCGCGCGTGGGGGATGGGATCATCCAGGGCCTGCTTTACGTCCCGCCGTTTTCCATGCTAGGGATGGTGAAGCGGCACAAGATGCGTCTGACGCGGCGCATCGATCGATGGCTGAAGCGGATCGCATTTCTGGCATGGATAATCCTGACCCTGGAGACGCCCGGGCTGTTGCGGCCAGTGCTTGCCTTCATCCAGTCGGCCCGGCGCGCGTCGATCAGCATCGGCTCGCTTACATTATCGGTAGAACAGGTGCTGTCCGCTTTCCTGCTTGTCTGGGCGGCCTACCTGCTGTCGCGGCTGGTACGCTTTTTACTGGAGGAAGAAGTCTATCCCAACGTCCGGCTCGATCGCGGACTGCCGTACGCGGTGTCGACGATGCTGCACTATGCCGTGCTGCTGTCGGGCCTGGTGCTGGCGCTCGGGGCGCTTGGCGTCGATATGACGAAGTTTACGATCGTGGCGGGCGCGCTCACGGTAGGCATTGGTTTCGGTTTGCAAAACATCGTGAACAATTTCGTTTCCGGACTGATTATCCTGTTTGAGCGCCCGATAAAAGTCGGCGACACAATCCAGATCGACGATGTCATCGGGCGCGTCCAGCGGATCGGGATCCGGGCCAGCATCGTCCATAGCACCATGGGCGCGGAAGTGATTATCCCTAACGGGAAACTGGTCTCGGACAAGGTGGTCAACTGGACGCTATCGAACCAGATGCGGCAGATAACTGTTCCCGTCATCACCAAGCCCGATGTCGACGTTGCCCGGATCAAAAGTCTTTTATTGGAAATCGCCGGTAAAAATAAACTGGTGGTAAAGGATCCGCCGCCGGAGGTGCACTTCGTCAAACGCGGAATCGACACGTTTGAATTTGAACTGCGTGTATGGACCGATGCGCTCGACTCGTGGCTCGACGTGAGAAGCGACCTGATCACCGAGATCAATGAAGCGCTGCGGGAAAACGCGATCGCCGCCCAGGCGCCGGTGCCGGCGCCGGCTGTGCCGGGCGCCGGCTAACCAGCAGTTTTACCGCAAAAAAAGGGCGGTGAGCTTGAACAGGCACTGCGACGCGCACTGGAGCGGCAATGTTCATCGCGTTCCTACTTTCCATGCGGTTACAGAAAGTCGTGACCGGGCGCTTGAAATCATTACGCGTGGGGACGGTCGCACGCTGGCGGAACACTTCGATCCAGTAGTGCTGGATGCATTCAAGCGGACACAGCGCACTTTTGAAAGTATTTACGACGTTGCAACAGGCTAGCTGGCCAAGACCGGCTTTTCAAAGTCTCCGCGCGGCCGGCATACCGGCCTGCATTTTTGTTCCTGCTCAGTTTGCCTCGACACCAGGCATCTACAATAATGATGAAATAGGGTGTTAACGCGATTCAACAGCTGCGATTCAACAGCTGATTCGACAGCGTTCGGAATGGGGGGACTGGCCATGCTTTACAGCACTGAAGCCATACGCACCATCGCGCTCCTCGGGCATACCGCCTGCGGTAAGACCAGCCTTGCCGAAGCGCTGCTCCATCATGCCGGCATGATAGCCGGCCCGGGCAGCGTAGAGCGCGGCACGACGGTCTGCGACTACGATCCGCTGGAACGCAAGTACCAGCACTCGCTGTACTCGGCAGTTGTCAATCTGTCCTACGCCAATACCCGGATTCACTTGATCGACACGCCCGGCTTTCCCGACTTTATGGGTCAGGCCATCGGCGCCTTGCCGGCGGTGGATACCGCGGCAATAGTGATCAACGCCCAGACCGGGATCGAAATGATCACCTCGCGCATGATGAACCTGACGCAGCAGCGCAAGCTGTGCCGTTTGATCATCGTAAACAAGATCGACGAGGATAGCGTCGACCTGCCCGGCCTTGTAACCCGTATCCAGGGTGCTTTTGGCAGGGAGTGCCTGCCGATCAATTTGCCTGCGGCGGGTGGCACCAAAGTCGTGGATTGTTTCTTCAATCCTGCCGGAGAGTCGGATTTTTCTTCGGTTGCGGCGGCCCATGCCGCGTTGGTGGATCAAGTGGTCGAGGTCGACCCGGAACTGACGGCGCTCTACCTCGAACAAGGAGAAATCGCCCCGGAGCAGTTGCATGCCCCATTCGAGCAGGCGCTACGCGAAGGCCATCTGGTGCCGATCTGCTTCCTATCGGCGCGTAACGGTGCCGGCGTCGCGGAACTGCTCGACATTTTCGTGAAGCTGCTGCCAAATCCCACCGAAGGTAACCCGCCGCTGTTCTACCGCGAGGAGCCAGGAGACGGTGACGCGCGGACACGTCAGACGGAAATCCAGGCTAGGGCCGATCCCTCGCAGCATGTGCTGGCCCATGTTTTCAAGATCGCGGTCGACCCCTATGTCGGCAAGCTGGCGGTATTCCGCATTCATCAAGGCACGGTGGCAAGGAATAGTCAGCTGTATATCGGCGACGGCAAGAAGCCGTTCAAGGTGGCGCATCTCTTCATCTTGCAAGGCAAGGAACAGCTTGAGGTCGAGCAAGGGGTGCCGGGCGATATCTGTGCCGTGTCGAAAGTGGACGACATTACATTTGATGCGGTGTTGCATGACGCCGCCGAAGACCAGCATATACATCTCAAGCCCCTGCCGTTTCCGCTGCCGATCTACGGACTGGCAATCGAGCCGAAACGACGCGGCGATGAACAGCGGCTGTCGGAAGTCTTGCAAAAAATCACAGCCGAGGACCCTTGCCTGAAAGTCGAACACTTGGCCGGGACCAATGAAACCGTCATGTTCGGCTTGGGTGAATTGCATTTGCGTTGCGCAATAGAGCGCATGATGGAAGTGAATAAACTCGATATCAACACCCGTCCGCCGAAAATCGCTTATCGCGAAACGGTTGCCGGCAGAGCGGACGGACATAACCGGCACAAGAAACAAAGCGGCGGCGCCGGACAGTTTGGCGAAGTATTTCTGCGGATCGAGCCCTTGCCGCGCGGCGCGGGGTTCGAGTTCGTCGATGCGGTAAAGGGCGGCGCGATCCCTGGCCAATTCATACCAGCCGTGGAAAAGGGCATCCAGCAAGTGCTGGAAGGCGGGCCGCTGGCGGGATTCCCGATGCAGGATGTACGCGTCACGGTTTATGACGGCAAGAGCCACCCGGTCGATTCGAAAGAAATCGCGTTTTCCAGCGCGGGCCGCAAGGCCTTCATCGACGCGGTGCTGAAGGCCCGCCCTGTCCTGCTCGAGCCGGTCGTCAATATTGAAGTCGTGACACCGGAAGAAAATATGGGCGATATCACTGGCGACCTTTCCTCCCGCCGCGGGCAGGTCACCGGCATGCAGGTCGCGCCGGGCGCCACGGTGGTCATTGCCGGCCAGGTACCGCTGTCAGAGTTGAATGGCTACCAGTCGCGCCTTCATTCGACCACCGGGGGTCGGGGCAGCTACTCGCTCGAGTTCAGCCATTATGATCCGGTGCCGCCGGCGGTGCAGCAGCGGATGGCGGGTCAGCATAAGGAAGCGGCGGAGGAATAGCGCTTATAGGGCAGGGAAAGAACCACGGCCATGGGCCATGAGTTTTTCCTCCGCCGCGGCGCAGCCTTCGGCCGTCGTCTTTAGCCCAGCTTCCGGAACCCGCCTTCGATCCACGCAGTGGCGCTGGCAGGATTCAGCTTGAATGTCGCCGCCACCCGGATTTGCGCCAGTTGAGTGCCTGCGTCATCCCGTGCAGCCAGTAGCGCATACGGGTCATCCTCATCGGGAACGATATCGAGGGTTACCTGCACCGTTCCGGATTCCACCGTGACATACAAATTCTTGTGCAACATTGCGTGCAGTTGCTGC
>JAQGMO010000241.1 GCA_028292315.1 Herminiimonas sp. | reverse complement strand
AGCCCCCGCCCGCAAAGCGTCCTCGTTGCCGCCGATGATGAGCGGCTGGATTGCGGTAAAGGACGGTAACAGGCGCCAGCGTCGCATGACCAGCGAAGACTTGAACTGCGCTATCAGCGAATGCAAGTGGGTCCGGCGCGCCGTTCCCTCTTCACCTTCAATTATATCGATACTGGTCAGCAGCGCATGCGCCAGCGCCGGCGCCGCGGCGGTAGTGTAAATGTAAGGGCGGGCGCGCTGCACCAGCCAGTCGATTACGCTGGCATGCGCGGCGACGAATGCGCCGCTGACGCCGGCGGCCTTGCCGAGCGTGCCCATATAGACCAGGTAAGGCGAACGCAGGGCGTAGTGCTCGAGCACGCCGCGGCCATGCGCGCCGAGCACGCCAAAGCCGTGCGCATCATCGACCACCAGCCAGGCGCCATACCGTTCGCACAACGCCAGCAGCGCAGGCAACGGCGCCAGGTCGCCATCCATGCTGAACACGCTGTCGGTGACGACCACCTTGTTAGCGGCGCCGCTCGCGGCCAGCATGGCTTCCAGCGCGCCGGCGTCGCCATGCGGATAGATCCTTGCCGTCCCGCGCGCCAGCCGGGCGCCGTCGATCAGCGATGCATGGTTCATCGATTCGCAAAACAGTTCCGCATCGGGTCCGCCCAATGCGGTGAGCACGGCCAGGTTCGCCATATAGCCGGTGCAAAAATACAGCGCGCGGGCCGATTCCAGGTGCGGCGCAAGAAAGTCCGCCAGCCGCTCCTCCAGTAACGCATGCGCCTGCGAATGGCCGCTGATCAGGTGCGAGGCGCCACTCCCCGCTCCATAGCGGCTGGCGCCCTCGCGCAAGGCTTCCACCACCAGCGGATGCGCGGCCAGCCCCAGGTAGTCGTTGCTGCAAAACGCCAGCATCGACTTGCCGTCGACCTGCATGCGCGGCGCGCACGCGGTCTCGGCGGTGCGGCGCGTGCGGCGCAGGCCGCGCGCGTCGAGCGCCTGCAATTCACGGTCCAGCCGGTGCAGCAATTCCATTTTCAGTTTCCTGTTACCTGTTCAAAGACAGTCAACGTGCGCGCAGCCAATCCCTCGATTTCCTGCTCATCGAGAATGTACGGCGGCATCAGGTATACGGTGCGCCCGATCGGGCGCAACAGTAGTTCATGGTCGAGCGCGGCGGCAAAGAAGCGCCGCGAGAAGTTTGCGGCCGCAGCCTCGTCGAGCACCGCGTCGAAGGCCCAGATCATGCCGCGCTGGCGGAAATTGGCGACCGCATGATGTGCCGCCAGCGGCGCCAGCGCCGCGCTCAGCCGGGCGGCGCGGCCGCGATTCGCATTGATCACATCGTCCTCATCGAAAATGGCCAGCGTGGCGAGCGCGGCCCGGCACGCCAGCGGATTGCCGGTGTAGGAATGGGAATGCAGGAAGCCGCGCGCAACCTCCGGATCGTAAAACGCATTGAAGATGGCGTCGGTCGTCATCACCAGCGACAACGGCAGGTAGCCGCCGCTGATGCCCTTGGAAAGGCAGAGGAAATCAGGCCAGATGCCGCCTTGCTCGCAAGCGAAGAAGGTGCCGGTGCGGCCGCAGCCGACCGCTATTTCATCTGCGATTAGGTGCACCTGGTAACGGTCGCACAAGGTCCGGACTTCCGCCAGGTACGACGGGTCGTGCATCGCCATGCCGGCCGCGCACTGCACCAGCGGTTCCACGATGACGGCGGCGATCCGGTCGCCGCGGTCGCGCAGCAGCGTTTCCAGTTCGGCGGCGGCGCGGCGGGCCACATCGGCCGCGGTTTCACCATCTCGCGCGCCGCGCGCGTCCGGCGTGGCCACAACATGGGCCTGACGCAGCATCGGGCCGTAGGCATCGCGGAACAAGGCCACGTCGGTGACGGCCAGGGCGCCCACGGTTTCGCCATGATAACCGCCCTTGAGGCAAACGAATTCCTGCTTGCCGCTCTGACCGTTGTTGCGCCAGGTATGGAAACTCATTTTCAGCGCGATCTCGACTGCCGACGCCCCGTCCGACGCATAGAAGCAGTGGCCGAGCCGGTGTCCGGTGCGCGCCGCCAGCTGTTCCGACAGCGTGATCACCGGCTCGTGCGTGAAGCCGGCCAGCATGGCATGCTCAAGCCGGTCGAGCTGATCCCTGAGCGCGGCGTTGATGCGCGGGTTCGCATGGCCGAACAGGTTGACCCACCAGGAACTGATCGCGTCGAGATAGCGCCGGCCATCCTTGTCGTACAACCAGGCGCCGCGGCCATGGCTGACCGGGATCAGCGGAACGGTTTCATGGTGCTGCATCTGGGTGCAGGGGTGCCAGACGCTTTTGAGGCTGCGCGCGACCCAGTCGCTTTGTTTGTCTGTATTCAATTTCATCAACTCATTAACTTTAATCCGGGCGGCAGCGATTCGCCGAGCACGCGGCGCTCGCTGGCTTCGTCCAGTTGCACGACTTCTCTCAGCATGCCGATCCAGGAAGGGGCTGCGCCGATTGCGGAGAGCCGTCGCGCAACCTGTTCGCGCAATTCCAGGGGAAGGTCGCGGGAGCGGTCGCCGGTCATTCGCGCCAGGTGCCCGGCTGCGAATCCGGCTGCCTCGGCCTTTTTCCAATCCAGGGCAAGTAGCCTGGCGAGCCAGTTCGAAGCGATATCGGGCGCGACCACGTCATGCGCGCTGCCGTAGAACGGCTGGCGCGCGCCGATGCGGCCAAGCGCCCACAGCATGCGGGCCCGCATCGAATCGGCTTCACGCGACGTGCCGGTTTTTTGCATATGCTCATGCATGTGTTCAAATACCCACTCGCCGATTTCAGCCTTGTAGTCGGCGGGGATTCGTTCGAGCGACGCGGCCAGCCGCAACATGTCGTCCTCGCTCCCGTTGACCAGCGTGTGCGGACGTTTGCGCCGTTCGGCCTGGTCGGCCTGCAGGTTGAATGCGAAGTCCTCAAGCAGCCGCAGCTGCGCCTCGCGGTCGAGGCCGCCGGCCACGCGCCGCCACAACGTCCACCATTCCACGCAGACCTGGCTGTCGGAAACATGCTGGACGCCGCTCTCGAACAGGGACCATAACTCGCGAACCCGCCAGTCATCGAGTGGATAGCCGAAGCCCGGACGCAGGCAATAGCCGGCCAGGTTGAGCCACAGCCGTTCATGATCGGCGGAACGGCGGCGCCCGCGCGCCCGTTGCCAGAGTGCGTCGAACAGTTGCCGCAACATGGCGGTCGGCCAGCGCTCGCGGCTGCCCAGCAGCTTTTCGAGTTGCAGCCTGAGCTGTTTGACTTCCTTGGGCGGCACTGGACGGGTGCGCGTGCCGAAGATGCGGTCTATCTGCTCCAGCGCTTCCGGAAAACGCGGGGGCAAGCGATGTTCTTCTTCGAATTCCACGGACTCGCCTTCGCGCAACTGGAATTCGAGCAGCCAGCGCTGGCTGGGGTCGGTGCTGGAGACGCAATGCATCTCGAGCGTGCCGACTTCGGTCAGCGCGGTCGCCAGTTGCACGGGCACCTCTTGCCTGGCGCCGGCCGCGCCTTTTTGCATGACCGACGCGATCGGTGGCAGGTGATCGAATTCATCGGGTGCGAGTTCGACCAGCTGGCCTGCCTGCGGTGGTGGCTGGTGACCGGCATCGGCCGTGGTCGAAACCAGGTGAAAGCGGACCGGCTGGCCGAGCCGCAACGCGAAGGTGCGATCGGCCAGCAATAATTCATGGCCCGGCTCGCTGCCGCGCGGCATAACGCAGACCGCATGGCGCGGCCCCGAGCCGGCGCCATCTAGCAGCAGGAAATAGCTGCGCGCCGAACCGCCGCCGATTTTTGGCGCCAGCCCTTCGCGCGCCAGCGCGTACGCGACCGCGCCGCGCGCCACCGCCACATCGGGATTATCGTTGTGCAGAAGGCGCATCGGTGCGCCGCGCCATGCGGCCAGCGTTTGCTGCAGCCGGGTGGAGAGCGCGTCGGCCCGAAACACGCCGCCGTTCAGCAGCAGGGTGTCGGGCATGACGCCGTGCTGCGACAGGAAACCGGCCAGGTGCCTGGTAATCGCCGGGTCGCTGGCATACGGCAGCCCGAACTCGACCAGTCCGCCGCGCCGCTGGCGCGGCCGCTCGCCCGCATCGACCGCCGGGAAAAATCCGTCGACGATCGAATGCTCGACTTCCTCCCGCGTCAGCGTCACCGAACGCGTGCCGCCTATCATGCGCGAGCCCGAGCCAAGCAGCGTCACCTGGGTCTGGTCGGGCGCATCGTGCGCCAGCAGTTGCTCCTTGGCGGCGCGGCAACGCTCCATTAACTGCGATAGCCGGCTGGCGGAAAGCCGCGCCCGCGCACCGTCGGCGCCATCGTCCGCCAGGCGCGACTCTGCCAGGTGGGCCAGCACCAGGTCCATGTTGTCGCCGCCCAGCATCAGGTGATTGCCGACGCCTGTCCGGGTCAGTTCAGGTTCGCCATCCTGCATGTCGACCTTGATCAGGCTGAGGTCGGTGGTGCCGCCGCCGACATCGCATACCAGGATCAGGCTCGTATGTGCCAGTTCGGCGGACAGCGTCCGGCGATGCCGGAACAGCCAGTCGTAAAAAGCGGCTTGCGGCTCTTCCAGCAAGCGCAGTTGCGGCAGCCCTGCGTCGGTGGCGGCGCGCACGGTAAGTGCCCGGGCGCCTTCATCGAATGAGGCGGGTACCGTCAGCACCAGTCGCTGCGATTCCAGCGGATGCTGCGGGAAGCGCTGGTTCCACGCCGCGCGCACGTGAGCCAGATAGCTGGCGCTGGCCGCTACCGGCGATACCTTGTCGACATCGGAGCCGGCGCCCCACGGCAGGATCGGCGCCAGGCGATCAACCGCCGCATGCGACAGCCAGCTCTTGGCGCTCGCGACCAGGCGGCCTGGCACTTGCGCCCCCAGCTTGCGCGCCAGGCTGCCGGTCACCACAGGCTGGTCTTCGCCGCCCGACCACGGAAGCCGCAGCGCTCCGGCAGCCAGTTCGCCCGGCGCCGGATGATAGCGCAATGACGGCAGCAGCGGCGCGGCCTTGACTTCGCCGGGCGCGACCAGCTGATCGATTTCGAACAAGCGGATTTCTTCGCTGCCGGCTTGCGCATAGGCGACAACGGTATTGGTAGTGCCGAGGTCGATGCCGACCACGTATTGCTTGTTCGCCATCAGGCGTGGCTATCCTCACTGGCGCCGCGTACGTCGAATTCCACTTTCCAGCGCTGCGCGCCGTCGCGCGGCGCGGCGAGCAGTTCCAGCGTACCGGCTTCGGTCACCCTGGCATGCAGTTCCACCTGCACCACTTCACCGGGCTGACGGCCGTCGGAGGGCAGGGTGGCCTGGATTTCATCGAGTTCCTGCAATTCATCGGGCTGCCAGAAATCGAGCAGGGCGCCGATCTCGTCCTGGCGCCGCACCGACGATCCGAAGAAGCGAAAATGCACCGGTTCGCCGACCACCAGGCCGAACTCCTGGGCGTGCAATGTGGCCTCGGTGCCTTCTTCCATGCCGAACGGCGCCACGCAGAGCGCTTGCACCGGCGGTTCCATGCCGGGCACCGCCGGCATGGCCGATTCGACCGCAACATAATAGGCGCGAGCGGTGCCGCCGCGAATCCGCACGCCGCGTCCGCGCCGGACATAGCCGTAATATGCCGCGCCGCGCGCCACCGCGAGGTCGAGATCCGCGCCGGCCAGCATGCGCGCCGCCGGCGCCTGTTCGGCGGCCAGCCACCGGTTGACCGTATCCAACGTCCGTTGCGCCAGCATTTCGGACTTGAAAATGCCGCCGTTGAACAATACCGCGGTCGGATGCAGGAAACTGGCGTCCGGGTCGATGTGGCCGGCGTATCCTTCCAGTTCGGACAGTGCGCCCACCTGGCGGCCGAGAAAGCCGGCCAGATGACGTGTGACAGCGGCATCCTGCGCGAACGGCAAACCGAGCCGGGTCAGGCCGCCGCGCGGGCGGCTGGCTGGCCGGGCCGCGGCATCAACCGCGGGAAAGAATCCTTCGAGGATCGTGGCGCCGACTTCTTCGCGCGTCAGTTCGGTCCGCAGCGAGCCGCCGATCAGTTTCGAGCCGCGGCTCGGCACCACGATCGGCATGGCGTCGGCGCCGGCGTCGGACAGAAGATTTTCCTTGGCCGCGCGGCACGCATAGGTTAGCGCGCGCATTTGCCATGGGTCGAGCTGGGTGCCGTTGGCGGCCAGCTTGCGCGCCACGCCATGCGCGAGCGTCAGGTCCATGTTGTCGCCGCCGAGCAGGATGTGGTCGCCGACCGCGACCCGATGCAGCTCCAGGTTGCCGTCGCGCTCCAGCACCGCAATCAGTGAAAAGTCGCTGGTGCCGCCGCCCACGTCGATCACCAGGATGATATCGCCCGGCTTGACTTCCTTGCGCCAGCGCCCTTCGCTGGTCTGCAGCCAGTTATATAACGCCGCTTGCGGTTCTTCGAGCAGGGTCAGGTTTTGATACCCCGCCGCGCGTGCCGCTTCGGCGGTCAGTTCGCGAGCGGCCGGGTCGAACGAGGCAGGAATCGTGACCGTGATTTCCTGCTGCGTAAAAGGCGCTTCCGGCTGGGCCTGGTCCCACGCCTGCCGCAGATGGCTCAGGTAGCGGATCGAGGCTTCCAGCGGCGACACGCGCGCCACCTCGGGTGGCGCATCGGCTGGCAGGATCGCCGCGCGCCGGTCCACGCCGGGATGGCATAGCCAGCTTTTCGCGCTCGACACCAGCCGGATCGGCGTGGTCGCGCCGCGGCTGCGCGCCATTTCGCCGACCGCGAATTCCTGGCGGTCGGTCCATGGCAGGTTCAGGTCGCCGGGAGCCAGTTCATCCGCATGCGGCAGGTACAGGAACGACGGCAGCAGGGCGCGTTCCTCGACCGTCCCGGGAGCGGTAAGCTGCGCGATGTCGAGCACGCCATGCCTGGTCTTCTCGCCGTCACCGGCGTCGAGATCGACCCACGACAGGGCGCTGTGGGTGGTGCCGAGGTCGATGCCGATCGAATAACGCGAACCGCTCATAGCTCGACCTCCGCAGGCGCCAGTACCCTGGTCTCATGGCTTTCAGCCAGTCTCGGCAAGCGCACGTCGCTGACGCGCCAGCCACGGTGGCTGAGGCTCCCCGAGAACGGCGGCTGACCGACCACATTGCCGGTGAGCCGGATCGAGGCGGCATCGAACCCCTGGGAAAGCGTGATCCGGCTGCCTTCGGCTTCGGCGCGCACCGGTTCGATGGTGAAGTGTTCATTCAACACCTTGCGGCAGCCTTCATGCACCACGCGGGCGGCTGCGCCGATGTCGGCATCCGAATAATTTGCCAGGTTTTCTTGAGTGAAATCGATCAGGCGCGCATCGCGCTGCAACAGCGCCAGCAACTGCAGCGCAGCGTCCGGCGACGCCTGTTTCAGCATAGCGGGCGCGGCCGGCGGTTCCGCCGGCTTCGCTGCCGGCGGCTGTGGCTGCAGCTGTGGCTGCGGCTGGGCGTCGAGCCCTTCGGGTTGGCGCAGATGGTCGACGCGCGCCGCATAATCGACATTGCCGACGATGCGGAAAAAAGCTCCGAATGCGAGAGGAATCCTGGCAAATAAGGATGGCTTCGAATTGGTCATCAATTACTCCTGGGTACAGTACGGATATTGGCAGCGTATAGATAAGTAAAAAAAGCTAGGGTAATGTGCGGCTCGCGGAACATGCGATGCGTCATTTCTGATCTGCAACAGCAAACCGGGGTGGATGCTGCGATCATATCAAGCGGGGCATTATGTCAGATTCATCCGAAAGGCGCTTCGCGCGGCAGCAGGCAAACCGCCGGATCGCGTTCGCCGAAATAAAAAATGCCATGCATGAATTGCGGATTCCTGATAAGTTAACCGTTCCTTTATATAAGGAGGACCCATGAGTAAAAATATTCTGGCGATCATGCTGTTCTTTACTTCCGCTCTGGCGTTTGCCCATAACTGCCCGAACGAAATGAAGGCGATCGATGCGAAGTTGAGTACGGCAACAGGTGTCAGCCCTGAAAACATGTCGAAGGTGAAAACCCTCCGGGCCGAAGGTGAAAAGTATCATAAGGAAGGCAAGCACACCGAGTCCATGCAGTCGCTCGGGGAGGCCAAGAAGTTGCTGGGCATCTAAGGTCCCGGGCACTTTGCGTGACCCTGATAGCCACCGGCCGGTGGCTATTTTTTTTGTTTTTTCTGGATGGCCCCGTTTTTACAAGCGCACCGAGAATCGAGAATCAATGTGGAGTTCGAATCCATACGGCGCCAGATAGCCGCCATCCCCGACGCCGGCGCCGGACTCGGCCATCAGGCCGGTGTGGCGGACATGCGGCTCGCGATTAAAAAGGCGCAGGCGATGTGCAGGGGCGCGGTATCCGTGTTCAACTCCCACCTTTTCGGCGCGGCCGGTTACTATGCGGCGCTCGCCTCCAGCGCAGGTTTGCTTTGCGAGCGTTGCAGCGTGCCGTTCCTGCTTGAACCGGCAAC
>JAQGMO010000201.1 GCA_028292315.1 Herminiimonas sp. | reverse complement strand
CGCTGAAACGGCAGATCGGCGCGCGCGCGGCGAATGACAGCCAGCCGTCGACCACGATCAGGCTGATCGACGGAAGCGACTACAAATATCCGGGCAAGCTCAGTTTTGTGGACGCCGCGGTAGATCCCAGGAACGGCACGCTGCAGGTTCGGCTTACCGTTCCCAATCCCGATGGGGCCTTGCGGCCCGGGCAATTCACGCGCGTGACGGTGCCGGCGCGCCAGATCGCGAATGCGATCGTCGTGCCGCAAAAGGCGGTGCAGGAATTGCAGGGCAAGCATTCAGTGTTTGTCGTCGGTTCCGATAACAAGGTCCAGTACCGCGATATCCGGGCCACCAGCCGGGTCGGCAACGACTGGCTGGTGGAAGCGGGGCTGAAACCGGGCGAACTGGTCGTGATCGACGGCCTGACCAAGCTGAAGCCGGGTTCTCCGGTCAAGCCGGAACTGGTGCCGCATGCTTAATTTCTTCATCGATCGCCCGGTTTTTTCGACCGTGATTTCGTTGATCATCACGCTCGCCGGCGCGCTTGCCGCATTCGCATTGCCGATATCGCAGTATCCGCAAATCGTCCCGCCGCAGGTGCAGGTATCGACCAGCTTTCCGGGCGCAAATGCCGATGTCGTGGTCCAATCGATTGCGGCGCCGATCGAACAGCAGGTCAATGGCGCCAAGAACATGATCTACATGGATTCGAAGAGCGCCAACGACGGCTCCTACAATCTCACCATCACTTTCGACGTCGGCACCAACCAGGACCTGGCGGCGGTCGATGTGCAAAACCGGGTGGCGGTCGCGCAGAGCAGCCTGCCGGCCGACGTGACCCGGCAAGGCATCACGATTCGAAAACAATCGACCGATTTCCTCGAGGTGCTCGCGCTCACCGCGCCCGACCGGCGTTTTGACACCACCTTCATGAGTAACTATGCGCTGCTCAATATCCAGGATGCGCTGGCACGCATTCCCGGGGTCGGCTTCGTGCGCATTTTCGGCGCCCGCGATTACAGCATGCGCATCTGGCTCGATCCCGACAAGATGGCGCGGCTCGGCGTCACCGCGAGCGATATACAGCGGGTGATCCAGGAACAGAATGTCGTGGCGCCGGCCGGCCGCGTCGGCGCGCCGCCGGTGCCGTCGGGACAGCAGATGCAGTATTCGGCAACAGTCCGGGGCCGGCTGACCGATGCCGTGCAATATGAAAACATGATTGTCCGGGCCGCGTCCGACGGACGGCTGGTGCATCTCAAGGATGTCGCGCGGGTCGAACTGGGCGGCGCCGACTATAGCATCAGCGTACAGGAGGACGCCTCGCCCGGGGTGTTCATCGGGATTTTCCTGCAGCCCGACGCCAACGCGCTGGATGTCGCGAGCGAGGTCAAAAAAACCATGGATGGGCTGGCGCAACGATTCCCGCCAGGCATGGTCTATTCCATCCCGTATAGCACCACGCCTTTCGTCACCGAATCGCTCAAGGATGTGGTAAAGACGCTGGGCGAGGCATTTGTACTGGTGCTGCTGGTGGTGTTCCTGTTCCTGCAAAGCTGGCGCGCCACGCTCATCCCGATGCTGGCAATCCCGGTTTCCCTGATCGGCACCTTCGCGGTGTTCGCCGCATTGGGTTTCTCGATCAACACACTCACTCTGTTCGGGCTGGTGCTCGCCATCGGCATCGTTGTGGACGACGCAATCGTGGTAGTGGAAGCGGTCCAGCACCGTCTCGACACCGAGAATTTGAGCGCGACGGAAGCGACCAAGGCGGCGATCGCCGATGTCGGCGGCCCGGTCATCGCGATTGCGCTGGTGCTGTCCGCGGTCTTCATCCCGGTGGCGTTCCTGGGCGGGCTGACGGGGCAGCTGTACCGCCAGTTTGCCCTGACCCTGGCGACCTCGGTGCTGTTATCTGCGCTGGTCGCGCTGACCCTGACGCCCGCCCTGTGCGCACTGCTGTTGCGGCCCGCCGCGCATGAAAGGGAAGGGCGGCACGGCTTGCTGGCGCGTTTCTTTGACTGGTTCAACCGCGGCTTCACCGCTTTTAACCACGGCTATGCCAGGAATGTCCTCAGACTCGAGCGCCGTTCCGTGCTGGTTATACTGGTTTTCGTGATGTTGCTGGTCGCACTGTACGGACTGATTCGCACCCGACCGACCGGGCTGGTGCCGACGGAAGACCAGGGCTATGTGTTCGCCGTCCTGCAATTGCCGCCGGGCGCCTCGCTGGAAAGAACCAATGCGGCGGTCGCGCAATTGACCAGGATTGCGCGTGAGACCCCTGGCGTCGAAGGCGTTGCTTCGCTCTCCGGATTCAACCTGCTGACCGGTCTCGCGACGTCGTACAACGCGACGGCGTTCATCCGGCTCAAGCCATGGGACGAGCGCAATCAGCCAGGGCAAAGCGCCGATGAAATATCCCGGCAACTGACCGGGCGCCTCAACGGCGAGGTCAGGGAATCGCTGGCGCTGGTGCTTAACCCGCCGCCGATCCGCGGGCTGAGCACAACTGGCGGTTTCGATTTCGTATTGCAGGACCGCAGCGGCGGGGACCCCAGGCAATTTGCGCAGGTATTGCAAAATCTCCTGGCGCAGGCCCGCAAGCGTCCCGAGCTCGGCCTGGTGTTCGCCAACTTTGACGAGCGCACGCCGCAAATCGAATTTGAAATCGACCGTGAACAGGTCAAGACGTTCGGCATTGCCCTGAATGACGTATTTTTTACGCTTCAGGCGCTGATGGGAAATTATTACGTTAACGACTTCAACCTGTACGGCCGCACCTTCCGGGTCCAGATGCAGGCCGAAGCGGCGGCGCGCGCCAGTCCCGAGGATGTGAGCCGCTATTATGTGCGTAGCGCGAGCGGCGACATGGTGCCGCTGAGCGCGGTGCTGAAACCGAAAACCATCAACGGACCGGAGTTTTACGAACGGTACAATATTTATCTTGCCGCTACCATTACCGGGAGCGCCGCAAGCGGTTACAGCTCGGGGCAGGCGGCCCAGGCGATGCAGGAAGTCGCCGCCGCCTTGCCGCCCGGTTATGCCTATGAGTGGACCGGCGCCGTGTATCAGGAGCAAAAGACGGGAGGACAAACGGTCTATGTATTTGCCCTGTCGGTCATGTTCGTGTTCCTGGTGCTGGCTGCGCTATATGAAAGCTGGGCCATGCCGATCGCCATCCTGCTGGTGATTCCGTTCGGCGTATTCGGCGCCTTCCTCGGACTCGGGCTGCGCGGCCAGGTCAATAATATCTATACGCAGATCGGCCTGGTGATGCTGATCGGGCTGGCGGCCAAAAACGCGATCCTGATCGTCGAGTTCGCCAAGCTCGCCCATGAGCGCGGCGCATCGATCATCGAAGCCGCCGCCCAGGGCGCCCAGCTGCGGCTGCGGCCGATCCTGATGACGTCGTTTGCCTTCATCTTCGGCACCTTGCCGCTCGCAATTGCGACCGGCGCCGGCGCGGGAGCGCGCCAGGCGATCGGTACGGCCGTGGTATTCGGCATGCTATTCGCCACCATGATCGGTATTTTCGTCATACCGGTTTTCTATGTGATCATCCAGCGCATCAGCGAACGCAAGTCGCCATTCCGCGACGAACAGGAACAACCCGTCGCGGTCGGCAAGCCGGCCGCTCTGACGGCGCCGCAGCCGGATGATCGATGAAACGCGTGGCTGGCATTTGCGTGCTTGCCGCGACGCTGGCCGCCTGCGCAACGGGGCCGGATTACAGCCGCCCCGAACTCGATATGCCCGTCGCATTCCGGACCCAGGACACGGTGCAGGGCGAGCAGTCGCTGGCTGATCTGGGCTGGTGGGAGATGTACCGCGACCAAACCTTACAGCGGTTGTTGAGCACGGCGCTCGAACAGAATCGCGATGTGCGGATTGCCGCGGCACGCGTAGCGGAAGCACGCGCGCTAGCCGGTGTGACCGAGCTTGCGCGCTTGCCGCAGCTCGATATTGCCGGCTCATTCGATCGCGGCCGTGTCTTTCAGGGCAGCCAGTTCAGCACCGGCAATCTGTCCTCTTTGCAGGCTCAGGCTTTCTTTGAAGTCGACCTGTGGCGGCGCCTCGCGAGTTTGAACGAGGCGGCCAGGGCCGTCGTGCTGGCGAATGATTATGCGCGCCACAGTATCGCGATCAGCCTGATTGCCGAGGTCGCGACCGACTACTTCGCCTTGCTCTCGCTCGATCAGCAATTCCGCATTACCGAGCGGGCTATCGCCAACCGCGAACGCTTCCTGCTGCTGACACAGCGCAAATTCAGGCAAGGCGCATCGTCCGGGCTGGACGTGTCCCGCGCCGAAGCCAGCCTGGCGCTCGCGCGCGGCAACCTGCCTGATTTACAGCGCCAGATTGCCCGCTTCGAAAACCAGTTGCGGATACTGCTCGGGGAAAATCCCGCGGCAATCGTCAGGGAACGGCGCGACCTGCAGGATTTCCCCATACCGTTGGCGGTACCCACCGGATTGCCTTCCTCGCTGCTCGAGCGCCGCCCCGATCTGCGGCAGGCCGAATACAACCTGGCCGGCGCGACAGCCAGCGTGAGCGCGGCGCGGGCCGCGCTGTTTCCATCAATCTCCCTTACCGGGACCTTTGGTTGGGAAAGCACGGAATTGTCCGGCCTGTTCAGCGGGCCGAACCGGGTGTGGTCGTTTGGATTGTCCCTGTTGCAACCGCTGATCAATGCGCAACGCAACGGTTATCAGGTTGAGGCGACGAGGGGGCGTCAGGAGCAGGCCATTCTGCAATACCAGAATGCGGTGGCGCAGGCATTTCGAGAAGTCGCCGATGCGCTCGCGGCGCGGCGCAGCTTTCGCGAATTTCTGACAGCCCAGGAGCAGCAGGTCAATGCGCTGCGCCAGGCCAGCCAGCGGGTTCTGCGCCGATACGAGACGGGCTTTTCCTCGTATTTTGAAGTCATCGATGCCGAGAACAGCCTGTTTTCCGCCGAGCTGCAGATGGTCCAGGCTTACGGCAACTCACTGGTCTCGCTGGTGCAGTTGTACCGCGCGCTCGGCGGCGGTTGGCGCGGCGAATAATGGCGCGGGCAATAATGGCGCGGGCAATAACATTGAACGGGGCCGGAACTATTGCAAAAATTATCACATTGCTGTATTTTTGATCGTGTTGCCGGACCTCGGCAAGGACGGCTTACGCAACGGGAACCCCTGTATATGCATATTCGATTGTTACTGATTGAAGACGATGAAATACTCGGTGAAACCGTGTGTAAAGACTTGCGGCAGAACGGTTTT